>NZ_JBSKBR010000021.1:0-74539 GCF_053714315.1 Mesorhizobium sp. PL10 | reverse complement strand
CGCGACACCAGATTCTCATCCAGATTGTCGCGCGCTTCTCATCAGAATTGTCGCGCCACAGTCATGCCGTCTTCAATGCCATTCACTGCTTCGCGAAGAGACGCGATAGTCTTGTCCATACCAACTCCTCTGGACAGGCCCTACTCCCGCGAAGGCGAGGAAGTATCCGCCCGCAATTTTCAAGCCTGTGGGGGTTCTCCGGCATAAGCCCGGGCGATCAGTTCCCTGATTGGCCCGCGCTCCAGGGGACGTGGATTCCAATATGGGTTTGCGAGCGCACGGTCTGTTGCGATGTCGATCCCGCTTTGCGGCATACCGATGTCGGAAAGAGCACGTTTGGCCCCAATTTGTCCGGCGAGGTCATAGAGCGCCATCGCGGGATCGGCCTTCAGGACGGACCGCAAATTGTCGATCACTGTCGGAATGGCAGGAGCGTTGTAGGCTAGCGCATGCGGCAACACGATCGTGTGGGTCTCCGCATGTGGCAGGTCAAAGGTGCCTCCCAGCGTGTGGCAGAGCTTGTGATGCAGCGCCATTCCAACTGAGCCGAGACATATGCCACATAGCCAGGCGCCATAGAGCGCTTTCCACCGCGCCTCTGGATCCTGCGGCCGTAGAGCGATAATGGGCAAAGAGTCGGCAAGAGCACCAATCGCTTCTTTCGCCATCAAGCTGACTACGGGGTTGCTTTCCCGCGCATAAAGAGCCTCGACCGCGTGAGCGATCGCGTTCATCCCGCTTGTTCCGGACATAGCGGCGGGAAGTGTCATCGTGAGTTCCACGTCATAGATGACAACCTCGGGCAGAACCTTCGGGCTCGACTGAGTAATCTTCGCGCCGTCCTTGGTTTCTCCCAGGATCGGCGTCATCTCCGAGCCGGCATAGGTCGTTGGGGCTACGATCTGCGGCAAGTCGGTCCGCAGCGCGATTGCTTTGGCGAGCCCCGTTGTTGAACCGCCTCCCACTGCAACCAGCCCGTCGACATTGAGCTCGGCCACCACGCGCATCGCGTCTTCCGTTACCGAAACAGGCGTATGCATTGTCGCCTTTGCATAGACGCCAGCCGCCCGCTCCCCGATTGACTTGGCAAGGCGAAAGGCATCAGCCTCCTGCGGAGGCGTCGCTAGTACGAGGACACGCTGCAAACCCATCCGTTCGACCTCTTCCGGCAGCGTCGAGGTCGTCCCGGAGCCGAAGATCACTCGGGCGGGTTGGCCGTTATAGATGAAGGTCTTCATTGTCGTTCCTTTCGCGTCAGAGGCGATTGTCCACACGCATCAGGAATGGATGGATGTTCACGTTCTGCCAGACATTGGCCGAGGCGAATGGATCTGCAGCGTTGAAAGCCTTTACCTCCTCGATTGTGTTGGCCGAGAAAACGAAGAGTGACCCGATCATGGTCACACCGTCCTCCGCGACCAGCGGTCCAGAAATCACGGTCGCAATCGAACCGCTCGCAAGATAGGCCTTGTGCGCGTCGTAATTAGCGAGACGCCGCGGAAGTGCATCTGCATGGTCAAGGCAGTGAACGGCAAAAAGCAACTTGTATCTCCCGATTTTCGATCGGCCCTACGGCGCGGTGTAGCCGCCATCAATGACGAGCTCGGCGCCGGTCATGAAGCTGGATTCGTCACTGGCGAGGAACAACGCGCCGTAGGCGATTTCTTCCGGTCTCCCGAGCCGCTTCATGGGAGTGATATTGACGATGGCCGCCGTGATGCTCGACTCCTGGGCGTCGATCATCGGCGTGCTGATAATCCCTGGGTGGATTGAATTGACGCGTATACCGTCGCCCACATACGTCAGGGCAGCGTTCTTACTCATATGCCTGACAGCGGCCTTAGATGCGGTATAGGCGGACACGCCTGCCGCTCCGGCGATTCCCCAGATCGACGACGTGTTGACAATTGACCCGCCGCCATTTGCCTTCATGTGGGGGATGACGACTTTCATTCCGTAGAATGGGCCAGTCTGATTGATGGCAATGACTTTGTTCCAGTCGTCGATCGCGATCTCTGCGATACCATCATAGGACAGAACCGTCCCCGCATTGTTGAAGAGGATATCGATCCTGCCGTCCTCACCGATGATGGCTTCCACGACGGAGATCCAGTTGTCGAAGTCGGTTACGTCAAGCTTGTGCCGGACCACGTTGCTGCCGATAAGCTCGTCGTCGAAGCTGAGATCGCATGCGTGGACCTTCGCGCCTTCCCTCTCAAACAGCTCCACGGTAGCTTTGCCTATACCTCGTGCTCCGCCGGTTATGAGTGCCACCTTGTTTTTCAGACGCATTATCTTTTCTCCGTGTCGTGCCTGCGCGCTCAATTGGCCTTGTCGGCTCCGCTTATCTTGCTGATGAAGAGCGCGATAAGGATGATCCCGCCTGTCGTGGCGTTGATCCAATACGCAGGGACTTGGGACAGGACCAATACGTCCTGAATCAGGACCAGCAGCAGCACCCCTCCACACGCCCCGGCGATCGTGCCGCGACCGCCATTCAAACTTACTCCCCCCAGCACGGCAGCTGCGAAGGCATTGAAAATCAGGTTCTGTCCGAGAGACGACGGAATTGACGCAATTCGTCCTGCCTGCAGCAACCCTGCCAGCGCTGCGAGCATGCCGGCTACCACGAATACGCCCATCAGAATCCGCTCTACCGGGATACCGGCAACGCGAGCTGCCTGTGGGTTGCCGCCAACTGCGTAGAGCATCCTGCCAATCCTGTGGCGGGACATGAAGACAGTGAGAATGACGAGCAAGCCGAGGGCGACCAAAAAGGAGACTGGCGCCCCCAGAACAGTCGCTTCACCAGAATAGGTCAGAAGCGAAGGCAAATCAGAAAGGGTTTCGCCACGCGTCAGCCCGAGGCTGATGCCGCGTAGCAGGATCAAAGTGGCCAGCGTGGCGATGAACGCGTTGAATTTGAGATAGACTACCAATATGCCGTTGAAAGCACCGATCACGGCGCCCGTTAGGAAAATTGCGATAAGCGCCAAGAACGGGGAGCCTGCGAGGTTCAGGCCACTACCGCCTGCATCGAGAAGGCAATAGACGCCGACCATCGGCGCCAGCCCAAAAGTGGATTCAAGCGACAAGTCGAACTTGCCGGCGATGAGAACCACGGTCAGGCCCATCGTGAGAATTCCAAGCTCACTGGCCTGCTGCACCACGCCATAAAAATTGTCGTAAGACAGGAAGGCCGAATTCAGCGCGGCGCCGACGATCATGACGACGGCCAGGACCGGCAAAATTGCCCATTCCGGCTGGAGCAGATCGCTCAGAAGCCTTTTTGGCGCGACCGCACCTGCGGTGATCGGGCTGTGGGTCATGGTAACTCCGGAGACAGATGGAACCCTTCCATTGCGGACACGAGCTCTTCCTCGTTCATCCCGCTTTTTTCGATGACTTTTCGCCCGCGAACCCAGACTTGGACACGATCGCAGAACGCAAGTTCCTCGGGTTCGTCGCTGACGAGGATAACGGCCAATCCCTCCCGACGGCGCCGTTCGACAATCTCGAGGATGGTCGCCTTCGAGGCGATGTCGACGCCGGCAGTTGGGTGAAGGAGGATGAGCACGGACGGGTTGCTGCTGAGAACTGAGCCCAACAACACCTTTTGCTGGTTGCCGCCGCTCAATTCTCCGACGCCCTGCTTTACCGAGTGACAGACAATGCCGAGATTGGCGCGGCTATCTTCCGCAAATTTTCTGCGAGCGCGGCGATCTATGAGAACGCGTTTCGAAAATGCCTTGAGCGACGGTAGGGTGATGTTGTCCTCAACTGACATTGAGCCCACGAGGCCGGTTTTGATGCGATCCTCCGGCAAAAGCGCCACGCCTCGCTCGACCGCTGTCCCCGGATTCCAAGGCTTGGGCACGTTTTTGCCGTTCAGCACAATCTCGCCCGACCACTTCGAAATGTGTCCCGCCAATGCAAGCGCCATATAGCGAGAACCTGAGCCAGAATGTCCGGCAAATCCGACGACCTCTCCGGCGCGAAGCGAGAGATCCAGGGCATCCTGGCAAGCGTCCACCTTAACTCGCGCCTTAAGAACTACAGGCGCTTCGGGGGCCAGCGCTGGCCGCGCTACGTGTTCGCTGGCGGTTAAAGCGATGCCAGTCGCCTCATCGCCTACCATGGCAGATACGATCTGCGCAGTAGAGAGCTTTTGCGCGTCTCCATGCATAACATCGCGACCATTGCGGAGCACAGTAACGGCGTCACAGACGCGCGGCACCTCATCCAAGTGATGCGAGATAAAAAGGAAGGTCACCCCTCGCTCTCGCAACTCATTTACCCGCGATATCAATTGATCGATCTCGCTTGCGATAAGCTGAGCAGTCGGTTCATCGAGGATAACGAACCGAGACCCTTGGTTGAGGGCGCGCGCTATCTCCACCATTTGTGCTTCCCCGACACCGAGGTCTCTGACCTGAGTGGTGGGGAGGATGGGAATGTTCCAACTCTCAAGGGCCGCCGCGGCTTCCTGGTTCAAAGCGCGCCAGGAAATCATCCGTTTGCCTTGGTATCGCCCAAGGTAGAGGTTCTCGGCGACGCTGAGGTCGGGAACGAGAGTTCGATGCTGATAGACGCAGGCTACCGCCTCACGCCACGCGTTTCGATCGCTAAGCGCCGGCGGCGCTGAGCCATTCAGCAGGAAGGTCCCGGAATCGATCGCCCTCAACCCCGTTAGGATTGATACGAGCGTAGACTTCCCGGCGCCATTGCGGCCGATGAGGCCATGCGACTCGCCCCGTCTAATCTCGATGGACAACCCATTGAGAGCGGTGGTCCCGCCGAAGCGTTTGACGGCGCCGTCGATCTTGACGATCTGCTTGGACGTCGCCAACGCCTTCGAATATTCGGGGCGAGCGGCCATGACTACTTGGCGTTGCCCCAGAGGGTTTTGTCGTCGACATTCGCCTTGGTGATGATCGGCGATGGGAGTTCGTCGACGAAATACGCGCCGTCCTTCACCACCGTGCTGCTGTGATCAGTTGGGCCTTCTTTCATAGGCTTTCCGTCGAGTGCAGCATTGAGATAGTCGACGCCGTGCTTGGCGTAGTCCACGACAGGCTGAGAAATGGTGGCGTCAAGGAAGCCCTCGCGAATTGCCTTCAGGGCACCCGAGCCACCGTCGATCGCGACCATGGCGACGTGACCCGATTGGCCAGCCGCAACGAGGCGGCTACGGGACTTCAATGCCGAAGAAACCGGATCATAGTAGAGAGTGTCCGTGGCCAGATAGATGCCGGCGATGTCAGGATTGCCGCTCATGACGGTGAGCGCAACATTCGCGCTTGTCGGACCGTCCCAGTTGGCGGTCTGTTCTATGATTTTTGCGTTCGAGGCCTTTTTGAAGGCCTTGTCGAAACCGTCCTTGCGATTGCGGCCGTTGGTGGTTGTCAGCGCGCCAGTGATTTGCAGGACCGTGCCCTTCTTGTCGCCCATGGCGGCGGTGAGAGCTTCTGCCGCGCGAGCTCCCATCTCGAGATTGTCGGCCCGCACAACTGCGTAAACCTCGCCGGCGGCAGGCTTGTCGTCGACGATGACCACCGGAACCTTACGGCTCTTTGCGTAGTCGAGTGCTGGTTTGATGGCGGCGCGATCCACGACGCCGGCCAGGATCACGTTTGCGCCAGCACTGATCAGGTTGCGGAAATCCGTCACCTGCTGGCTCGCGTCCCTGTTTGCGTTCGTCGTTTGCACGACCTCTCCACCGACCGACTTGGCCTCATCGGTGGCTGCGTTCACCAGGACGGTGAAGAACGGAGTGTTGAGCGTAGGCATTGAGAGGCCGAGCTTCATTTTCTCGGCCGCATAACCTTGCGACGCGAATGCGGCCGCTGAGACGAGCAGCGTCGTGGCGAGCATTGATTTGAGCAGCTTATTCACAGTCTACCTCCCTTGATGGCTGTCGATTCATGCCATTCCCATCGGATGGGATAAAGGCAACCCATAGGGAAACAGTGTTGCGTCCGACGCAAAAAACACACGGAATAGACTGATTAGGTGGTTAGCTTCGGAAGCGGATTGGCCTCGAATTTAGTGCAGATCCTCTCGGACGCCCGACGGCGCATGCTTATTGCGAGAGACGCAAAAGTGTTTCTTAAACACCTCACTTTCTTTCGCAAAATGGCATGATACTCATTTAGTCAGGCAGGCCTGGGCGTGAGGCCAAATTTTCAATGATAGGATGAAAGATCGTGGCTGAAGACGTCGAACTCTTGATCTCGTATTTTGCCCTTTCGGGCGACGTTTATCCTCTTGGCCCGGTTGAGATCAGCCCGTTTCCATTCAAGGACAGAGTAGAGGCAGCGGCGCGAGCCGGCTTCAAAGGCTTCGGACTTCACTATGAGGACACGATAGCCACCCAGAGCAAAATTGGCTTTGCGGAGATGAAGCGCATCCTCAAGGCAAACGGGATGAGATATCTCGAAATCGAGTTCTTATTGAACTGGTATCGCAACGACGAGAAGCGCAAGGAGTCGGACAAATTCCGCCGCCAGCTGTTCGATGTCGCCGCAGAGCTCGGTATGCGCGATATCAAGATCGGTCCCGGCTTCCACGAACAGACGGCCGACGTTCCGCTTATGGCGGCTGAGTTCGCAAAACTGTGCGAAGAGGCGGCGGTCTACGGCGCGGATATCGTGTTGGAGATCATGCCTTGGTCGAACGTTCGCACGATCGAGACTGGCCTCGCCATTGTAAGCGAAGCAGACCAACCGAACGGCGGCCTGCTTGTCGACATCTGGCACCTGGCACGCGGAGGGATTCCGTTCAGCGATATTCGCAAGATCCCGACCCGCTTTATCAAAGCGGTAGAAGTCGATGACGCCCTCAAAGTGCCGCCGGTTGATGACCTCTGGGAAGACACCATCCACCATCGCGAACTCTGCGGTGAGGGAGAGCTCGATGTGCCAGCGTTCTTGCGAGAAATTCGGGCCGCTGGTTACAAAGGCGTCTACGGGACAGAAATCCTGTCGGCACGCCACCGCAAACTGGGGCTCGATGAAATGGCCAAGCGCGTGTTCGACAGCACGATGGCACAATTCGCGAAGCTCTAGGTCGCGGATCTGGTCATGGGGCTACCGATGATGTCTGCTTCAGGAAGCGACAAAGCTGATTTCTACGACCGACATGAGGCGCAAAGCATATCCTTCTTATAATCTCGTATGGTCTGGCGAACCCGATAACAATGTCTCCGCTTGAATGTCAGCTCCGCGCCGCACAATCTAATTCGCCGCACGTCGGCTCAACCAGGCAGAGTGAAGAGCCGCGTTAAGTTGGCAGACCAGTCGATGTGTCCTCTGTCCTGCATAAGGCTAGGTCGGATCCCACGCTGAAGGGCAAGAACTCTACGAGGTCGATTGCTGCCGGCCCTGGGAACTGGTGACCGTTGGTATTCGAGGACTATTCGGGCTCTGCTGGAGCCGGCTTGCCAATGCCACCGTGAGAGCTTGTGCAAGGCACATTGGTGCTGCCAACGAGCGTGAGAACGTATATTCATGCTCCGGCACGGCGAAGAGCACTGAGGCTGACTTCGCGAGTGGCGACAAGGTGCTGTCGGAAATGGCAATGATCGGCACTTTCGCCGCGGCCACTTGTTCAACCACATTGACGACTTCCGTCGCATAGAACCGGAAGGACACCGCAAGCAGCAGGTCGCGCTGCGTGATCGTGCGCGCCATGTAGGTTGCGAGGCCACCGCTTGGATCCAGCAGGACGCAACGCTTGCCAAGCATCGTTAGAACGTAGCGCAGTAGGTCGACCACCGGGGCCGAGCGCAACTGCCCTATGAGGTAGACGGTCTCGCTCTTCTCCAGCAAATCGACGGCTTCGACGATCTGGTCAGCCGAGACGTCCGCGAGCAGGTCTTGCAGCGATGCAATGTCCCGCACGACAAGATCTCGCAGGAACCCAAGTTCGCTCCGATCCTCACGGGTGCCCAGCTCAGCTTCTAGGGCGCGCATCCTTGCCTCGAAGCCGGGCGCGGCGGTTGAAAGACGCTTTTGAAATAGACCCTGAAGCTCTTTGAAGCCCTCGTAACCGAGCGACTGCGCGAACCGAACAAAACTGGACGCATGAATGCCACAGCGCTCGGCAATCGCACTGACCGAAAGAACCGCGACGTCGTTCGGGTTCTGGGTCAGGTAGACTGAGATTGCCTGATACGACTTGCTCATGCCCTCGAAACGCTCATGCACGAGACGAATGAGCTCTTCGTAGTTCTTCGGCGGTTCAGCAACATTCATAACCACGATTCCTGCAAAATTCGTTGCAGTGTGCCCTGAACTCATCGGAATTGCCAATCGTTGGCGAAATGGTCCGCACCTTTCAGCGCGAACCATTTCCCATCGTTCAGTAAGCTTGCTGCCCGGTCAGCTTCTCAATGATCTTGTCGATCGAGACAGCCAGGACGAGGAGCAACCCGGTGACGATAAGCCTGACCTCGTTCTTGACCCCCATCAGGTTGAGGCCGTTTTGAACGGTTCCGATCACCAAAGCACCAAGCAATGCCGCATGGATGGCGCCGCGCCCGCCGAACAGACTGACGCCTCCGATGACCGCTGCTGCGATGGATTCCAGCAGCAGCGTACCGCCGCCGACACCGCCACCGGAAAACACGCCGACCCCCAGCGTTCGCGATGACGCAATGATCCCTGCAATCGCCGCGACACCTCCGGCGATGGCAAACGCCGCGGTCCGGATACGCGGCACCTTGATGCCGGCGCGCCTGGCGGCTTCGGCATTGTTGCCGATCGCGTAAAGGTAGAGACCAAACTGGGTTTCGTTGAGAACGTAACCGCCCAGCCCAAGCAGGACGGCGAAAATGAGCACCGGCAGCGGTATTCCCTGGTTGGCATTGAGCACCAGGACGGCCACCGCACCTATCAGTGCCGATACTATCAACGGAAGAACGACCGAATGCATGACAGAGACTTCCAAGCCAACGCGCCGTCTGCGCCGGACGCTGGACAGGATGAGAAGCGCCAGCAAAACGATGCCGATTGCCCAAGCGAGCCAGGCATAAATTCCGTCGATTGTGGTTTGTGCAATCAACTCGACTCCCGTGCCCATGAGCCCGAAACGCGCCGTCGCAGGCAGTAGAAGAAGCTGGATGCCGTTCAAGGCGAGGCCGAGACCGAGCGTTACCACGAAGGACGGAACGCCGATCCAGTTTACCCAACGCGCTGAGACTGAGCCGATTGCTGCACCAAAGATGACGGACAGCGGCAGGGCAAGCAACGGAGACACTCCGTATTCGACGATCAGTTTGGCACTCACCACTGCCGTAACGCCATGGATGGCCGCGACCGAGAGATCGATCTCGCGAACGAGCAGCACGAACATCAGGCCGAGTGCCATGATGCCAACGACGGTCGATTGCAAGAGCAAGTTCGAAAGATTGCGGGGCGTGAGGAACACGTCGCTTTGAAGGGCGAAAAAAATCCACAGCACTACGAGACCAATGATCACCGGTAGCGCCCGAAGATCGCTTCCAAGCAACTCTCCAAAGGTGCGGCGTTTCGGAGCCGCGCTTGCCGGGATCGAGACCATGACTTTCCTCCCTAAGGCGAATTCCCGGCGGCGGATCAGCCGGCCAGGTTTACACCTTCGTTGCCGCCCACCATCGCATTCACGACCATCTCTCCGGTCACGTCCTTCGACCGGAAACTGGCAGCGTTCGCGCCAAGGCGCATGACCTCGATTCTGTCTGTCGAGTTGACTACGAAGTGATGGATGTCATGGCTGACAACGACCACACCAAGCCCGTCATCAGCGAGGCTGCGTATAAGGTCCGCGACCTGCTGCGCGGCCGAGTGGCTTAGAGCCGCCGTCGGCTCGTCCAAAATCACCACCTTGGGCTTCCACAGGACCGATCTGGCGATGGCGATGTTCTGGCGCTGTCCCCCCGACATCGCACCGACGGGTCGGGTTAGAGACAGATTGCTGAGCCGCATACGGGACATGACCTCGCGAGCCCGCATCTCGCACTCTGCCCGCCTTATGCGACTGCCGAAGAGGCGCGAGCCGGTAAGTTCGCGTCCCAAAAACAGGTTCTGCACGGCATCCAGATTGTTGCACAGAGCGAGGTCCTGGTAGACGGTGGCAATGCCATGCTTGGTGGCATCCGACGGGGTGCGAACGAGCGCCGGCCTGCCCTCGATCTCGTATTCGCCGGAGTCAGCGGCATGAACGCCTGCCATGACTTTGACGAGCGTCGACTTGCCGGCTCCATTGTCACCGACAAGGGCAACAATCTCGCCGGCATGAACGTCCACGGACGCGCCGCGTAGCGCGTGCACGGACCCAAAGGACTTCTGGATGTTGCGGAGGGAAATGAGCGGCACGGACGAGTCCGTGGCCGGCGCTTCCCGTGCGGAAGGCTCATCTGCTTGTGCGGTCATCGTGTCCTCCTCCCGGGCTAAAAGGGGGGCCATCCTCGGTGGCCCCCTTCGCGGCTACAGGTTCTTCTTGCAGATATCCGTCGTTTCAATGCCCTTGCAGATTTCCGCCCAGGTCCAGACGCCGGCCTTCACCACATCACCGAGGTTGTCCTTGGTGATGTTCGAGACCGGGAGGAAGACAGCCGGCACGTCCATGAAGGTGTTGTTGACCTTGCCGTTGATCAGGTCCTTCGGAACGCCTTTGCCCGCCACGATCGACGAGACGACGTCGGCCGCATAGTTCGCTTGGACCTTCAGATCCTTGAGGACGGAGTTGTCCTGCCAGCCCTGGGCGACATAGCGCAACGCTTCGACCGTCGCATCCTGTCCGCCGGTCACCAGCTTGTCGCCTGGCTTGAGGCCCTGGGAAATCAGGGCCGCAACCGAACCACCGGTCGTGCCGTCGTTCATGCCGATGAAGACATCGACATCGCCGCCATTCTTGGTTAGGCAATCTTCCGCGAAGCTCTGGGCGATCGTCGGATCCCAGTTCTGCGTATACTGCTCGCAGACGACCTGTACCTTGCCGGAGTCGATCAGCGGCTTCAGGAATTCATCCTGGTCGGCTTCATACTGCTTGGTGCCATATTCGCCCTGATTGCCCTTCACTCGGGCGACCTTTACTGGGGTCTTCGACATCGCCTTGATAAGTTCGGCGGCGCGCTTGCCCTGCTCCCGGCCAACAGCAAGCGAATCAAACACCACATGAGCCTCGGCCTTTCCGCCGACCGCGTCATGATCGTAGAGCACGACCGGCACATTCGCTTTGGCCGCCGCCGCCAGTTCGCCGGCCGCAAGATTGGCGTCGGCAGAAGTGAGAAGGATGACCTTCGCCCCTTGGGCAATGGCGTCCTCGACTTGAGACTGCTGCTTGGACGGGTCGCCCTGGGCGTTCGCGACGACGACTTCCACATCCGGGGCTTTCTCCTTCATGGCCGCAACGAAAAACGGAGCATCACGGCTCTCAAAGCGGATCGTGGTTTCGTTGGGCAAAAGAAAGAAAACTTTCGCCTTGTCCGCTGCGGCGGCACCGCCAAGCAGGGTCGCGGAAATGAAGGTTGACGCGAAAAGGGTAGAAATCAGTCGTTCCATTCATACCTCCCGTAGAACAATGGTTACCCGGAGCTGCGGAGCTAGAGAGATCTCTCCTCGCCTTCTCCTCCCCGGCCTGAACATTGACGCTTGCAATGTTCATTGCACAATTCTGTATTCTGCAAAACACGATGAGTCAAAGGAAAAATGCAACGATGAGTGATCGATTCATAAAACCGCAACAAGCATTGCATGGAGGCGATCACCTCGAACCATAGCCGCCTCGTTCACGCGGCCTTCCCGGCTGAGCGGTTCACGACCAGAGCCGGATCGATCTTACCTGAAAAGAAATCGATCACGTTTCTGACCGAAGCCACGGCCATGCGCTCCCCGCATTCTTTTGTAAGTCCCGCTATGTGAGGTGAGAGGATGACCTGATCCAGATTGACCAGTGGGTTGTCTTCTACCGGCGGCTCACGGTCGAAGACGTCTAGGCCGGCGGCGCCGACCTGGCCAGAGTGCAAAGCCTCGACGAGAGCTCGCTCTTCAACAATGCCCCCTCTGGCCGTATTCACGAGGATGGCGCCGCGCCTCATGACAGCAAATTCTGCTCGACTTATCAGCGGCTGGTTGGCCTTGGGTATGTTGATCGAAACGACGTCGGCCCATGCCAAACCGTCACGCAGCGCGTTTACCGCGCTGACAGGGCCATCGGGCCAGCCTTGCTCTTGCAAGTATGGGTCGAAAGCCCTGACCTCCATGCCAAAGCCGGCCGCCATGCGCGCCAGATGGCGGCCAATTCGGCCAAATCCGACAATGAGGAGATTCTTGCCCGAGATCTCCTCCGCCTCCAAATTGTTGCGCCACCCCCACTCACTGGGCTGCCGTACAGAGCGATCGGCACGAAGCACACGTTTGGATGCGGCAAGGATGAGCATCATGGCGTGTTCAGCAACCGAGACTGAATTGACATCTCCAACGATCGTGAGCGCGATGCCGCGTTCATTCAACGACGGCAAATGCACGGCGTCGTATCCCACGCCATGCCGGGAGACGACCCTCAGGCGATCGGCCTTCGCAACGGTCTGGGCAGACAAGGGTTGAGTACGAATGACAAGCGCGTCAGCCTTGCCGATCAATGGCGCGTAGGACTGCTCGGACACTTCTTCAACATAGTCGAACGTGACATCCGGCAGGCTGTTCAGGAGCGCTACACCGGAGGCATGCAGTTTCCCGGCAACGAGGATGTGTGGCATCAGTAAGCCCCCTTCTCTCCGGCGGTAGCGACCCGACCCACCAATTCCCGAAACCGGCCGACACTTGCCGCCGCGGCTGCGGCCAGCAGGCGAGAGTCCCCGGCAACGGTGGTCATGTTGAACCCCCATTCGATTGCCCGGGCCGCATACTCCGGAGTGCCGCAGTGCAGAGCGGCTTTGATGCCGTTGGCTTTGCAGGCCGCCACGATCCGGTGCAGAGCATCGATCATCTCTGGTTCTTCACGATCGAAGCCGGGGGACAGCCGACCGTCCGTTAGGCTTAGGGTCAGGTCTGCTGGCCCGACATAGATGCCGTCCAAACCGCTCGTGGCCGCGATCTGGTCGAGATTGTTCATCGCTTGCTTGGTCTCGACCATTGCGAAAGCCAGAATTTCGTCGTTGGCTTCTCCGGCATAGTTCGCGCCGGCTGCGAAGCTGACCCTTGTTGGTCCAAAACTGCGCTGTCCTAGCGGCGGATAGCGCAAGTAGCTCACGAACTCGGCAGCCTGCGCGCCGGTGTTTACCATCGGACAGATGATACCGTAGGCGCCTGCGTCGAGCGCCTTCATGATGATGCCGGGCTCAAGCCAGGGAACGCGGGCCATGGGCACCACGCCCGAAGCGCGCATGGCCTGAAACATCGGCAGCACCGCGGAATAGTCCAAGGCTCCGTGCTGGATATCGATCGAAACGGAATCATAACCCTGCGCGGCCATGATCTCGGCCGTGAAAGCATTGCCGATCGACAGCCAGCCGTTGATTGTAGGTCGACCCTCGGCCCAGATCTGTTTCAGCTTGTTCTTTATCATCCGAGCCTCCTAAAAGACGATTTGCGCGAGCTTGGTATCCAGGTAGTCGTTAATGCCTTCAGTCCCGCCTTCACGTCCCATGCCGGAGTGGTTGGTGCCGCCGAACGGAGCCTCGGATGCCGCCAGCGCGAAGCTGTTTATGCCGACCATCCCGGCCTTCAGCGCGGAAACGGTACGACGCGCTCGCCCAGGCGAACGGGTGAATGCATAGGCGGACAGGCCCATGTCCGAGGCATTTGCCCTGGAGAGCGCCTCCTCTTCCTCGGCGAAGCGCGTGATCGCCGCGATGGGACCAAAGTTCTCCTGGTCGAAGACCTTCATGTCGTCGGTGACATCGATCAGGACCGTCGGCTCGAAGAAGTGGCCCGAATTGAGATCCGGCGCGCGACCGCCGCCCGCGACCAATGTCGCGCCTGCCTTCACCGCATCGGCGACGATGGCGTCGATCTCTCTGAATCGCGCTGCGTTTATCAGCGGTCCCATCTGGGTCGACGGATCAAGCCCATCGCCCAACTTGAGGGCCTTGGCCCTCTTGACGAAGCCATCGACGAACTGGTCGTGAAGGCTGTCATGGATGAAGAACCGATCGGGCGTTACGCACACCTGGCCAGCATTCGCAAATTTCGTAGGCACCGACACGTTAAGAGCGAGTTCGAGATCGGCGTCGTCGTAGACGATCAGGGGGGCGTTGCCGCCAAGTTCCATCGACACTTTCTTGACGGTGTCGGCCGCGTCCCGGATCATCTGCTGGCCGACGCGGGTCGAGCCGGTCAAGGACACTTTTCGCACGGCCTCGTCGGCCATGATCGGGGCATAGGTCGTGGTCGTCGGTCCCACCACCAGGTTGACGGTGCCCTTGGGAAGGACATGCATGCAGTCGACCATCACCATGGCGACGCCCGGAGTTTGGCTTGACGGACGCAAGACGACGGAGCATCCGGCGGCCAGCGCCGGTGCGACTTTTCGAGCGACAAGCGCTGCGGGAAAGTTCCAGGCGGTGAAGGCACCGACAATCCCAACCGGTTCGCGGGATACTTCAAAACGACCGCCGGGAACCCGCGATTCAATGATCCTGCCGTAGATCCGCCGCGCCTCCTCGGCGAACCACCTGAATTGGTCGATCGCCAATGTCCACTCTCTCTCCGCCTGTGCGACGGGTTTGCCCGTCTCAAGCGAAATCATGCGTTTGGCCTCCTCGGCGCGCCGGGTCATCTCGTCCGCGATCTTGTGAATAGCATCAGCACGGGCGAACCCGCTCGCGGACCGCCATTCCCGCAGCCCTCTGGCGGCCGACGCGAGAGCGGCCTCAGTATCAGCCACGGTCGCAACAGGCACAGCGCCCATTGTTTGGTCGCTTACGGGACTGACGACTTCGGCTTGCGTCTTGTCCGATGACGCCATCCACTGACCATCGATGAACAAACCATAGTTCTTGTACATGGATCACCCAATCTCACTGATGCAGACGGTGCGGCGCTCGGCCGCCGACCTGATTGCCGCCTCGGCCAGGACGAGGGCTGCATGGCCGTCCTCGAACCCGACTTCCGGCTTGTTTCCCGTTTCGATGGCATCAACGAAGGCGCCGATTTCGGCCATGAAAGCCTCGGCATATCGATCGATGAAAAAGTTGAGCAGGGGCGCCGCCTTGCCCGTGGAGTCTGCCCGATGGAGACTGGTCATGTGCGGCAGTCGATTTTCCGACACCAGCATGCCCTCGGAACCCAAGGCCTCCACACGCTGGTCATAGCCGTAAGTGGCCTGCCTCGAATTGTTGATGATGCATTGCTTGCCGGAGGCGGTCTTAAGGACGACCGAAACGGTGTCGTAGTCGTCCAGGCGATCCATCAAAGTCTTGTCGACCAGTCGGCTTCCAGCAGCGAAAACTTCGGTAACTTCTTCGCCGAGTACAAACCGCGCCATATCGAAGTCGTGAATGGTCATGTCCCGGAAAATGCCGCCCGAATCCTCGGCATACGCTACTGGGGGCATCCCGGGATCGCGGGACGTGATGACTACCTGGTGGAGGTCGCCGACGTCCCCAGCACGGACCGCGTCGCGGAGCGCGCGATGGCCGGGATCGAAACGCCTGACAAAGCCCAGCATGATGGGCACGTCTCTCCTGGATCGGATGGCCTCGGCGCATCTCTCCACACGGCCAAGATCGAGGTCGATCGGCTTCTCGCACAAAACCGGCTTGCCCGCAGCGACCGTCTTTTCGAGCAAGTCAGCGTGGGTTGGCGTCGAGGCAGCGATCAGTACGGCATCGACGTGCTCGCTCTCGATCACATCATCGGCAGAATCGAAGACCCGAACTCCCAGCTTGGCGCCAACCTCTTCAGCTGCGGGGCGATAAACGTCGAGTACGCTGGCCAGCGATGCACGAGGATGCGCGGCAATGTTGGCCGCATGCATGCGACCGATTCTGCCGCAGCCAAGCACTGCGATTTTCAGCAAGGATTCCTCCCTTCGTGCAATTTTCGCAATGTTTGTTGCGGAACTCTTGCATTGTCAATAAATATTTCGTAGGTATCTCGAAACCGAATGCATGGGAGGAGATGCGATGTCTCGCGAGACAGTGCGCCTGACAATGGCGCAGGCTTTGGTGCGCTATTTGTGCAATCAATTCACTGAGATAGACGGGCAGACATTGCCTCTCTTCGCCGGCGTCTTCGGCATTTTCGGCCACGGCAACGTAACTTGTCTATCCGAAGCACTCGAGGCTGTTCAGGACCAATTGCCGACCTGGCGTGGGCAGAACGAGCAGTCGATGGCACTCGCCGCGGTCGCCTTTGCGAAGGCGTATCGACGTCGCCGGCTCATGGTCGCCGCGACATCGATCGGACCGGGCGCGACCAACATGATAACCGCTGCCGGCACGGCACATGCCAATCGTCTCCCGGTGCTTCTCCTTGCGGGCGATATTTTCGCAAATCGGGTGCCGGATCCGGTCATGCAACAGGTCGAGCACTTCAACGACCCGACCATATCCGTCAATGATGCGTTCAAGGCAGTCACACGGTATTGGGATCGGATCCTGCTTCCAGAGCAGATCATTTCGTCGCTGCCTCAAGCAGTTGCTGCGATGCTGGACCCGGCCGATTGCGGGCCTGCCTTCCTGGGTCTTGCACAAGACGCGCAAGAGGTGGCTTACGACTATCCGCTTGCATTCTTCGAGCCAACGACCTGGGCAGTGCCGCGACCGAGGCCGGACCGCAACAAGCTTTCGGAGGCCGTGAATCTGCTGAAGAAGGCAAAGAAGCCACTCATCATTTCAGGCGGTGGCGTTCGATACTCAATGGCCGAGGAACTGGTTGCTGATTTTGCGGTCCGGCGTGGCATTCCGATCGTGGAGACCATAGCCGGCAAAAGCGCCCTCACACACGACCATCCCGCGCACGCCGGACCGATTGGCATCATTGGCTCGACCTCTGCCAATGCCCTCGCTGAGGAGGCCGATGTCATCCTTGCAATAGGAACACGCCTGCAGGACTTCACGACAGGCTCCTGGACCGCATTCCGGCGAGACGCCAGATTCATCTCGATCAACACCGCCCGCTATGACGCGACCAAACATCGCGCGGTCGCGGTTGTCGGGGACGCGCTCGAAACGGTCACCGAACTGGATGCGGCGCTCGGCGACTGGAAGGTCAGCGCCGATCACATGAAGCATGCGAAAGTATTGTTCGCGGACTGGAACAAGCTCCTCGACGAGTATCAGGCACCCACCAATGGCCCGGTTCCCACGTACGCCCAGGTAGTCGCGGTTGTTAACCAGGTCGCCAAGCCAAATGACACTTTGATTGCTGCTGCCGGCGGCACACCGGGAGAAGTTACCAAGGGCTGGCGGGTAAAGCAGAGAAACACCTTCGATTGCGAATTCGGTTTCAGCTGCATGGGCTACGAGATCGCCGCTGGTTGGGGTCACGCCATGGCGAAGGAGGGTGACGGCACGCCGATTGTGATGATCGGAGACGGCACGTACATGATGATGAACTCCGACATCTATTCGACCGTGCTCGCAGGCCACAAGATGATTGTCGTGGTTTGCGACAATGGCGGCTTCGCCGTCATCAACCGGCTGCAGCAGTTCAAAGGGGTCCCCGGATTCAACAATCTCCTAAAGGATTGCCGAGTCAAGGAGCCTTTCGCCGTCGATTTCGTAAAGCATGCAGAATCCATGGGAGCGTTGGCCCGCCGTTGCGAGAGCCTTGCCGATCTCGAGGCCGCGATGGAGTGGGCGCAAGGGACGGATCGCACCACGGTCATCACAATCGTCACCGACGCCTTCGCCTGGGTTCCAGGAGATGCGGACTGGGATGTCGGCGTGCCCGAGGTCTCCGAAAGGGAGGCCGTGCAGAAGGCACGCATCCAGCAAATCGAAATCCGCAAGAAGCAGCGGGTCGGAGTCTGACGTGAACCGAATTGACGGGAAAATAGCGGTCGTCACCGGCGGCACGCAGGGACTTGGCGCGGCCATTGCTAGGCTTTTTGCACAAGCGGGCGCGGCGGGAATCGTCACGTGCGGTCGCGATCGCGACAAAGGCGAAGCTGTCGCCAAAACGATCGCTGATGATACCGGTGCTGAGATCTCGTTCGTCGTGGCCGACCTTCAGAATGTCGACCATTGCCGGGCTGTTTTGGCCTACGCAGAAGCCAAACACGAGCGCGTCGACATCCTCGTGAATGCGGCTGGCCTCACCGACCGAGGAAATCTGCTCAATACGTCTCCCGAACTCTTCAATCGCATGTTCGCAATCAACGTGCGGGCTCCGTTCTTCCTGATGCAGGAAGCCGCCAGGCTGATGATAGGCCGCGGCATCAAGGGAAGTATCGTCAACATCGGCTCGGCGTCTGAACGGGCGGGACAACCCTTCCTTTCCTCCTACTCAGCATCGAAGGGAGCGCTCGCGACTCTTACCCGGAACTCGGGCTACGCTCTCATGCGCAACCAGATCCGCGTGAACCAGCTCGATATCGGCTGGATGGCTTCAGACGGGGAGGACAAGGTACAGCGGGAGTACCACCATGCGGAGCCCGACTGGCTTGCCAAAGCCGCGGCGGCTCAGCCATTTGGTCGCCTGCTCGCGCCCGAGGAAGTTGCTCGCGCCGTTCTCTTCCTGGCATCTGACGATTCCGGGATGATGACCGGCGCCGTGGTCCATTTCGATCAATCAGTCTGGGGAGCTTATGACGGCGGCCCGCCGGCTCCCGCAGCGGCTTTATCCGCATGAGGAGGCAACCATGAGAACGATAAAGGGGCCTGGCATATACCTGGCCCAGTTCGCAACCGACGACGCGCCTTTCAACACCCTCCCCGACATTGCCGGCTGGGTCGCCAACAAGGGCTTCGCCGGGGTACAGATTCCGACCTGGGACACGCGCCTCATCGATATGAAGCGTGCGGCCGAGAGCAAGACGTACTGCGATGAACTCAAGGGCGTCCTTGGCGAGGAAGGTCTCGAACTTCCAGAACTCGGATCACACATCACCGGTCAGCTGGTGGCTGTGCATCCGGCTCACGACCGGATCATGGATAGCTTCGCGCCGGCAGTCGTTCACAACAATCCGGCCGCGCGGCGCGCCTGGGCGGAGGAACAGATGAGGTTTGCGGCGCGGGCCTCGCGTAATCTCGGCATCGACCGTCACGTGAGTTTCACAGGCACGCTACTCTGGCCTTACCTCTATCCTTATCCGCAGTGGCCAGAAGGTCTGGTCGACGATGCCTTCGACGAACTTGCCCGTCGCTGGCTGCCAATCCTCAACGATTTCGACGAACAGGGTGTCGACCTCTGCTTCGAGATCCATCCCTGCGAAGACGTTCATGACGGGCTGACGTTCGAGATGTTCCTTGAGCGGGTCGGCAACCACCCGCGCTGCAACATCCTCTACGACCCGAGCCATTTTGTCCTGCAGGCTTTGGACTATCTGGCCTTCATCGATCATTACCATGAGCGGATCAAGATGTTCCACGTCAAGGACGCGGAGTTCCGGCCCGACGGCAAGACCGGCGCTTATGGTGGGTTCCAGCCATGGTCCAAGCGCGCGGGGCGTTTCCGGTCGCTCGGCGACGGCCAGGTAGACTTCGGGACTATCTTTACGAAGCTCTCCACCTACGGCTTCGACGGCTGGGCCACTCTCGAGTGGGAATGTTTCATCAAGAACCCTGAAGACGGCGCAGCCGAAGGCGCCAAGTTCATTCGCGAATACATCATCCGCGTCGCCGACCGAGCTTTCGACGATTTTGTGAAATCTGGCGCCAACAAGGCCGCGAACCGAGCGATGCTCGGGCTTGAATAAGGCATAGACAGAATGTCCGACAAAACGACAAAGAGGCCCCTCCGGCTGGGTATGGTGGGAGGTGGCCAGGGAGCCTACATCGGCAACATTCACCGCATTGCTGCGAGGCAGGACGGCGCTTGGCAACTTGTGGCCGGCGCGTTCGACGTCGACGCGGCCCGCGGGCATGCCTTCGCGACCAGCGAGGGGCTCGATCGCGCTCGATCTTACGACGATTACAACGCGATGATCGCCGGAGAGTTGTCTCGCGACGACCGGATCGACGCAGTCGCCATCTGCACACCAAACTTCACGCATTTTCCGATCAGCAAGGCATTCTTGGAAGCCGGCTTTGACGTGATTTGCGAGAAGCCTCTGACAGCGACACTGGTCGACGCCGTCGCACTCGAGAAGCTGGTGCGGGACAGCGGCAGGTTCATGGGCGTGACCTATACCTATTCGGGCTATCCGATGGTGCATGAGGCCCGGCACATGGTCGCGACCGGACAACTGGGAAAGATCCGGACCATCCAGGTCGAATATCCGCTCGAATGGATGGCGACGGCGATCGAAGCCGAGGGCAACGCTCAGGCGGCATGGCGCACCGACCCGAAGAAGAACGGCAGAGGCGGCTCGATCGGCGACATCGGCACCCATGCCTATCACCTCGCAGGTTTCGTCTCCGGCCTTCAGCTCGAGTCTCTTACGGCAGATCTCGCCACGTTCGTCCAAGGGCGAGCGCTCGATGACAACGCGCATGTGATGCTCCGCTATCAAGGTGGCGCCCGCGGGCTTCTATGGTCTTCCCAGGTGGCGCTGGGATCGTCAAACGGCGTGCGGCTGCGCGTATTCGGGGAGAAAGCTTCGCTGACCTGGTTCCAGGAACAGCCGAATGAGCTTGTCCATGCGCGCCTCGGCGGAAGAACCGAGATCATCAAACGCGGCGCGGACAATCTCAGCGACGGAGCGAGGGCCCGCACCCGCACGCCGCCCGGACATCCCGAGGGTTACTTGGAAGCGTTCGCCAACCTGTACGCCGGGTTTGCGGAGGCGATCCACGCCAAGCGGGAAAAGCGTGAACCCAGTGCGATAGGCTGCGATATACCGACCGCCTATGACGGCCTGAAAGGTGTGGCATTTGTCGATGCCGTGGTAGACAGCGCAAGCGCCGGGAATCCGTCCTGGTTGACACCTGCTGCGGTATGATTGGCTCTACCCGCAGTTGGCAACTGCCCAATCCGGTCGAGCTTGGTGAGTGCATAGACGCGCTGCTTGGAGCCCTAAGTGCAGCGATCTCTATGACGTACGCGCCTGCGTCAGGAGCCGCCATTCGTCAGTGTCTCATTGCCAAGTCAGAAGCTCGGGCTCGCATGGGCGCTCCGCCGCGATCATTGGACCCGCTAGCCAAGAGAAGCTTCAGACCCAATCGCGATCGGGCTTTTGATCTCGGCGCGCCTCTTGGCGCCTGCGTGCATTCCGCCTCCGTTGCAACCGAGTCCTCAGCAGCCCACCATAACTCAACAAAATCAAAGCGATGCGCGGAGGTTCGCCACTCGAACCTGGCTAACCGAAGGAAGAAACTGGCGCTAAGCCATTGATAAATAACGATAATGGTTGGCCAGGAAGGGCGTGAGACTGCGAAGGAAAATCAATGGTTTAGCGGATGGTTAGCCAGGCAGAACGGAGCCGCCTGCCCTGATTTGCACGCCGCTCAGCCGTATCATTTCGACGACGGTGTCCTCGCGAAATCAATTTCTGTGCATTTAGACACACCTCTAAGCCAATCGGGATACCTCCTCAACCGCCGGCTAGCGCAGCGAACAGAAAAGTATCATCCATTGCATAGCGCGCGGTAGAGCGCGCCGTTGGGGCGACGATAGTATTCAAGTTTAGGGCGGTTATCAGATAGTGAGCGTCAATCCATGACAAATGAATTGAGGGGCAAGGTCGCTGCCGTGACTGGCGCCGCATCTGGGATCGGCTTGGCCAGTGCCGAGGCGATGCTCGGTGCAGGCGCCCGCGTGGTTATGATTGACCGTGATGAGGCAGCCCTCAATCGATTGCGCGAGAAACATGGCGCTGCGCTCATGCCAGTCGTTATTGATCTCCTCGACGTAAAGGACTGCGCGACACTGCTTCCGAGAGTTCTGGAAGCTGCCGGTCAGCTTGACATCTTCCACGCAAACGCCGGCATCTACGTCGGAGGCGACCTGATCGACAACGACACTGCTGCTATCGATCGCATGCTGAATTTGAACGTGAACGTCGTGATGAAGAACGTACACGATGTGCTGCCGCACATGATCGAGCGCGGCGGCGGCGATGTCATCGTGACGAGTTCGTTGGCAGCTCACTTTCCCACACCGTGGGAGCCGGTCTACGCTTCCTCCAAATGGGCAATCAACTGCTTTGTTCAAACCGTCCGTCGCCAGGTGTTCAAGCACGGGATCCGCGTAGGCTCTGTCTCGCCCGGCCCCGTGATCAGCGCCCTGCTGGCCGATTGGCCGCCCGAGAAACTGAAAGAGGCGAAGGAAGCGGGAAGTTTGTTGGAGGCCAGCGAAGTGGCCAACGTAGTGCTGTTCATGCTGACTCGGCCGCGCGGAATGACTATCCGGGATGTGGTCATGATGCCCAGCAACTTCGACCTTTGACCCGAGGCGGCGCCCCCCTTGGCCTGTAACGAGGCACCTCATAGGTTTTCCGGCGTAAGCACATCGAACGGCAGGTAGACTGTTTGCAGACCCACGTCCGAGGAGCTTTGCACCGCGCGCAGCATCGCTGTGATCGCTTCCTGACCGATTTTCATGAAAGGATGGGAGATCACCAAGGTAAGGGATTTGTTCAGCAGCCCCTCCTTTGTCGCGGCAGAAAGGTCGTATGTTACGACCACGATCTTCCCCTTTTTGCCGGCGTCCCGAATGGCACCAACAACACCCGCAATTCCGCCGCTCGCGGCATAAATCCCGACCACGTCGTCGTGCTCGCGAAGCAATTTATCGGTGACCTCGCGGGCAATGCCTTCCGACTCAAACGTTGACACGGCCTCGAGCAGGGTGAAGTCGCCTCCATGCTCCCGGAAGTAGGAGCGAAAGCCTGCCTCATTGAGTTCATGACACCGATATCGGTGGGTTCCGACGAGAATACCCAGCTTTCCGGGTTGCCGGCACGCCGTTTCGAAAGCCCAGGCAGCAGTTCGACCGACCTTCCAGCCATCAAGCCCGATGTAGCCGCTTAGTAAGCGGGCTGAAAGAGGCGAGACGAGCGCGAAGACGGGTACCCCGCGTTCAGCAAGGCGGTCGATAGCCTCCGTGACGATTGGATGCTCCGCCGCAACGATTGCCACCGCTTCCACGTCTGCATCAAGATTTGAGATTTGGGCTGCAACATGCTCGGGCGACAGGTCGTCGAGTTGGTAGACCCGGAGCCGGATATCCCTGTCAATGATTGCCTTCGCCGCGACCTCCAGGCCTTCGGTGGCTGACTGACCGAAGGCATGGTTAGGTTGCTGCAAAATGATGCCGAATGTGTGCTGTGGCCGTCGCGACGCGATGCTGCCGCGGATCGAACCTAGACCATAGAAACCAATCTCTTCAGCCGCGGCGCGGACCCGTTCCATGGTATCCGCCCGAACCAAGCCTCCGCCACTGATGACCCTTTTTACAGTTGAAGTCGACAATCCGGCCGCGTCGGCTAGATCGCTGATGGTGGGGCGCGCCATATAAAGGCTCCGTCGAGGTCAAAACGGCTCATGAACTGGGTGAATCGTGAACTTCTTTGGATCAAAGCATATCGAAACATGATCCAAATGATCCAATATGGTTCTTAAATGAACCTATCTCTTGAGCCGCTGTAGGTCAATGTGGCATGAGAATTACGAACAAGCCGTGACCGCCACAACTCGGGAGGCCCGACATGGTTGACGATCTCCAATACGGAACGCGCAACAAACGCGGCGATTACCAGCCGAACGAACCGCTGAGCCTTCCGCCAATAACAAGCCTGCCATTCAGTGCCACGAAGACCCTACTGTGGCTGCGAGACTATCTCTTCGGCTTCAACTTTCTTTTCTTCGTCACATCGCTTGTCTGGTGGGTCTGGCTGATGCCCGATTTTCAGGCCATGGCCACGTTCTCATGGGGGTGGATACTCCACCTCTTAGTGCTCAATTGGGTCGCGATCGTTGCGTTCTACGGTTTCCTTGAATGGCGTTTCTACGTTCGGCGGGCTCAGGACCGGCGGTTCAAGTTCAATGGCAAGTTCCCATCCGAGCAGCCGTCCGACGTATTCATGTTCAAGAGCCAGAACATCGACAACTTCATCCGCAGCTTCCTGATTTGCGTGCCTGTAGGAACCGCAGTCGAGGTGGTTGCTCTATGGGCGTTCGCGAATGGCACGGTGCCTATGATTGCGTTCGCTCAGCATCCGATTTGGTTTGCAGTCCTCGTGCTGGTCGCTCCCATCATCCACGAGGCGAATTTCTTCTTCATTCACCGCTTTATCCACTGGGGACCGATGTACAGGTATGTTCATTCGGTCCACCACAATTCCGTCAATCCGTCACCCTGGTCGTCGCTGTCCATGCATCCGGTCGAGGGCTTCCTCTACTTCGCCTCCACGTTCTGGCACCTGGTTCTGTTCTCCAACCCGTTTATCGTGGTCTACCAGTGGAACCTGGCAGCATTCGGCGCCGTCGTTGGTCATATCGGGTTCGACAAAATGGAGGTGGCTGAAAATACCACCGTCAACAGCCACGCCTACGCACACTACCTCCACCACAAGTACTTCGAGGTGAACTACTGCGACGACGGTGCATTGCCGTGGGATAGGTGGTTTGGCACCTGGCACGACGGCTCGGCGGAGGGTGAACGGCGAATGCAAGAACGCTTCCTCCGCAAGCGCGAACGCCTTGACAGGAAGCAAGACGCCGCCGCACCGGTTGAGTAGCGAGCTTCAGACCAAAGCGTTCAACAGGCATAAGGCGGGCCGGCCAAGGCCTCCCGCACGTCGACGTGCGCCGACATGGTGGCGGCATTCCGCTCTCGGCAACGGCTACTGACGAACCGTCTTACCGCAGCAGTCCGCTGTCTGCACACCATCAGCAATCAAGTTGGAGGAACCCGTGGCTTGGATCGAAGCGTGCACAGCCGGAGACATCGACGAAGAAGACGTGATGCGGTTCGACCATGGCGGCCGCACCTTCGCCATCTATCGCAGCCCGGACGACGAATATTTCGCCACCGACGGCCTCTGCACGCATGAGAAAGTGCACCTGGCCGATGGGCTGGTGATGGACGACATCATCGAATGCCCGAAGCACAATGGCCGCTTCAACTACAAGACCGGCGACGCAAGAGGCGCGCCGGTCTGCGTCAACCTCAGGACCTATCCGGTCAAGGTCGACGCGGGCAAAGTCCTCATTCAGATCGGATGACTGTGATGACGAAGGGGATGGTCATCATCGGCGCCGGCGAATGCGGCGGACGCGCGGCGCTTGCGCTACGCGATCTCGGCTACGAGGGTCCCGTGACGTTGGTCGGCGACGAGCCGCACCTGCCCTATGAGCGGCCGCCGCTGTCGAAAGAGGCGATGACCGGCGATGCGCTGGCGATCAAGGCGATCACCAGCGAAGAACTGCTGGCCGAGCGATCGATCCGGCATATCCATTCGGTTCAGGCCGTGGCGATCGACCGCGCAGCCCATGTCGTGCGCCTGTCGGACGACTCAGAGCTGCCGTACGACAAACTCCTGCTGGCGACCGGCTCGCTGCCGCGCAAGCTGCCTATGCCGGGCGTCGGCGCGCGCTGCGTGTATCTCAGAACCTTCAACGATGCACTGGCCATCCGTGCTCATCTCAGGTCCGGAAACCGCGTGGCAATCGTCGGTGGCGGCTTCATCGGCCTCGAGCTCGCCGCCTCGGCGCGCAAGCTCGGCGCCACCGTCACCGTCATAGAAGCCCAACCGCGCATCCTGATGCGCGGCGTACCGGCCGAAATCGCCGCGATCATCCACACGCAGCACAAAGCCGAGGGCGTGACGATCCTCGCCGGTCAGGGCATCGCGGCCATTGCCGATGACGGTGCCGAGGTGCGCATTACCCTTGTCGACGGCAAGGAAATCGTCGCCGATCTCGCAGTGATCGGCATCGGCGCCGTGCCGGTGACCGGGCTGGCCGCGGAAGCGGGATTGTCCATCGACAACGGCATCGCCGTCGACGCCGAACTTCGCACCGGCGATCCGGACGTCTTCGCCGCTGGCGATTGCTGTTCGTTCCCGCTTGCCGTCTATGGCGGAAGGCGGGTGCGGCTGGAAGCCTGGCGCAATGCCCAGGAGCAGGGCGCACTGGCGGCTAGGAACATGCTGGGCGCCGGCGAGTTCCATGCCGCTGTGCCCTGGTTCTGGTCGGATCAGTACGGCCTCACTCTGCAGATTGCCGGGCTCTCGGACGAAGGCAGCAGCGTCGTGCGCCGCGACCTCGATGACGGCGCATTCATCCTGTTCCATCTGGCTGGGGACGGCCGCCTGGTCGCGGCAAGCGGCATCGGCCAGGGCAATGTGGTGGCGCGCGACATCAGGCTGTCTGAGATGCTGATAGCAAAAAGAGCCTCCCCTCCGCCCGCACAGCTGCGGTTAGCCGATTTCAAACTCAAAGCGCTATTGTCATGACCGGTCCAGACGACAGGCGCGTTGAGACACCGAAACGCCGCTGCGCTCCCAATCTTTCTGCTGCGCGCCCCAAGTTCGAGCAGATACTGACGCCCGAGGGACACTCCTTCATATGGCGCATCGATGATTACCCATGGGCGCGATCCGTGTGGAATTTTCATCCGGAATACGAAATCCATCTGATCCGGAAGTCGGCAGGAACCGCCTTCGTGGGAGATTACATCGGTGAGTTTCTACCGGGTCAGCTCACCGTTATCGGCGGCGGACTGCCTCACGATTGGATATCGCATATCGAACAGGGCGAAACGATCAGCGGGCGCGACGTGGTGTTGCAATTCGACCCCGAACGGCTGCGGCAAGCGAGCCCATATTTCCCGGAGATCAATGGGCTCGCAGCGTTTCTTTTGACCGCAAAGCGAGGCATCCTTTTCAAAGGCAACGCAGCTCATCTAGGCGGCGAAATGCTCGAAGCGATCGGCTCGGCCAGCGGCATGCTGCGCCTCACCAGGTTCTTCGAACTGCTCAATTTTCTCGCCAATGCCGAGAGCTTCGAGGTACTCTCCTCGCCGGACTTTTTCCCTGACAACGATCCGGCCGCGCTCGACAAGATGCAGAAATCAATCCGCTACATACACGAGCATTTCACGGGTAACGTCTACGTCCCGGAGGTAGCAGGTCTCGTCAACATGTCGGAAAGCACCTTCAGTCGTTTCTTCAAGAAAAACAGTGGCCGCAGCTTCACCGACTATGTCACTAGCCTGCGCGTCGGCAGGGCATGCCGCCTTCTGTCGGAGACAGCGAAGCCAATCGCTGAGATCTGCTTCGAAGTAGGGTATTCCAACCTGTCGAATTTCAACCGGATATTTTTGAATCAGGTCGGAAAGACCCCGTCGGCGTATAGAAAATTGGCGCACAGCAAGTGGCTGGTGCCGGCGTGAGCGAGAGCGACGCCTAGGTCGCCAAGGGGTTCCGGCGACCCGTAGATTAGCACAGGTTTTTCCGTCCCACGGATGACGCCTCCCTCGTCGATATCACAGACATTGGAGGACTGTATCCAATCAGTCGTGTTGGCACGGGTCGTCCAGAAAGCTGCCGCGGCCGCCACAGGGAGGGTGTGACGGCCGCGTCACGCAGGCTACTTGATATAGCCGGCCTCCTTCATGGCGGCGACCGTCGCGGCCTGCGCCTCGGTGAGAGCATCGTCGATTGTCTTGTCACCTGCGAGTGCAGCCGAGAACAGCTGTCCCACAGTCGTGCCGATGCCCTGGTATTCAGCGATAGTGGGGAAGTTGCCGCTTTCATGCGGCACGTCGTCGGTGACTGCGTTCATTGCATCCAGAGTCATCTGCGCAAACGGCGCCGCAGCCAGGTAATCCTTATTCTCGTATAGAGATTTGCGGGTACCGGGTGGAACGTTTGCCCATCCTTCTTTGGCGGCGACGAGTTCAGTGTAGCTCTTGCTGGTCGCCCATGAGATGAACTTCTGGGCGGCGTCGACTTTCTTGGATCCAGCTGGAACGGCGAGCGCCCACGACCACAGCCAGTTGCCGCGGTTGCCGGTCCCGTTCTGATCGGGAGCGATCGAGAAGCCAACCTTGTCGGCTACCTTCGAGTTTTTCGGATCGGAGACGAAGCTGGCGGCGACCGAGGCGTCGATCCACATGCCGCATTTGCCCTGCTGGAACAGCGCGAGGTTCTCGTTGAATCCGTTGGAGACCGCGCCAGTAGGCCCAGCGTCCTTCATCAGGTTGACATAGAAGGTAAGCACATCCTTCCAGCCCTTCTGATCGAACTGGGGTGTCCAGTCGTCGGCAAAATAGTGGGTGCCGAAGGAATGAGCGAGAGCATTGAGAAAGCCCATGTTTTCACCCCAGCCGGCCTTTCCGCGCAGGCAGATGCCGTTCACACCGTTGGCGCGATCCGTAGTCTTGCGCGCGGCATCAGCGACAAAGTCCCAAGTTGGCTTCTCAGGCATCTTCAAGCCGGCCTTCTCGAAGAGATCCTTGCGGTACATGATCAGGGAGCTTTCGGCGTAGAACGGGGCAGCATAAAGCTTGCCGTCAGTTGAAAGCGCCGTCCGGACTGCCGGCAACAGGTCATCGACATCGTAGTCAGCGCCCAGGTTCTCGAGCGGGATCAGCCAGCCGAGCTTGGCCCAGATCGGCGTCTCATAGGTGCCTATCGTCATAATGTCGTACTGGCCACCCTTGGTGGCGATGTCGGTAGTGACACGCTCGCGCAGGACGTTCTCTTCGAGCGTCACCCAGTTCAGCTGGATGTCCGGGTTCTTTTTGGTGAAATCGTCCGTCATCGTCTGCATACGGATCATGTCACCGTTGTTCACGGTGGCGATCGTAATGGTCTCTGCAAGAGCCGTGGATGCCAGGGCAGCGGAAAACAGAGCGCCGAGGGCGCCCTTGATGAAGATTCGCATTTATAACCTCCCTTTGGCAGCGATCAGCTGCGGTTCAAAAGTGCCAGCTGGAGCGGGTTGACCGCTTCCTCCCAGCCTGCACCCAGCCCAAAGCTTATTGACTTTGCCTGATGCTTCTAGCCACCGGTTTGTCAAAAAATGATACTTGTATGCGCTTAGGCGAGGCTGCTACGCGATCCGGAAACACAAAGGGGATCCCGTTGCCGTGAATGTACGGGGCTCATGATGCCTCAGAACTTCAGCTCGCCCGCGGCGAACCGATGAGTGTCAGGAACTCTTCAAACACGTCCTCGTTCACATCAACACCATGCTTCGGCTCAGGATAGGTGCCGTTCTTGACGTCTGCCACGAAGGCGGCAATCGCGCGCACGCGCATTTCCTGAAGTCGTTCGAGCTCGCTTGCAAGATCGGCGTACCGCTTGGCGTGGCGTGGATAATGGCCGGTGTTGGTGCCAAGCACATCGCTGCTGAAAAGGTACTGGGTGTCGCAGACGGAACCGCTGCCCATTCCCTCTGTCAGCATCGACGTGTTTGCAGTGAGAAAGGCTGCAATCTTGACCGGCACGACCTCGACCTCGACGGCCCATGCGCCCGCACTCTCAAGGGTTTTCATCTTGCGGTAGACCTGCATGGCCTCGATCGGTGTCTTGCCGATGGCGCGGTAGTTGGTCCACGTCGACCAGTTGGGTACCAGCCCTACATGGCTGGTGACGGGAATCCCCTCGTTGGCCATCGCTTCGATGACTTTGGGGCTGGCTGTGCAGTAGACAGCATCGGCCCCCAGGGCGAGAACCTCAAAGCCTTTGCGTACCCCAGTCTCCGGTCCAGAGATGGAGCCGTGGGGGATGGCGGCCTGAATGAAGGTGGCCGGTGCCGCCTCTCGAATGAGAGGCAGTTTGGCGTTCACCTCGCAGCTGAAAATATCGATGCCGGCGGCTTCGGCGGCAGCACCCTCACATTCATCATCGACATGCAGCTCGAGCAACTGCCGTTTGCCTTTAAGCTGCAGCAGGTCGTAGACGGATGGCCGTTTCTTCACATTGCCCTCCCGGTTCTCGGCGTTAGTGGCCACTCGTCCTCTGGCTGGGTTAACATCACCAGCGAAATCTGAAACGCTCCGATCTGGTTACCCGGCGATGATCTGGGTCCCGTGATTGTAGGGAACTGGCTTTGCACCGGATGGCAGCTCGCGCTTTACGAAATAGGTTGGGTCCTTCACCTGCCGCCAGATCGCAGGAATGATTTCTTTGTAAGCGACGAAACAGCTGGTGTAGGCTGGTGGACAATCGACCTTGACGGCCTCATGCAGCCTCGGCAAGGCGTGGTAGGGCACCATCGGGAACATGTGATGCTCGACGTGGTAATTCATGTTCCAGTAGATGAACCGGAAGACAGGGTTCATGTATACGGTGCGGCTGTTGAGCCGATGGTCGAGCACATCCTCCGAAAGTCCGGCGTGTTGCGTTAGACCAAAAAAAAGCGTGAAGAAGCCGCCGTAGAAGCTCGGAAGCCCTACATACATCGCGGGCAGGATGCTGTTGGTGTAGACGCATGCGGCAATTACCGCGAAGTAGATCGCCACATAAATACGTGCAACCAGATAGACCTTCCACTGCTCCATTTCGGGAATGAAGGTCTTTTCCCCTTCGGTCAATCGGCCAGCGGCGTGCAACAACAAGTTCTTGAAGGCGGCGAACCCGCGCTTCAGCACCAGCGTGTCCAACAGTATGCCGAAAACATCCGGTGGGCGCGGTACCGCAATTTCCGGATCACGGCCCACAATTATTGTATCGGTATGATGCCGGGTGTGGCTCCACTTCCACACAGTTGGCTCATGCAGCAGCATGAAGCTTGCGATGTGATAAACGACATCGTTCATCCAGCGCGTCTTGAACGCTGTGCCGTGACCGCATTCGTGCCAGCGCGAGTCAGAAGCCGACCCATAGAGCACACCGTATACGACGAAGCAGGGGACCGCCCATAGCGTCCCCCAAGCGAAAAAACCGAGAACGCCGGATACGAACAAGAGCGAGAGCCAGATTATCGTGTCTCTGATCGCCGGACCATCCGTGCGCTTCATCAGTTCCTTCAGATCCTTGCGGGAAATGGGGCAGGCATACCACGTGGCGGCAGACAGTCCGCTCTCGATCGCTGCCCTGGTATCCCTTCCGATAAGGCTGTAGTCACGACGTGTCACTTCAACAGGCACGGCATCCTCCACCGACCAAGCGCAGTGCGCAGCGATTCCAATTTTTGCATATGGGTAGTTGGACCGGGCCGCACCGGGTCCAAGCTTGTTCGTGACAAAAATAGGGACAGCTTGCACTTGACTCTAGGCCGGCCCATTCAAAAGCTGATACTTTTATGCCAGTTAGAGTTTGGCTGACGACGCGATACGGCACACCTCGGGCGGTCGCAATTACGCCACCCTCCTGCTTGGACCTCGCAAATATCCAGGCGCTGCCGAAGCTGTCGCACTACCAAGGACTGTGAACACGGCACCTATCCCGAGATGGTTGATAGCACTATGTGCCGAGCTGTTTTTGAACCGGAAGCTGTCGTTTCCGGTTTCTAGGATATGGCAATGATGGATCAGCCGGTCGGGCAATGTCTGGGACAATGCGTCCATAGAGAGCCTCTTCTCGTCATTGACAAACCGAACGCACGGCCCGCAAGGTTTGCAGGACGAGAGACGCCGCCAGGGCGGATGTGTTCGACTACATTGAGCACTTCGACAACCCTCCACGGAGACACTCGACACTGGGCTGTCTGGGCCCGTGAAGTTCGAGGAATAAGCTATGTTAGCTTAACCTCCTGTCCCAAAAACCGGCAGCAGGCCACAGTTTCGTCAGCATGATCCCACCGGCGGTCCCGCCACACCGGGAATGCATCCATCGGGACCCACCCCCAGTAAAGTGACCGTCTACCCCGCCCAGCCTTGGCTCTGCCTTGACCTGTTCGACGAGATCACCGTGAGTTCGATGACGCCGAAGTCCAAGTCGCCGGCCTGTCTCGCCTTTTTCAGGTTGAAGTATCCCATTTCTACGCTGAGCAAATGAGCTGACTTCCCACGGTGGGCTGCCTTTGCATGTATGCGATTGCAACTCAAGGAGGTCGAGACAACGATGGAAATCGCCTATCTTCTGGATATGGACGGGGTACTTGTACGCGGAGGAACTCCTGTCGAAGGATCAGCCAACTTCGTCGGTGCCCTAGTCGAAAACATGCGGGCCTTTCAGATCTTCACGAACAATTCCCGGTACACGCCGGAGGATCACGCGCACCGACTACGTGGGATGGGATTTCCCGTCGAACCTCACCACATATACACTTCGGCCCTGGCAACGGCGCGGTTTGTCAGCGAACAGCTCCCAGGCGCCTCAGCCTATGCCATCGGCGATCAGGGGTTGATTTCGGCGCTGCAGGCAGCGGGCAGCCGTTTTACGGAACTTTCCCCCGACTATGTCGTGCTCGGGGACGCAGACTCATATCACTACGAGGAGATCACCACAGGCGCGCAGCTTATTTCTGCAGGAGCGCGGTTCATCGCGACCAGTCCGGACCCTGCGGTGCCAGCCGAAAAGGGGCTGCATCCGGCATGCGGGGCGGTTGCTGCCCTGATTGCCAAAGCAACTGGCGTGAAGCCCTATTTCATCGGCAAGCCGAATTCCTTCATGACCAGGTGTGCCCTGGAAAGACTGGGCGTCAGTGCAGAGCAGACTGTGCTGGTCGGTGACAGGATGGACACCGATATTCTTGCCGGCCTCGAATGCGGGATGCGATCCGCACTTGTTCTTACCGGTTCGACGGCACGGGCCGACGTGGCCCGTTTTCCTTTCCGGCCGGATGTGATCGTCGACCGTCTGGCTGATCTCGCCGACCATTTATGGTCCTGACTGCTAGTACTTGCCAGCGCGAAAATTGGTCTAGACCCTACCGCCTCGGTGGAATGGCGGCCTGCCTATACCGGCTGGAAGGCGTGGCTTCGCGAAGCAATGGAACAATTTGAACGGCGCTGGCCGGTCGGCACTTCCGCGCGCACGTGCTACGGGCTTGCACTTTGGCTTGGCAATCGTCGAGGCGATGTCGCAGACCTGCGATGGGACCAGCGCGTAACCCTCCGAGTCCTGATCGATGGTGTCGAGCGTCAATTCGACGGACTTGATAATATACAGGCCAAGAACAAGGGAAGGACCGGCGGCAAGCGCCTTTTCGTTCCGGTAACTCCCATGCTCGCTGAGATTCTCGACGCCGCCGACCGGCGCGGCGAAACCGTCCTGGTCACTCGAATATATTCTGCCTAAATCCAAAAGCGCCCAGCGTGGCAACAGAAACGCTCGACCGGGATCAGCCGTTGATCGAGAACCCGCGCACCAAACAAGGCTTTAGAAGAATTCGGCCTTGAACGGCACCGCGGCTGCACCAAGCGCCGCCGCGTCACCGCCGATTTCGGAAACAATCAGCTTGGCCACCGTGCGCGGAACCCCATACCGGGCGCTGCTGACGCTCTTGCGTCGTGCGATGAACATTTCCGCAAGAGCGGGTGGCACCTGACCACCGAAGACGATCGCCTGTGGGTCGAAGATGTCGACGATAGCGTCGATCAGCCGATTGTAAGCAGGGGTGGCTTCGTCGACCCATTCGGCAGTCCCTGGCCAGTCAGGTTTGAATTCTCGCTGCAATTGGGTAATTGAATGTATATCGATGCCGTTTGCACGCAGTCTCTCGATCAGGAACTGTAGCGCCGGACGGGGCTCATCGCTCTTCAGAATATGGCCGAACTCACCGGCATTGCCATTCCCACCCACCATCAGCTCGCCGTCGCTGATCATTCCGCCGCCGAAGCCAAAGTTGAAGGACAGATAGGCGAAGTGCCTGATGTGGCGGCCGACGCCAAACAGCGCCTCGGCGATGGCGCCGGCGTTGCCCGCCCTGTGTACCCAGACCGGCCTACGGAAGAAATCGGTCAGCATTGGGCCGAGTTCGATCAGCGACCACTGATGCAGCGGCAGTGATGCATTGTAGCGCGTTCCGCCGACATAGTAGCCCGCGATGCCAAAGCCCACACCAAAGCAGCGTTCTTGGTCGAGATCGCGAGCTTGACGCAGATTGGCGATTTTCTCCTGGGCTTCCGCCAGAGCATCATCGACCGGCTGGCCATGCAGGGAAATGCTGCCCTGCCCAAGAACTTCACCTGCCAGATTCATCAGGCAGATGCCCATGACATCGGTATTCACCGAGATGCCGCATGAATAGGCATAGCTGCCGTTCAGCGACAACATCGGGCTCGGTTGACCACGGCCAAGCCCGCTCTTCGGCTCACCAAAGCTAATCACACCGCGCTCACCAAGATGATCAAGGATGCGATGGATGGATTGCTGGGCGAGGTCGCTGCGGGACGTGATTTCGGAGCGCGAAATTCCGGGGTGCAGCCATATCTGGCGTAGGACCCAGCGCTCGTTGGTCGACACAACGTCTCCGTGAGCCGTTCTGAGGAAGCGGTGGGCGATTTGCCCGGTGGGGGAATAGCTCATGGATTGCACGCTACGAGGATCGGGCGCGGAGTTTTACATTCTGGGAGTGAAAAACCTTCACCACAAATACGGGTTCTGCATGCGTCAACGCGGTCGGTCAACCCATTTTCCAACGCTTGAAGCGTCAGGCGTTACCGGCAGGCCAAGTGTTGTCACACTTAAAGTGTCATGTTAATGTCACTCTTAAGGTGTAGTAATAACACGTCCTGCCCATCAAGGGGGCCATAACAAAGGGAGGAATATTCATGAAGCAGCACACGTTAGCGACGGCTGTCGCGGTGGCCATGTTGGGCACCGGAGCGGCCCAAGCGGCCAGTATCGAGTTCTGGTACGGCAACACCGGCAAGCCGGAGGAGGCCGTTCAGGCTGCCTGCGCAGCATTCAACAAGTCACAGGAAAAGGACAAAGTAACCTGCGTCGGCCAAGGCAGCTACGAAGTGGCAATGCAGAAGGCCATCGCCGCCTTCCGCGCCGGCAACGCTCCGGCCCTGCTTCAGGTCTTCGACGCAGGTACGCTTGACATCATGCTGTCGGATGCAGCGGTACCGCTTTCCGAGGCGCTGCCCGACGTCAAGTGGGACGACTATATCAGCGGCGCGCGGTCCTACTATCAGACATCGGACGGTCGGCTGTTCTCCCAGCCCTACAACGCATCGACGCTGGTGTTCTACACCAACAAGACCCTGCTCGAGAAGGCTGGCGTGACCAAGACGCCGGAAACTTGGGAAGAGGTCATCGACGCGGCCCGCAAGCTCAAGGCTTCCGGCGTCAGCTGCCCGTACGGCACCAACGCCGAGCCCTGGATCATCTTCGAGCAGTTCGCCGCCCGTCACGGTGAGCCGATCGCGACCAAGGACAACGGATACGGCGGGTTGGATGCCAAATATGTGTTCAACAAAGGCCTGATCGCCCAGCACATGCAGAACCTGAAAGAGTGGCGCGACGAAGGGTTGGTCCGCCTCGACGTCGACACCAAAGCCGGCAAGTTCGTCTCCGCCTTCACCAGTGGCGAATGCGCGATGATGGAAGGATCCTCGGGCTCCTACACGACAGCGCTCGCCGGTCTCGGAGACAAGTATGAGCTTACAGTAAGTTTGACCCCGATGTACGCAGGACATGAACGCCACAACACCTTGGTGGGTGGCGGTTCGATCTGGCTGATGAAGGGCCACAGCGACGAGGAAAACGCGGCATCAAAAGCGTTCCTGGACTTCCTGCGTCAGCCCGTGCAGCAGCTTGCTTTGACCGAGGCAACCGGCTATGTGCCGGTCACCCAGAGCGCGCTCGATAGCGTGCGGGCAAGCGGCAAGCAGGACCAGCCAGCATTCAAGGCGGCTGCCCTGGGCATTGAGTCCCTCAACAAGCCTGCGACCCCGGCAAGCAGGGGCATCCGGTTGGGCTTCTACACGCAGTTCCGGGCCGGCTGGACCGAAGAAGTCCAGAAGGCGTTCAACGGCGAGCAGACCATGCAGCAAGCGCTCGACAACGCCAAGACCCGCGGTGACGAACTTTTGAATCGCTTCGCGGCGACTTATAGCGGCGCCAAGCTTCCCTGATTGCAAAAATGCGCGGGGAGCGTGCTCCCCGCGCCACCGCAAAGGCTCACCCATGTCTTCCACCCTGTTTTCGGGTCGCTGGACGGCGTTTGCCCTGATGGCGCCGCTCCTGTTGCTTATCCTGATCTTCTTCTATCTGCCGGTCATCAACGCCTTCTACTGGTCCTTCTTTCTCGAGCGGCCGTTCGGTGGAGCGAGCTTCGTTGGACTAGATAATTTCGCCCGCGTCCTTTCGGACCCGGCGTTCTGGGAAAGTCTGCGGAAGACCATCGTCTTCATGATCGTCGCGTCTACGCTTGCCGTCCTCGTCCCATTGGTGCTTGCGCTTGCGGCCGACCGGCATATCCGCCTGTCTTATCCCGCGCGCAACATTCTTGTGTGGCCGAAAGCCGTGGCAGGCGCCTCGATTGGCGTGGTCTTCAACTTCATCTTCAACCCCTTCGTAGGCATCCTGATGCCGCTCAACCATTGGTTTCCGGGAATCTGGAACCCTGGCATCAACGGAACCGATGCATTCATCATGCTGGTCGCCGCCCATATCTGGGGCGGCATTCCGTTCAATTTCGTGATCCTACTTGCCGGCCTTCTGGCCATTCCCGCACCGCTGCAGCAGGCAGCAGCCATGGACGGAGCCGGACCCTGGCGGCGCATCTTCGACATCCAGCTGCCGCTGATCACGCCACAGATCTTCCTGACGCTGGTGCTTGAGTTCACCGACAGCGTGGTGTCGGCCTTCTCGCTGGTCGATACGATGACGAAGGGAGGTCCTGGCGGCGCCACAACTCTTCTCGTTTACAAGATCTATGTCGATGGCTTTCTCGGCTTCGACCTGTCGGGTGCGGCAACACAGACTGTGCTGCTGATGATCTTCATGTTGGCGGTCACCGCGTTCCACTTCCTCTATCTCGAACGCCGCGTGCAGTACGAACGCTGACATGGTCGAAAACGCACGCTCCCTGAACATCGCCGCGACCGTCATTCTCGCTCTCGGGATGCTGTATATCGTCGGTCCGCTTGTGCTCATGCTGATAACAGCCACGCAGTCATACGAGTATGTTCTGAGCCATGGCCTGGCCTATCTGCCGGGCGATCAGCTCGTTGAGAATTTTCGCTCGGTGCTGACTGAGACGGCCATTCCCAGGCAATTGTGGAACAGCGTTGTGGTGGCCCTGTCGGTCGCGACCGGCAAATGCATCCTCTCCTTTGCGGCAGCCTTTGTGCTCGTCTTCTTCGAAATACGCCAACGCTCGCTCATTTTCGCCCTGATATTGTTGACGATCATGCTGCCGATTGAAGTGCGCGTCATCACGACCTATGGCGTTGCGTCGAACATCCTGTCACCGGTCAACACCCTGCTCGACATCACCGGCCTCAACGGGCTTGTTGCCAGGGCCTGGGGCGCGCCGATCCATTTTCAGCTCAGTGTGCTCAATACCTATTTCGGTCTTGCCGCCCCGCTGATCGCGCAAGGAACCGGCGTGTTCCTGTTCCGCCAGTTTTTCCGCACGCTGCCGGCCGACCTGGTCAAGGCGGCAAAGATGGACGGCGCGGTACCACTTCGATTCATGATCGATATTCTGCTGCCGCTCTCGCTGACCCCGTTTGCCAGCCTGTTCGTGCTCGAGTTTCTCTCCGGCTGGACACAGTATCTGTGGCCGCTTGTCGCCAGTTCCAAGGCCGATATGCAGACGGCGGTTGTAGGCCTCGCCCATCTGGTGCCGGACGACGACAGCTTCATTCCGAACTTCCCGATGATCATGGCCGGGGCCGCGCTTGTCGCAGCCATCCCTCTCACGGTGATTGCGCTCCTGCAGCGCTACATGGTCCGCGGCCTCATCCTATCAGAGAAATAATCATGTCTTCTTCTGCAGCCAGTATCAGCCTTTTGGACCTCGCCAAATCCTACGGTCGCCAGGAGGTGATCCCGCCGCTTACGGCAGAGTTGAGATCGGGTGAATTCACCGTGATCCTCGGCCCCTCCGGCTGCGGGAAGTCGACGCTTCTGATGATGATCGCCGGTCTTGAGCGGGTCACTGGCGGCAGTATCCTGTTTGGCGACCGCCCGGTGCAGGATCTGGAACCAAGGTTTCGCGGCTGCGCCATGGTGTTTCAGAACTACGCTCTCTATCCGCATATGAACGTCGCCGACAATATCGGCTACAGTCTGAGGATTGCCGGTGTCGGCAAGGTCGAACGGCAGCGGCGCATCGCGGATGTCGCTGCAATGCTCGGCCTCTCTGATCAACTAGCGAAGCGTCCGGGGCATCTGTCGGGCGGGCAGCGGCAGCGCGTCGCGATCGGCCGGGCGATTGTGCGCGAGCCCAAAGTCCTTCTTTTCGACGAGCCGCTGTCCAACCTCGACGCGCAGTTGCGGCACGATATGCGGATCGAACTGGCGGACCTGCACAAGCGCATAGGCGCCACCAGCGTGTTCGTCACGCATGACCAGGTCGAAGCGCTGACTTTGGCTGACCGGATCATGGTTATGAACCGCGGACGCATCGAGCAGTTCGACACGCCACAGGAAGTCTATCGCAGGCCGGCCTCGGTGTTTGTCGCCAGCTTCATAGGCGCGCCCCCGATGAACCTGATTCCAGTCGACGGAAACGGCGGCAGCCTAAGGCTGTCGAACGGCCAGGAACTGGTGCGATGCGCTTTTTCTGGTTCTGCCCTCCTGGGCGTGCGGCCGGAGAACATCTTGCTGGTCGACGAGGAGCCGTCGGAGAAAGAGCAGGTCTTCTATCTCCCCGTGAGACGGACCGAGGACGTTGGCTCGCACCGGGTCCTGACAGCGGAACTCGCGCCGCAGACTATGCTCCGCATTGCAACGTCCCAAGGCGGACCGTTCGAGACAACCGACGCGGTCCGTATCGCCCTGCCGCGCGACCGCCTCCACCTGTTCGCATCGGATACCGGCCGGGCGATCCCCAACGCCTTCAACAACTGAAAGAGCACGAGTTCATGGATTTGCCTACGCGTTCCTATGCCGACCATATCGCCAACCCAGATCGGGCCTGTGCCATCATCGCCCACCGCGGTGTTTGGCATGAGGCCCCGGAGAACAGTCTGCTGGCAATTTGGAAGGCCATCGCAGTCGGTTGCGAAGTGGTCGAGATCGACGTGCGGCGCAGTGCCGACGGCGAGTTTTTCCTCTTGCACGATGACACGCTCGAACGAATGGCGGGCGTCGATCAGAGGCCTGAGGCGCTGAGACTGCAGGAATTGCGCAGCCTGAATCTGCGCAATCGTGACGGCGGCGCGTCCAATCTCTTGACGAGCGAAAAACTGCCAAGCCTGCAGGAGGTGTTCGATCTCACGCGGGGCCGCATTTTCATTCACCTCGACATCAAGCACAGGCAGATGCTGCCGGAGGTCATGGCCCTCGCCCGCTCGATGGGCGTCGACAGCCAAGTCGATTATTGGGGCGACCTGAAGACGCAAGCAGACCTTGCCTGGATCCGTGAGGCGGTGGAACCGCACGGTGTTCTCTTCATGGCCAAGACCCACCTCGACCATCCGGACGCCGACAGTCACCTCGACCTGTTGTTCAAGCTTTCCCCTGCCCTGTGCGAAATCTACTTCGATCGGCTGGACCAAGTAGCCGCACTCAAGGATAGATGCCGCGATGCCGGCATCGCCCTCTGGTACAACACGCTCGATCCGGTTTCCTGCGCCGGTTTCACCGACACGGCGGCGCTCAAGGATCCGGAAGCGATCTGGGGCCGCCTGATCGACGCGGGTATCTCCGCCATCCAGACTGATCACGCAGAGGTTCTGAAGGCCTTCATCGCCGACCACGCGAAGAGCAAGAAGGCCTTGGCCCTATGAAGCTGCGTGTTTTGATTTTGAAAGACGAATGACCGATGACATTCGACATTCACAAACTCGGAGACGTCCTGCGGGCGGCAGCGAAAGCCGAAATCCTGCCTCGGTTCGGCCGGCTCGGCGAGGGCGATATCCGCACGAAGACCGAGGCGACAGACTTGGTAACCGAGGGTGATGAGGCCGCGGAGCGGTTCTTGAAGCGCGCGCTGGCGGAAAAAATGCCCGAGGCGCTGTTCCTCGGCGAGGAATCGGCGGCCGCTGATCCCGCCTTGCTGGACATGGCGCTTGATGCCGAACTGGCCGTGGTGGTCGATCCCATCGATGGAACGGCCAATTTCGTCGCCGGTATGCCGCTCTTCGGTGTGATGGCCGCGATCATACGGCGCGGTGAGACCGTCGCTGGCGTTATATACGATCCGATGGGTGACGACTGGGTGCTGGCGGAAAAAGGGAGCGGTGCCTTCCTCGTGCGACCGCCGGGCGACAAGCACCGGCTGGATGTTGCCGCTCCCGTCCCACTCCCACAGATGACTGGCTATGTTTCCACCGACTATCTGCCTGCCGAAATCAAACCCAGGGTTCTGGCCAATCTCGCCAAGCCGCGCATGTTCGCCAGCCATCGCTGCGCCGCGCATATGTATCGCGGATTTTCCGGCGGCCATGCGCATTTTATGATGCTCGACAGGCTGACCCCCTGGGATCACCTCGCCGGCGCGCTCATTGCAACCGAAGCCGGGGGCCACATCGCCTGCTTCGACGGATCGCCCTACGACATGACCAAGCGCACGGGTGCCCTACTTGGAGCAACCGACCTCGATAGCTGGGATGTTTTGATGCGTGAGGTTTTTGCGGTCTAACGCTTTTTTGGCACGGGGAGCCACAGATGATCGGATCATTTGATATTGGAAATGGACCTCGCCAAGACGAGCTCTCAAGCTTGGTTGCACAAGAGGTCCAACGCGTCCTGGCTCGGCACGATGAGGTTATGAGGGAACACAATTCAATCTCATCGCGCATGGGGGATGGCAAAATCGCTACTGCCGATCTGCTGTCGCCAAATTGCCACCAAGCTATCCATGACGATTTGAGCGCCCTGGCGTCTGAATTTGTTCACCGGCTGGCGACCGAAGCGGCGCGGCGTTTCGATGAAAGCGTCCGTGAGATGGCTCCTCTCACGACGCGAACCGAGGGCGCACATCAGTGCGCAGACTCAAAGGCGCGAGATCAGCAACGCAATTCCACGCGCATTGAAGACTGGGCGGGTCAGGTTGCAGGGCCAACATATCTGGAAGAACACTTCGGCATACCGCGATCGACATTGCATTGGTGGCAGCGGCACAACGACGTGATCGCATTGCGCAAAGGCGCCCGCAAGCACGTATTTCCGTTGGCTCAATTTGTCGACGGCAGGCCCGCACCAGGGATACGGCAAGTGCTCTCCTTCATTGCCAATCCCAGACTGGCGTGGCTTTGGCTGATCCGCCCTTCGCCTCTTCTCGATGGTCGCATTCCCATAGAAATGCTCAGACAAGACTTGGCTGAAGAAGTCGTTTTGGCTGCGCGAGATTTTACCTCGACATAACGCCAGCTGACGAAACCAGCTGCAAATCAATGCACCGGCAATAGGCTGGCCACTGAGCCTACCCGTGTAGACGCGCGCGCCACTTGAATGGTGTATCTCGCGGCATATGTCCAATTGTGCAGATTGTTCTATTTGTATGGTCTGTACTATTAGTCCAGTATATACTTCGAATTTCGTGACATAACTGCCACTGTTATTACGTATATCGTCGCATTGCGCGCTATACATCTTGAATAAATCACGACGACCGGTAGCGTCAAACTGCGAGGGAGCAGCGCGATGCGCATGGTTTTCTCGATCGTGGGGAATGGGGAGGGGCGCTGTCTTCAGCAGAAATACCCTGGCCCCTTTTTTAATCTTTGGAGTGGAGATCAAAATGAACATCAAGAGCCTTCTTCTCGGCTCCGCTGCGGCTTTGGCCGCGGTCACCGGCGCGCGCGCCGCTGACGCGGTTGTCGTCGCCGAGCCCGAACCGGCCGAATACGTCAAGATCTGCGACGTCTATGGCGCCGGCTACTTCTACATCCCTGGCACTGAAACCTGCCTGCGCATTGGCGGCTATATCCGCTACGACATTCGTGGCGGCGACCTTGGCAGCTTCGACGGCGCCCGAGCGCTCGACCGCGAGGACGGTGGCATCAACGATACTTGGGCCAAGAACGCCCGCTTCAACCTGAAGACCTGGACCGCCCAAGAAACCGAACTCGGCACGTTGAAGACTTACACGGAGACCCGCTTCAATTTCGGTAACACTGCCAAAAGTGGTCTCGGTCCCGACTCCAATGGCGGGGTCGGCGCCTACAACAAGCCGGTCTCGCTGAACTTCGCCTGGATTCAGCTCGGCGGGTTGCGCGTCGGCAAGGACGAATCGGCCTTCAATACGTTCATCGGTTATGCCGGTAGCGTCATCGCCGACACCCTGGTTCCCTTCGGTTCCTTCGACACCAACGTCATCCAGTACTACTTCGACGCCGGCAATGGCTTTACGGCCGTGGTCTCCCTCGAAGAAGGCTCCAAGGCATTCACGATCGACAGCTATGTCCCGCACGTCGTCGGCGGCGTGAAATACAAGCAGGACTGGGGTGCGATCACCGGTGTCGTTTCCTACGACAGCAACTACGAAGAAGTTGCCGGCAAGGTTCGCTTGGACGTAATTGCTACCAGCCAACTGTCGCTCTGGGTGATGGGCGGCTATGGTACGGACAACAACCTGTCGAGCTACCTCGGCAATGGCGGTCGCGGCTTCTACAAGCAGTGGTACGGTCATTGGGCGATCTGGGGCGGCGGCACCTACAAGTTCAACGACAAAACCGCCTTCAATACCCAGATTTCCTATGACCAGGGGAAGAATCTCGCTATCGCGGCGAACGTCGCCTACACCGTTGTACCCGGCTTCACGATCACGGCCGAAGTCGACTACCTCAACGCAGGCAAGTACGGTGCGGCGGATTTCAGCAACTGGACCGGCGCCGATAAGAAGAGCAGCATCGGCGGTGTTCTTCGTTTCCAGCGGTCGTTCTAGACTAGCAGATCGGACACATGAAGTCGCTGTCTGCAGCATTGCGGTTGCGGACACCAGGTTTCGCTGATCCAGCCAGCGTTGGCGAAGCGGAATACCAAACAATGTTCATCGGCGGCGCCTCCCAGAATGCCAAGGTCCGTACTCCCCGGATCGAAGCGTGCCGCCGATGCGAAGGGCGCCCTTGAGCAAGGCGCCCTTCATCCTAGCCATACCCGATATGTGATTCCGCCCGATTGGCGATGCAAGAGGAGGAGCACCGGATCTGGAACCTGGCCACGTGGGCTGGCGTAATCCCGTGCCCGATTTGCTGGACGTGTTTCAGGCAACTGGTCGGCGGGAGCAAGTCGGCTGCAGCACAACATTCAACGCGCCACTAAGGAGGCACTCAGTTCGGCTTCACCTTCCGCGGCGCTGTTCGGACTTGTAAAGTCCTTGGGCGGCAGCTTTGTCACCCAGTCTGGCGACGCTACGCGGCGCGCCGCTTGGCGCGGGAAACTGCGTACCTCGATGATGCTTGGACCGGCCGGTCGTCATGCGCGAGCCAGTTCGTTCGGACGGTAGTCCAGTGCCTTGGCCGCGGCCATGACGTCCGCGCGGATCGTATCGCTGACGACGCCGTATCCACCGAGTACACGAGAGGCTGTCGCTTTCGACACTTTTGCCACGCGGGCGACGTCGCTGACTGTTATCGACTGGGCCTTGGGCGCGGTTCTTTTCATCAGACGACCACCACCTTGTACCGGTGCGGTTCCTCGAGCGGGTCGGCGAGTGCGTAGTTGAGAATGCCCACAGGGTGATAGATGATGGCGATGGTCGAGAATGCTTGACCGTTCGCTTGAGCAGAACGGGCTGCGTGCAGCCTGCGCTATGCAGGCAGCAACCAGCGGAAACGCGGACACTATTTTGCTGGGTGTGGATAGCCAAACGCCCCTTCCCACTCGCAAGCAGCGGCCGCTGACTTCGCTCCATGCAGGAGAGATGCCTCAATGGCAGCTCCCTGGATTGTGGCGGAAAGGAAGCCCGCTGTGAACGCGTCGCCTGCCCCCATTGTGTCGACCACATTGGCTTGCACGATCCCTTGGCGGAAAGTGGATGTGCCGTCGCTGAAGACAGCGCCGCGTACGCCTTGGGTAACGCAGACCATCCGTGCGCCGAGGGAATGCACGTCTCGGATGAACGCCTCTGTCTCTAGGTCATTCATGTCAGCACCCGAAAAGAAGGCCGTCGTCACGAGCGGACAGATCGAGGCTAGGTAGTCTCTCTCGCGACCGGTCGAAAAATCGAAGGAAACGTTCTCGGCGTGCGGGCGTATCCGGGGCAACTCTGGCTCAAAGTAGCTGAAGCGCGACGAGTGGACGTTTCCGAGCCGCTTAATCAGGGACAGATCGGGTTCATCCATCCGCAGCGCGAGACGTTTTCGCACGCCACCGTGGTTGGATCCGACGAACATACGATCGCCGTCCACGAGAGTGACTTTGGCTTTGCCCGTTTCGCCCCGAACGTAACGCATATAATCGTCGGAGAGGCCCTCGGCGGCCAGGCAGGATTGAATGTGCCTGCCTTCCTCGTCGTCCGCCAGAATTCCGAGATAGACCGTATTTGCCAGTCCGAACCTTCGAGCGAGAACGGCCACGTTGAGCGCATTTCCACCCGGATAGTAGACGCCCTGGTCGAGATAGTGGTCCACGACATTGTCGCCGATGCCGACCAAGCCGCGTTCGCGGTAAGAGTTCGAAGTCATTTTGATGCCTATGACGAAGAGAAAGAAAAAGGCGGAACCGCGGTGGGTTCCGCCTCCCTTTGTTCCTAGTATTCCATCTTCCACATGAAGCGACGAACAGTCAGCGGATGGCCCTTGGCTTCTGACAGCTTGTCCGCGTAAACCCGCAGGACGGGCGAGAAAACCAGAGGTGCAAGGTACTCAGACACTGTTCCAGGCAGCGAGCTAACCCCGAGATCCTCCGCGTCCAAAACAGTCACGCGCTTACTGTATTTCTGCACGAAGGTAAGCGCGCGCTCATCCATCGGACGGGATGGTCCCACGCCAAGAAGCTGGATGAATGGCACGTCGAAGTCTGTGATCTCGAACGGCCCGTGGAAGTATTCGCCGGCGTGAATCGCTGCTGAGTGAACCCACTGCATTTCTTGCAAAAGGCAAATGGCGAAAGAGTAGGCCGGGCCGTAATTCGCTCCCGAGGCCATCGTATAAATGACAGCCTCACGTTTGTGGGCCTCTGCAAATTCAGCGACCTTTCCAAGATGCTGCGAGACGAGGTTGTCCACTAAAGCAGGCAGCGCCGCCAGGCCCTTGTCGAGATCATCGACCTTGGTGTTGCCTTCACGAATTTTGAGAATGCCAAAAGTCAGTCTCGCCAACACTGCGGCCTGGTGTATCGGCGACATGGTCATGGGCGAGAAAAAATAGGAGACGGTAAATTCGGAAGCTTGATCGAGAGGGCTGCCAAGGTCATGCGTCAGCGAGATCGTCAACGCACCCGCGGCGCGCGCGATTTCGACGGCTTCGACCGTTTCGGGGGTCGTGCCCGAATGAGAAAGGGTAATGACGATCGAATTCTTGCCGAGGCGTTTCGGTGCCCGCGCCTTGAACTCGGCCGCATTAAGGGCGTTGCCGATGATGGCCTTTGCCTCGCGCTCCACGATGTACTGGTTGGGGAGCATTTGGGCATAGGAGCCGCCACAGGCAACGAAGAAGATGTCAGTGACATTTTCCCGAGCCGCCACGGCATTCAACGCATTCGCAATTTGCGTGTCGGTTTGTTCGGCAGTCATGTCGAGTCCTTACTTGTTTTGACGAGGTTAAAGGCGCGCATTTGCGCTATGTAAACCGCGCTATCTGGGCGCGCGGGATCTCGAAAGCTGACCGATCACGATCAGCAGTATCGAAACGGTGACGAGACAGGTGGAGATCGCGGCGATCGTCGGATCGACCTGATCCCGTAGTGAATTGAACATCTTGCGATTCAGGGTGGCACCCGATCCTGTCGAGATGAACATTGCCACCACGACTTCATCGAAAGACGAGAAGAAGGAAAACAACATCGCCGATACTATTGAGAATCTTATCTGTGGCAGGGTAACGGTAACGAAAGCGTATAACCGGGTCGCGCCAAGGCTGCGGGCCGCTTGCTCCTGGTTCATGTCGTAGGAGGCGAACCCCGACGTCATGACAATCATGACGAACGGCAGCGCCATGGCAGCGTGCATGAGAGTCAGGCCGAGGGTCGTGTTTACGAGGCCGAGACGCGCAAAGACGAATAGAGAACCAACGGCAAGAAGGATGACGGGGATAGCGATCGGTAGAGCGAACAAGCCCCACAGCGCGGTCTTGAAGCGTATCCTGCCAACCCAGAGGGCATACGCAGCGGCCGTTCCGATGATCGTGGCGGATAACATGCTGAGGATGGCAACGGTGACCGAAATCAATGTTGCGCGCATCCACGCCGGCGACGTGAAGTAGCTCTCGTACCACCGAAGAGAGAAGTGCTCGGGCGGGAACTCCAGAAATTCCGATCCCGAGAACGACATCGGGATAACAATCAAGGTGGGCGCTACAAGAAACGCTATCGCGAAGATGGTGATGATGTACAGCCAGAGGCGCTGCAGATGGGTGACCTGCGTCAGTGACGCGGGTTGAAGCAACCATTTCATTGGAACATCCCCTGTCCGGCTCTTCTGCCGACGTAGGTCGCCACGAGGATCAGTAGAATGGTGATCACTAGCAGCACGATTCCGAGCGAACTGGCAGCGCCCCAGTTCGTATAGAGGCGTACAGTTGCATCGATGCGCATCGCAGCCATGATCACCCTGCCACCGCCCAGCACCGCTGGGGTGACGTAGAAGCCCAGGCACAGAACGAACACCATCAGGATGCCTGCGAGGAACCCGGGTAACGAAAGCGGGAAGAAGACGTCGCGAAAGGCCCGTGCGGGTGTGGCGCCGAGGTTAGAGGCGGCGGCGATCAAATTTTGGTCTATCGCTTTCATCGAGGAGAAAAGGGGCAGGACCAGGAAGGGCAACATAATCTGCACCATGCCAATAATGGCACCCGTCACGTTGTGACTTAACTCCAGCGGCTCCTTGATCAGCCCAAGCCCAATCAGGCCATTGTTTATGAGGCCGTGGTCCTGCAGCAAAACGAGCCACGCGTATGTCCGGACGAGTACCGGGGTCCAGAAGGGCAAGAGGACGAAGAGCAATGCCCAATTCTGCAGACGCTCCGGCAGATGCGCTAAAATGAACGCCAGCGGATAGCCAATCGCAGCCACCATGATTGTGGTGAGAAGCGAGATCCGGAAGGTGATGTTAAAGACCTCGCCATAGACCGGAGTCGTCCAAAGTCTCACGTAATTTTCGAGGCTGAAGGAGCCGTCCTCTCCAACAAAGGAAAGGTAGAGCATGACTCCAATCGGCAAGAGGATAGCGCACGCGAGGAGAGCAATGCCTGGCACGAGAAGGGCCTCAAGACTGAGGCGTTCCCGCCTGTCGGCCTTTCGAAGCACTTCACGGTTTAAGCCGCTCGACTGCGTAGGGGTGATGCTCGTAGACATGTCAACGCCCCCTGTCGTCGCTTACGACCCGGCTCTCGCTCTTGTGCAGGCTGAGAACGATCGGACTGCCGACTGCAGGCAGGTCCGAATTGCTTGCTTCGTTGAGATGGCGTCGAACCGTTATCAACTCTCCCCCAGCGAGGCGGACGAATGCCAGGCTGCTTTCGCCCTGGAAAAGGACACGCTCCAACGAGCCGTCAAAGTAATTGCGGTCCGGCCGCCTTTGGTCGGCGTTTCCAACCTCTAGTTTCTCCGGCCTAACGACCAGAAGGCCAGTTGTTTGCCCCGCCGTGCTGTCGGCGACATCGAGCAACTGTTCGCGATAGTAGGGCGCGCCATCTCGGATCGAGACGCTGAGCAACGTGGACTCGCCGATGAAGTCGGCGATGAATGCGGTTTTCGGGGCATTGTAGAGGGTTGCAGGGGTATCTATCTGCGCGATCTTGCCGTCGCGCAGGACCGCGACACGGTCAGACATCGTCAGGGCCTCTCGCTGGTCATGGGTGACGAGAACCGTGGTCAATCCCAATCGTTCATGCATACTGCGCAGCTCGACCTGCATCGTTTCGCGCAAATTTTTATCGAGCGCCGAAAGTGGCTCGTCCATAAGCAAGATCTGGGGCTTGAAGACGATCGCTCGGGCCAGGGCCACGCGTTGCTTCTGTCCGCCGGACAGTTGGGATATCCGGCGCGATTGGTAGCCAGAGAGCTGCACCGTAGCGAGAACTTCATCCACCGCGGCCTCGATCCTCTCTTTGGACCATTTCCGAATTTTCAGGGGATAGGCAATGTTGGACGACACACTCATGTGCGGAAACAAAGCGTAGTTCTGGAACATCATCCCGATGCCCCGCTCATGAGGGGCTTTGGCGATGACTTCTTCGTCGCCAAATTTCACCGAGCCGGACTCGGGCCGCACAAATCCTGCCAGCACCATCAGAAGCGTCGTCTTGCCCGACCCCGACGGGCCGAGCAGCGTCATGAACTCCCCGCTCTTGATATCAATGTCGATATCCTTGAGAGCCACGACAGCGCCGTACGATTTGCTCACAGAGCGTATAGTGATAGGTAGAGATTTCGCCGCTGCGTTACCGTTACTTGCTTCTACTTCCATAATCTCGTTCCAAGATTCTGACGTGCTGTAAGAGCAGATGAGAAGTGGCCGACGGATCCTTGGTCCGCCATCCGTCGGCCACTTCGGGCCGCAGCCATGGGAGGAGGAGGCTGCTGCTGCTTCGTGCGCCGGTCAGTTGGACGCAAGCATGTGGTCGAACGCTTCGGATAACGTCGTGCCGTACTTACCCCAGAAGTCAAAATCGGTCGTGTACTGTTCTTTGACATTCTGCGGTGACGTCGTCAGACGGTCCAGAGTCTTTTCGTCGTAGCTCGGGTTTGCCTTGAGGTTGGGGCTGCCGTAGGCGATATACTTGGGCAGATCCTTGACGTATTCGGCCTTCGAGATTTCCGAGAGGAACTTGATCGCATTGTCGACATGCGGAGCGCCCTTGAGAACGGCATAGCAGTCGATATCCAGGAGACCGTCTTTGTAGTTGATCTTGAACGGCGCTCCGGCGTCGATGGCACCGATGATGCGGCCGTTCCATCCGTATGCCATGTCGACCTCCCCGTCCTTGATGAGCTGGGTGGACTGGGCGCCGCTATCGAACCAGACGGCGTAGGCCTTGAGTTCACCGATTTTGTCGAGGGCCGCCTTGCGACCCTCTTCGGTCGACAGGAACTTGTAGACCTCAGCCCGTGGATGACCGAGCGCGAGAGCAGCCGCTTCCATATTGCCGCGCGGGCTCTTGAACATCAGCCTCTTGCCGGGAAACTTCTTCACGTCCCAGAAGTCCGCAAAACTCGCGGGGCCTGCGTCACCGTACTTTTTGGTGCTATACGCGATGTTCGTCGAAAACACTGTGTTTCCGACGCAGTAGTCGTTGACCGCGCCTGGAACGAAGTCTTTTCGATCGACAACGTCGGCGGGCAGCTTGGTGAGGATATCGGATTTCACCGCCAGCGGGACCTCGCCCATATTAAGCGAGACAATATCCCAAGTCACGGCGCCGGAATCCACCTGCGCCTTTCCCTCGGTCCAGCTTTGCGAGGTGTCTTCATCGAACTTAAAGCCCAGAGCCTTTGCCGCAGGCTCCCAGACGGCTTTCCGTTCAGCGTCCTGGGTTGCTCCGCCGTTCGCAACGATCACAACGTCGGCGGCCTGCGCAATTGCCATTCCGCCCGATGTCAGAAAGGCGCACGAAATCATCAACGCCGCGATATGCTCACTTACCAGCTTCATAGTCCTACTCCCTTTTTTGTTTGCTTCCACGAGTGGTTGGTATGTACCAAGAATTCGTCGGCCCGAGGCCCTCCGCAGCCCTCACTGCGCGTTGAACCTAGGCAGCCGTCCCGCCAAAGTATAAGCGTTGCAGCCTACTAAAGCCCGCCTCGCATATGAAGGCCGTCATTTATCCAGATCTACCTGTTCCCCATCTTGGTATATACCAACCTACGATCGCTGTGATGATGTGTCAACGGTGATTTTGTCAGCGCCTCGGAATCTTGCTCACCGACAGTTCATTGATCCTAAAGCTCGCGATATCCGGGAGAACTGAAAGGGCCATTGTCACGACCGTAGATTGGTATATACCAACAACTTTAGGAAAACGCCCGACGCGAAATAGTGCGTTTGGCTTCGAAGCAGGCTCCGGGCGGAGGTGCATTTATGCTGATTGATCAACGCGAACCGCCGCACAGGCCAACGCCCTTTGCCTACCTGGACATGCATCGGCTGCGCCGGAACCTCGCCCGAATGCAGGCGATCGCTGATCGGCATGGAGTAGCGTTGCGCCCGCATATCAAGACCCACAAGTCGATCGAAATCGGGCGGCTACAGCTAGCTTTGGGAGCCATCGGAGTAACTGCGTCCAAACCATCAGAGGCCCTTCCATTCATTCAAGCCGGGGCGCCGTCGCTGTTGCTCGCTTTTCCTATCATCGACGCGGAACGCCTGCGTTGTCTGTCTGCGCTGGCGGCTCAGCATGGGACCGCGACTACCTTCATCCTGGATAGCGGAGCAGGGGTCGATGCCTTGGCCGACGCTGCCCGACGGGCTGGCCGGATATTCGACGTCCACATCAAAATTGATGTGGGCCTCGGCCGTATCGGCGTTCTTCCGATGTCGTCCGCACTGACAGGTCTTGGAGAAGTTGTTGCGCGGAACCCAAAGCTTCGTCTAACCGGGCTGATTTCTCATGCTGGACACGGATACGGTGCCACAAGCCGTTCCATGCTCGCCGAGATCTCTCGCCAAGAGCGGCTACTGATGCTCGAAACCCGGGAGAGGCTTGCCCCGCTAGACCTCCCTCTGCGGATCACCGTTGGTTCCACGCCGACCGTACTCGCGACAGACGACTTTTCAGGTATCGACGAGATTCGACCGGGCAACTACGCCCTGTTCGATCTCACTGCTGAGCGTCTTGGGGTGGCGACGGAGGATGAAATCGCGCTTTGCGTGGTTACAACCGTGGTTAGTCGAAGCTCTCAGCACTACATAGTCGATGCCGGATCGAAGGCGCTTACCAGCGACCTAGGTCCGCATTCGAGTGGCGGGCTCGCAGGTTACGGCCGCGTTCTGCTCGCGGACGGTCAGGATGTAGGAACCCGCTTGACTATCAGCCGTCTCTCAGAGGAGCACGGCTTCGTACCGAGGGAGGATACAGACCTGCCCATAGGTACACGGCTTCTCGTCCTGCCCAACCACTCGTGTCCTGTTGTGAACCTCTACGATAGGCTCGTTGTCGGCGATAAACCGGAAACCGATCTAGCCGTCTCATCGCGCGGTGCCCTTAGCTAACGACGCCCCCTCACGGACCACTGCCTCACAATACTAGATTGGTGATCCAGCAATCACGCCCTGGCCGCGCAGCGTCCAGCCGATCGCGTTGCTCTGCTTGGGACCTTGTTTCTCTCGCGATGGATTGATCGTGAGACTCACGCGGTCTGGGTTATTCAAAGAGCGCAGATACTCGAATGGCTGGCCGTCACCGGTGACCGCCAACCCTTCGAAATTCAACACCGGAGCGCCAGGTCGTAGGTCGAGGAGTTCGGCCTCACTCTTCGTTGCGTAGTGTATGCTGATAACCCTGACATCGTTGTTCAGTTCCAACTGATAGTTGTCCCGGAAAAGCCTGTAGAGGGATTTGTTTTCAATTACGTCGCTCGCTGACAATCCGGGGACAAGGAGCGCCGGGAAATGGGTAAGTTCGAGGCACACAGGAACGCCGTCAACCGTTCGCAAACGCTCTATCGAGATGACCGGATCGCCTGGCGACAGCCCAAGCTTGGACGCGATAAATTCATCCGCTTCCTTACGCTCGAAGAAAAGCAGTTTTGAACCCGGAGTGTGCCCAGCGTTCTCCACGACATCAGAGAGACTATAGAAGGTGTGATCGCTCAATGGCCTGTCGAACAGTCGGTCCGGGACATAGGTCCCGCTGGTCCCTCGTCGTTCGAGGGCTCCCGCTTCGACGAGACGGTCGACGGCTTTGCGCATCGTCATGCGGCTAGCGCCAAACCGGACCGAAAGCTCCCGCTCCGAGGGGAAGCGCCCGCCCCGCGCAACCTCTCCGTCATGAATGAGCCTGAGCAGATCTTTCTGGACCCGCACGTATATCGGAACGTTGTCGACGGCGTTGTCCTTGGCTGCCATAAGCCTTCCTTCCTCAAGCGTCGCGGATACCGCGAAACGTCAATAGTTGCCCGGTTGTTGAAGGATCCGAATTAATCGGATTTCACGAACCATCATGTGTTCCATTCAGCCGCAAAGCACTTGACAGATTGGTATATACCAATCACCATAGAAATGCCCATTCAATTTCGCTGGTGCCGTTCGCAGAAGGTGTCGCTGTTCCAGGTGATGCTCAACGACCAACCCCAACGATCCCATCTGGGCTACTATGCCCGGGACAGGGATCTCAACGTTAAAGGTGATCTTTCATGAAATTGGAAGGCAAAACTGCCGTCATCACTGGCGCTGGCCGTGGGATCGGGCGTGCTACCGCCCATGCCCTGGCCAGGGAAGGCGCTAACATCGTTCTCGCGGCGCCCGAAATAGACCAGATCGAGGCAGTCGCAGCCGAAGTCCGTGCGATCGGTCGCGAGGCGCTGGCTGTCCAGACCGACATCCAGCATAAAGCTCAGGTCACGGCATTGGCCCAGGCCGCATTCGAGCGCTTCGATGCGGTGGACATTCTCGTAAACAACGCCGGTGTGGCGATTCACAACGCTATTCCCAATATCAAGGAAGAAGACTGGGATTGGATGATGGCGATCAATCTCAAGGGCACATTCCTTTGCACCCAGGCCTTCTTCCAGCATATGTGCGAGAGAAAAAGCGGCCACATCGTCAATATTGTTTCGCGCGCTGGCAAGGTGGCATCGGCTAAGTTCGGTGCCTACGCGGCGTCAAAATTTGGCATGCTTGGCTTCACCCAGACGACCGATGCCGAGGGAGTTGAGTTCGGCGTCAAGGCCACCGCACTCTGCCCAGGTGCGGTCGACACCCAGCAGCGAGCCGAAAACCATATCGATGATCATTCGAAGCTGCTCCTTCCCGAGGACGTGGCAGACTACGTAGCGTTCATCGTCACACGCCCTGCTCGAGTTTATATCGGTGAGGCGTCTCCGGTGCCGCAGTTTATGAAGCCGATGCCGAATTCAAACAACCTCAAGCCAGGCGTTTAAACTCTGCACTGCTCTATAGCCCGAGAAGTGGGCGGCCTCGGCCGCCCAAATTTCTCAATGTGCTGGAGTGGCTACTCGTTGTTCCGTCTCGGGATTGGGCATGCATCTAGGATTCAAACGGCTCTGACGCACCGCGTCCGGTCGCTTGGCAGCAAAGCGTCCGTCACCCTGGTCATACCCGTTGGCGTCATTTCCGCCCCTTTGGCGTTTTAACAACAGGAGGAGCACGTACCTGGAACCTGCCCACGTGGGCTGGCGTCATCCCTGCGGAGCGAGACGGTGGCCGGAGTGATTGTCCGATGAGAGCGTCCACGGGTCTGTTGGGAAAGGAGAGCGGCCGGAGGGCGCCTGGACCGACAGTTGCCGCTCCAGTCTCGCAGAGATGACAACTAACAGCGATGAAAGAAACTGCAATTTGGCGCAGATGTCTTGATGATACGCTTGAATTTATGTGTAAAATTCGGCGGAGTTCAACCCAACAAGAAATATGTCGTCACCTGCTTTGTTACGCCGAACGATTTGGCGCTACGAACTTGCTGGCAGGACCAATTCCCCCACCTCGTGCCTTAAGGCGCGAGCAGCTTTCGCATGTCCTGCTCGACGCTTGGCCAGAACAATGGTCGGAGCGCTATTTCTCAAACGGCTACCTCTATCGTGATCCAACCATCCAGCTTGTTAGTCGTGGTAGCAGCCCCTTCCGCTGGAGCGAAATAGGTGAGATGTGCGGGGTGGGTCCTGTCGGTCGGCGGGTCATGGACGAAGCAACCGAGTTCAAATTGTGCGAAGGCTTCACAATACCGTTCGCGACATTGGAACGACAGGCGGTTGGCTTTTCCGTCGCCGGTGAAAAGCTGGATCCCGACCCTCACGACCGTCTCGCCTTTCAATTCGTTGCCGCCTGCGCTTTCGGCTGCGCGGTTACTCTCGCGGCTGGAAAATGGCATTCGAAACCGGTGCACCTTTCTCCACGACAAAGGGACGTTCTGCGCTGGGCTTCTGAAGGCTTCACGGTGGACGAAATCGCTGATCGCCTCAGCATCAGTCGCAATACGGCAGATACTCATCTGCGATCGGCGCGGGAGAGGCTCGGAGTAGCAAACACCGTACATGCTGTCGCGGAAGCTTTTCGCCACGGTTTGATTGCCTAACTCACGCAATTACGTGATGCCGCCTCCTTCCGGAAACGACCATTGGTTGACCTCGAAACTGGAGACAACCGAGATGGTTCTTATCGTTACGGCGCAGAATGCAGAAGAGTATCAGGCAGAGTTGGACCAGGCATTTCGTCTTCGCCACAAGGTGTTTGTCGAAGAAAAGGGCTGGACGGATCTACGGCGCGAAGACGGCCGTGAGATAGACCGCTTCGATGATACGCATGCCGTCCATATGCTCATTTCCGTCGAGAACCGCGTTGTCGGCTACCAACGGATGCTGCCTTCGACGCGACCCCACCTTTTGTCGGAGGTCCTGGCGGATCTTTGCGAAGGCGAGCGGCCGGCTGGCGCAAACATCTGGGAATGGACGCGCTACTGCGTCGAACCGCAATTTCGCGAACGGGGACGCATGCTCAGTCCTGTCGCGAATGCGCTTTTGTCCGGCATCGTTGAGTGGGGCTTGGGCAGCGGCATCGACACGATCATCATCGAAATGAACCCGCTTTGGCTGCTGCGCCTGGTTCAATTGCATTTCAGGGTGACACCGCTGGGTTTGCCGAAAATCATCGGCGGCGAAGAGACCGTTGCCGTCACAGCAAGCTTCGATAAACGCACGCTCCAAAGGCTTCGCGAAACGCGGAACGCGAGCCGCAACATGTCGTCGATAACGTGATCGACTATATCATCTTCGCATGAAGCATGGCGATGTTCCGCTCTGTCCAGTTAATCACTCTCCATTGCGCGCTTGTCATCGCCGAGGAAGGCAGCTTCCTCGGCGCATCTCGACAATTAAGAATTCATCATTCCGCACTCAGCCGACGCATCAAGGATTTGGAACTGACATTGGGCGTGACTTTATTCCAGCGCCATCCAAGCGGGGTCAAGACCACAGTTGGCGGCGAATGGTTCCTGGCCAACATACGCCGCATCCTGAAGGATCTCGACGATACGCTTGCGTCGCTTGAGGCAGCGGGACTGGGGAAGATTGGCCGGCCACCGATCGGTTTGGCGGCGCCCATTTGGAGTTGTCAGCTTCTTGATGCTGTCGTCGCATTCATGGACGACAATCCCGACGTGGTGGCTTTCATCGCGTCTCAGCGGAAACGACATTCGACCTGAGCCCCCGGTAGCGGATAGCGCATTGTCAGGTACGTTTTGGGTCGCGCCGCGCTCGGCCGAATGCGCGGTCCGTCGCCATGAACCGGGCCAGCATCGGAGCGACCAATTTTGCAGGATCTGCAACTGCCTGACCAGTCTCGCGTCCGAGCACATCGGCATAGGCGATAAGATCGCGGTGGACAGCCGCCGGCAGTTCAATCGTGAACTTGACCGGCCGATCGTCGGGAATTGCCGAGAGTTTAAGTTTCGTCATGATGGAGCTTTCGTCGCGCCGTACGGCGCCAGAACGAGGTCGCGATTGACGATGACACGAACAGGAAAACCTGGCCGGATGGTCAGCGTTGGCTGGACGTTGAGCTGATTGCGCACGATCTGCTGACCGATATTGGAGGCCGAATCCTGAGCGCTTTCGCGAATTGCCTTGGCGATGTCACTTTCGTTGTCGCTGGACCCAAGCGACGTCCCAACGCCGAGCAGGGTCGAGAGTGCTGCGGCCCGAAACATCTGGCCCCAGTGATGGTCGACGTCATCCTCAAGCCCGGCAAATCCTTCGGCGTCCGCGCCCTGCTGGCGCTCCAGCACGGTCGAGGTGCCATCTGGCATGATGAGCCGGTTCCAGACCAGAAGCACGCGTGACTGGCCGAAGGCGACCTCACTGTCGTACTGACCAATCAGTCTCGCACCTTGGGGGATCAGGAGGTACGATCCTGCCGGGCTGTCATAGACACTCTCGGTGACTTGGGCGGTGATCTGACCGGGCAAATCGGAACGGATCCCAGTGATGAGGGCCGCCGGAATAATCGTTCCGGCCTGAACGATGTAGGGCGACGCTTTTTCGGCGAGACGATCGGGACTGACGGTGCGGCGATCCGGCGCTGCACTGACGAAGGCGAGTTTGCGGTCCTGCATGTTTTGAGGTGCGCCCGGATCGAGCGCCGGCGTTTCGGCCTGCGGTGCTAATCCGGACATGGCTTCCGCGGCGGGATCTGCTGCGCCAACACCCTTTCGCGCGGGATTTGCCTGTGCGTTGGTGTCAGTAAAGAGCTTCGCGATGCGCGCGGCCTCGACCTCGGCCAAGCGACGTTGCTCTTCCGGATCGGCGCGCGGTGCATGGATGTCCGGCACCTGGATCTCCTGTCCGCGCTCTTGCGCGCGCAGGATTGGTCGTCCGAGATCGCCGGGCAAAGCAGGACCGAGTTTCGGGACGCCCGAATAGTCCTTTGGCAGGCCCTGCAGTCCGTCGGCAGTCGCGCGGTTTTCCGTTGTGAAGAGTTCAGACGGCTCCTCATTGCCGCGCCGTCTCGTATCGAGTGCCCAGATCAGTGTACCGAGGATCGCAATACTGGCGACGCCGCCAAAGCCGATCAGCACCTTGCGCGACAGTCGCGTCACCCTGGTAGGTTCGGGCCGAAGGCGCAGGTCCGCCCCGATATCCGGGCTTGGTGAACCGACGGCGCCGCTCATCGAAACAGCCCCGCGCTGCGTTGAGGCTTGCCGTCGGCGCGAACGATCCGGACGCGCTTCTCGCTGCTCTTGTCGCCAAGCCTGAGTTCAGCTGCGGCGAACAGCCGGTCGACGACATAGTAGTTTTGACGGGCGCGATAGTTGACCAGTTCGGATCCGCCCGAGGGGCCGATGACGAAGAGCGGCGGCATTTCGCCCTGGCCGATGCCCGACGGAAACTCGACATAGACCTTTGCACCGTCATCGAAAGCACGCAGCGGCTTCCAGGGAGCGGCGTCACCTTCAATGCGGTAGCGGAAGTTGAGTTTCTGGATGTCGACGCCTGAGGCGACCGGCTGCGCGGCGTAAGCTTGCGAGTTCTGCCGCCGCAGCGCGATCAACTCGTCCTGCGGATACTGCCACGAGACGGAGGCCATGTAGGTCTTTTCGGTCGAGCGCAGTTCGAGATGATAGGTACGCCGGTCGCTGTTAATGACGAGATTGGTCTGGAGATCGGGACGCGTCGGTTTGACGAGAATGTGGACCTGCAGCCGCTCCCCTGCCCCACTTTGCGTATCGCCGATGATCCAGCGCACGGTGTCGCCGGCAGCGACTGGGCCGGAACCTACCAATTGCTCGCCCGGCTGCAGCGCAATGTCGGTGACCTGGCCAGGCGCGGCATAGATCTGGTAGAGCGCGCCCTCGCTCCAGGGATAAAGCTGGATCGCGTTGATGAAGCCGTCGCGGACGGGCTGCATTCTCGCAGCTTCGTTTGCGCTCGCGATACGTTGTTTTGGATCAGCTGATTCCGCCATCGCCTTCCCGCTCACGACTGGCTTTAGTTGTCCGGGAAGGGGAAGGGGCTTTGGAAGCTCCACCACCTTCACCGCACCGGGTGGATCGACCTTCGGCACGGCAGGCGTCGCGTCGTCATAGTTGATCTCCGGCGGAATGTATTTCTTCGAGGCACAGCCGGCGAGCGTTGTCGCCGATAGCAGCGCCACAGCAAACATACGTATCGTCGTTATGCGCCGCGCAGTCTTTCTGGTCGTCTTCCGTGTTCGTGCCGTACTCATTGTGAAAGCTCCTTCGACCAGTTGATGGCGTTGACGTAGACACCGAGTGGATTGGCCTTCAGCCGGTCGGCATCACGAGGTTGTTGAATCACGATGGTGAGGATGGCGGTCCAGCGCTCGGTACTGGCCTGGCTGCCATTCTCGTACCGCCGTTCAGTCCAGGCGACTCGAAACGAGTCCGGCGAGGCACGGATGACGCTGGAGACATCAGTCGCGATCTGGATTTTGCCGACCTTGGCAAAGGGGTCGTTCAATCGGGCATAGTCGTTCAGGGAAATGGCGCCGCGGTCGGTCGTGTAGTCATAAGCGCGCAACCAGTTCTGGCGGACAATGACTGGATCGTCCGGAATGCTTCTTACCTGTTCGATGAAGCGGGCGAGATGCCATGCGATCTGCGGATCGGTCGGCCGATAATCGGCAACGGCGGAAGCGACCACCTGCGCCTCGCCGAACTTGTCGACCTGCACAACCCAGGGAACCACTGAACCCCGCGCCGACTGCCAGACCAATGCGGCTGCGAAACCAGCGGCAAGCACAAGCGAACCGAACGCCATCAACCGCCAGTTTTTCGCCTGCACACGGGCTGAGCCGATGCGCTCATCCCAGGCCTGCGCGGCACGTTGGTAAGGCGTCTCCGGCTGGGGTGTCTTGCCATAGCGGACGGAAGGTCGTTTGAAAGGGTTCATTGGCGGTCGTCCTGATTGAGAGAAACATTCATCGAGCCGCCGCCATGATCGCCGGAGCGGACGGAATGCGCGGCCACGCTCGCGCCATGGCTCATGGTCTGGCCGCGTTTCACCCGGCTGGCCCATTCCGGTGCCGCGCCGGAAGGGGATACGGAAGGTCGTCGTGCAAAAGATGGATCGTTTGCGGCTTCGCCGGTGCTGCCAACCGGTGACTGTCCTCCGGTTGCACTCCACGCGGCAGAGCGACCGGATTGATTACTGCCCGATAGCGCCGCCGCAGCACGCGACATGGCCTGCCTGACAGGCTGAACGGCCGCGCCCGCTCCGGCCCGTGCGACACCGCCGAGACCGGCGGCGACGGCGCCCGCCCCGCTCTCTCCTGACGTTGCGGCGGCGAGCCCGTACGCGGTCGACATGCTTCCCGCCAGATGCGCACCCCCACGCGCGGAAGCAGCCGACATGCGGCCTCCAGCACCGACTGCGCTTGCCGCCCCGCCCAGGCCGGCACGCGCCGCCACGTAACCGGCAGCGCCAAGGCCGCCGGCGGCGAGGCCTGTGCCGACGGCGGCACCCGCGCCAAGTTGCGGCGCGCCGGAGACCAGGCCGGTTGCGATGCCCGGACCGAAGATCGAGAGACCCATCAGCGACAGAGCTCCAAGCACAAGCGAGAGCGCATCGGTGATGGTGGGTTGTTCCGCGCCGAATCCTTGCGTGAATTCGCCAAAGAGCCCCGAGCCGATTCCAACTATGACCGCGAGCACGAGGATCTTCACGCCGGACGCAACGATGTTGCCGAGCACTTTTTCCGCGAGGAAGGCGGTTCGGTTGAACAGCGCGAAGGGGAGCAACACGAAACCGGCGAGCGTCGTCAGTTTGAACTCGATCAGCGTGACGAAGATCTGGACGGCCAGAATAAAGAAGGCGATCAGCACAATCGCCCAGGCGATCATCAGAACGGCAATCTGGACAAAATTCTCGAAGAAGGAGACGTAGCCCATCAACTGGCTGGCGGCTTCGAGGATCGGATTGCCGGCGTCTATGCCGACCTGCGCAACGCGCCCGGGCTGCAGCAGCGCGGAACCGGAAAGTGCTGATCCCCCCGCCTTCAAGCCGAGGCCGGAAAAGCTCTCGAAGACGATACCGGCCAGACGATTGAAGTTGCCGATTATGAAGGCGAAGAAGCCGATGTAGAGCGTCTTCTTCACAAGCCTGTGCAGTACATCCTCGTCCGCGCCCCAGGCCCAGAACAGGCCGGCGAGCGTGATGTCGATGACGATCAGGGTCGAGGTGAGAAAGGCAACCTCGCCGCCAAGCAGGCCAAATCCGGAATCGATGTAGCGGGTGAAGGTTTCTAAAAAGCGGTCGATGACCCCGGTGTCATTCATGGCGTCTTGTCCTCGCCGAGCGAGCGGTCGATTCGACCGAAACGCTCATCTGCCGGCCAAGCGGGTTTGTCGCGGCGATCGGGCATGAAGAAGCGGCGGCGACTTTCTTCCCAGGCCACCTTGCAGGCGATATCGTGGGTAGCCTGTTCGCCAAGCGTGCGGCACCGCATGAGTTCGTGGACAAGCGGACCGCCATCGGGATCGGCCGGGCGCAGGATTGGCGGTGAGCTGTATTTGTCGTCGTTGCGCGAGATGATGGTGACGGCGACCGCTATCGCGAGCGCCGTCACCCCGATCAGTCGGGCGGATGTCTTCACGTCCATCGGAGAAATCTCAGTTGTGAAACATGCGAACCGAGGACGGGCTGTAGCCGCTGCCCGCCATGAAGCGGCTGAACTGCTCTTGGGCTTGTTCCTGCGCTGCGGCTTTTCGCGCCTGCTCGAGTGCGGCGGCTCGCCCTTGCGCGGCCATCATTGCGGTGAGATCTGCGACCTGCCTTGCCTGAACGGCGAGAAGCTGGTTGCCGGCTTGCGTCGCCTGCAGGATACCGACCGCCGACTGGCTGGCGTCGACCGCCGAACTCGTCTGCTCCCGCGTCCCTTCGATATTGTCGACGGCGACAGCTCCAGCCTTCAACGAATGCTCGAATGAAGAAACCGAGGTCTGCCAGCGTTCGCGCGCGCCATCGACGAGCTGCTGGCTGGAGAGATCCGAGCCGAAATTCTCATAGGTCGACTTGAACTGGCTTTCGATGTCCTGGACGCTATAGGCGAGCCTGTCGGCCTCGCCGAGCAGGCTCTTCATCTCAGAGAAATTGCCCTCGATCTGGCCAAGCAGCGAAGTCGGCAGCGAGGTGAGGTTCTTCGCCTGGTTGATCAGCATCTGCGCCTCGTTCTGAAGCGAGGTGATCTGGTTCTGAATCTGCTCCAGCGCGCGAGCAGCCGAGAGTACGTTCTCCGCATAATTTCTGGGATCGAAGACGATGAACGCAGATGCAGGACCGGACGACAGCGTGACGCCGATAGCGATGACGCTTGACGCTGCCATATGACGAAGGCGAAGAAACTGGCGCACTGAATTCATGACGGAATCTCCTCTGTGGGTCGCTCGATGACATTGGTGAGGTGGGGAACGAGATCGGCCGCCCAGGAGAGGCCGCGATTGGCGAGCCAGGCTTCGAGAAAGCGTTCTCGGCCGGTCTCGGCGATGACGCGTGCGATCGCAGCTTGATCGGTCTTCGATGATGCCGCGCAAAGAGCGAGCGCGATCGGACCAAGACTGAGCTCAAACAACCGATTGCCGCGCCGCGACTGGCAGTAGTAATCGCGCCTCGGCGTCGCGCGGGCGACGATCTCGATCTGGCGATCGTTCAATCCAAAGCGTCGATAGATATCCGTGATCTGCGGCTCGATGGCGCGCTCGTTCGGCAGGAACAGCCGCGTCGGGCAGCTCTCGACAATCGCCGGCGCTATTTTGCTGCCGTCGATGTCGGAGAGGGACTGCGTGGCGAAAATGACGGAAGCATTCTTCTTGCGAAGGGTTTTCAGCCATTCGCGAAGTTGATCGGCAAAACCGCCATCGTCGAGTGCCAGCCACCCCTCGTCGATGATCAGCAGCGTCGGCCGTCCGTCCATCCGCTGTTCGATGCGATGGAAGAGATAGGCAAGCACGGCCTGAGCGGCACCCGTGCCGATCAGGCCTTCGGTCTCAAAAGCCTGAACGGAGGCCTCGCCGAGACGTTCGCACTCGGCGTCAAGCAGCCGGCCGTAGGGGCCGTCAATGCAATAGGGCCGCAACGCCTGCTTCAGCTGGGAGGATTGCAACAGCACCGACAGGCCGGTGAGGGTTCGCTCCTGAACCGGCGCAGAGGCCAGCGAGGTGAGCGCCGACCATAGATATTCCCTGACCTCGGGCGTGATAGGAACGCCTTCGCGAAGGAGAACATCGACAAGCCAGTCGGCTGCCCAGGCGCGTTCGGGTGTGCGATGAATGCCGGCCAGAGGCTGCAGCGAAACAGCATCGATATCGTCGGACAGATCCGCCAGGGTGAGCAGAGCAAGTGGGTCGTCGTGGCTCTGTCCGCTTGACGCATTGCCGCCGAGATTGTGCCAGTCGCCACCCATGGCGTGCACTGCCGCGCGGATCGAGCCGCCGAAATCGAAGGCAAAGATTTGGTTATTCTCATAGCGCCGAAACTGCAGCGCCATCAGCGCCAGCAGGACGGACTTGCCGGCACCCGTGGGGCCGACCACGAGGGTGTGGCCGACATCACCAACGTGCAAGCTGAACCGGAACGGCGTCGCACCTTCCGTCCTGGCGAAGAACAGAGGTGCTGCACCAAAATGCTCGTCAGTTGCCGGTCCTGCCCAGACCGCCGAGAGCGGGATCATGTGGGCGAGATTCAAGGTCGACAGCGGCGGCTGACGGACGTTGGCATAGACGTGGCCAGGAATGCTGCCGAGCCAGGCCTCGACAGCGTTGACCCCTTCGATGATGCAGGTGAAGTCGCGGGACTGGATGATCTTTTCCACCAGCCGCAGTTTTTCGTCCGCGATCGACGGATCGGCGTCCCACACCGTCACAGTCGCGGTTGTATAGGCTTCACTGATCTGGTCGGAGCCGAGATCCTGGAGTGCAACGTCGGCGTCGGCCGCCTTGTTGGCGGCGTCCGGATCGACGAGGACGGACGTCTCGTTGGTGATGACCTCCTTGAGGATCGCGGCAACGGACTTCCGCTTAGCGAACCAATGGCGGCGGATTTTTGTCAGCAGGCGGGTGGCGTCAGTCTTGTCGAGCATGATTGCCCGCGTCGACCAGCGGTAGGGGAAAGCAAGACGGTTGAGTTCATCGAGGATCCCCGGAAAGGTCGTGGTCGGGAAGCCGATGATGGTGAGCGTACGCAGATGGAAATCGCCCAAACGCGGCTCCAGCCCGCCGGCGAGAGGCTGATCGACTAGCAGTGCATCGAGATGCATTGGTGTCTCGGGAACACGCACGCGATGGCGCTTGGTCGAAATCGTCGAATGCAGATAGGTCAGCGTCTCGGTGTCATCGAGCCAGTCGACTTCGGGAACAAACCCCTCAATCAGGTTGAGCACGCGGTCGGTGCGGTCGACAAAACTCTTCAGGAGTTCCCAAGAATCAACGCCGCTCTTTTCCCGGCCCTCATAGAGCCAGCTTTCCAGCCGAGATGCTTCCTCGGCCGGCGGCAGCCAGACGAAGGTCAGAAAATAGCTGCTCTCGAACAGTTCACCGCGCGGCTGGTGATTGCCCCAAAGGAGCGATCCCTGGTCGGCCTCGCCCTCGAACTGTTCACGGCGTTCGAGATCGACCAGTGCTGAAGCGCTGTCGGGGAAATGACCTTCCGGATAGTGCTGCGCCGAAATTCGAGCGGCTTCGACGAAGATTGCCCAGCCAGAGCCGAGACGGCGCAGCGCGCTGTTTAGCCGTGCGGTTGTGCCGACAAGTTCGGCCGATGTGGCACTGTCGAGATCGGGGCCACGAAAACGGGCCGTTCGTTGGAACGAGCCGTCTTTGTTGAGGACTGCCCCCGACGCCACCAATGCCGCCCAAGGCAGATAGTCGGCAAGACTGGATGAGCGTTTGCGATACTCAGTGAGGTTCATCATAGGAAAAAGGCCTCTCAGCAGTCGAAATGCGGGGGATAGCGAAGGTGCCGGCGAACCACGTCGACGAATTGCGCATCACGTTTAGCCGCCCAGACGGCAGCCAAGTGGCCGATCGCCCAGATCGCGATGCCGGCGACCCACAGGCGCAGACCAAGGCCGACCGCACCGGCGAGCGTGCCATTGGCAATGGCGACCGCGCGCGGCGCGCCGCCGAGCAGGATCGGTTCGGTCAGCGCCCTGTGAACCGGTGCGAAGAAGCCGCGGATTTCGTCCTCCATCAGATCAGCGCTCCACCGCCGAACGAGAAGAAGGACAGAAAGAACGAACTCGCCGCGAAGGCGATCGACAGTCCGAACACGATCTGGATCAGCCGGCGAAAGCCGCCCGAGGTGTCGCCGAAGGCGAGCGACAGGCCAGTGACGATGATGATGATCACCGCCACGATCTTGGCAACCGGTCCCTCGATCGATTCCAGGATCTGCTGAAGCGGCTCCTCCCAGGGCATGGAAGAACCGGCCGCATGGGCGGGCACGATCATCGTGACCGCAGCCGCAACAGTAGCGGCGGCCGGCAGAAGGACCGCACCAATTCTACGGATAGACGATGAAATGAAGGGGATCGGATTCATTCTGAGACTCCATGGAGGACTGCGGATTCGGTTTTGGGCTGGCCTCGATTTTGGCTTCGAGGATGCGGTAGTCGCCGGTGGTAGGATCAAGCCCGTCAACGAGCGCGATCTCGACGAGGCGACGGGCCGAACCGCGGCCGGCAAGCACGGCGACGAGATCGATCGTCTCGGCAATCATGGCGCGCGGAACGGTGACGACGGCTTCTTGCACGAGCTGTTCAAGCCGACGTAGCGCCCCAAGCCCGGAGCTCGCGTGGATCGTGCCAATGCCGCCCGGATGCCCGGTGCCCCACGCTTTCAGGAGATCGAGCGCTTCCGCGCCACGCACCTCGCCGATTGGGATGCGGTCAGGGCGAAGCCGCAGCGAGGACTTGACCAGATCGGAGAGCGAGGCGACGCCGTCCTTTGTCCGAAGTGCCACCAGATTGGGCGCGGAACATTGCAGTTCTCGCGTATCCTCGATCAACACGACGCGGTCTGACGTTTTCGCGATCTCGGCCAGCAACGCGTTGACGAGCGTGGTCTTGCCGGTCGAGGTGCCGCCGGCGACCAGCACGTTCTTTCGCCGTTCGACGGCGAGCCGCAGCACATTGGCTTGGGCTTCCGTCATGATGCCGGTGGCGACGTAATTTTCGAGCGTGAACACGGCGACGGCGGGCTTGCGGATAGCGAAAGTCGGCGCAGTGACAACAGGCGGCAACAAGCCCTCGAACCGTTCACCCGTCTCGGGCAGCTCTGCCGAAACGCGAGGAGATCCGGCATGCACTTCGGCACCGACATGGTGTGCGACCAGGCGAACGATGCGCTCGCCATCGGCAGGTGTCAGAACTTGCCCGGTGGCGGATAGACCTTCCTTCAGCCGGTCGACCCAAAGCCGTCCGTCGGGGTTCAACATCACCTCGACGATTGCCGGATCTTCAAGGAAGGCGGCGATGGCTGGACCAAGCGCGGTGCGCAGCATGCGCGCACCTCGTGAGATCGCTTCGCTGCCGTGATGACTGATTGCCACGATGATCCCCAATCCTGGCGGCGAGTTGGTTCGCGCCGCTGACGGGGATGATTAGAAGAGGCAGGAAAGGGTGCCTTGCAACAAGCAAAACGGGTGATAAGGCAGCGACGTGCAGCGACTTGCGAAATGCGGTGTGGCGATCTCGCGGGCGCGGCTCCGCAGTCTATTTTGCGGAGGGTTCATCGGGATCAGCTGCAGGAATTTCCTCGGCGATCTCCTGCCTGAGCTTTGGTCCTTTGCTCAATCGACGGCCGAGTGCATCGACGAATCCATCATAGCGCTGGACACCTTTTGCGCGCGCTTCGGGCTGAGCTGAGTCTGGCAGGGCCGGGGTGGATGTGAGCCAGAAGCGCACGAAGAGAGCCAGTGTCTCGATGGAGATGCCTACATCGCGCTCGACGCGCTGAACGCGGCGGTCGATTTGGTCGAGCCTTCGCGTGATTGCGGCCTCTTTTCGCTCCTCGGCATCCGGGGACAAGAATGAAGCGATGGCGGCCTCGGCAATCAGGGACAGCGAGACATCGCGCTTCGCGGCATAGTCGGCGAGCACGTTCATCGTGCCCGGATCGAGATAGGCCGAGAGTCGCCGCTTCTTCTTCATGGTGTTCAAAGCTCGATTCCATCTTTGGGATCGAGTGCGGCCTGTCGCGCGGTGCGACGCATGGTCTGGTCAATTGTGCGACGCCGCGCCGCATCATCGTCCGTATCGTCCCGGTCGAGGTCGAATTCGTCCTGATGCGCCACAATTCGCTCCGGCGCGATATCCTCATGCTCGGGCAGTTCAGGCTGCCGACGGATGCCGCTGTTGTCAGCGTCGCTGTCCTGTTGCGAATCCGCAGCATGCGCCGGCTGCAACGGCCTCGCAGGCACGGAGACATCCGACAATCTGCTCCAGTCATCAGGGCGCGACATTCCTTCGCTAGTTCCAAATTTCGGTGGCGACAGGACTCGCTCGGCAAGACGTGGATCGGAAAAGTACCGTGCCTTCTTCGCGCGGATCGGGAATAGGCCGGACACCATGACGATGGCATCAGTAGGCGGCAGTTGCATGATCTCGCCGGGTGTCATCAGGGCCCGGGCCGTCTCCTGCCGCGACACCATCAGATGCCCGAGCCAGGGCGAGAGGCGATGCCCGGCGTAGTTCTTCATGGCTCGCATTTCGGTGGCAGTGCCGAGGGAGTCCGAGACGCGTTTGGCGGTGCGCTCGTCATTGGTCGCGAAGCTCACGCGCACATGGCAGTTGTCGAGGATGGAATTGTTCGGCCCATAGGCCTTCTCGATCTGGTTGAGCGACTGGGCGATGAGAAAGCTCTTGATGCCGTAGCCGGCCATGAAGGCGAGTGCAGACTCGAAAAAGTCGAGACGGCCGAGAGCCGGGAACTCGTCGAGCATCATCAAAAGCCGATGCCGTCGCTCTTTAGCGTGGAGATCCTCGGTAAGCCTACGACCAATCTGATTGAGGACCAGACGGATCAGCGGCTTCGTGCGGCTGATGTCCGATGGCGGCACGACGAGATAGAGCGTGGTCGGACGCGCGTTTTCCACCAGGTCGGCGATGCGCCAGTCGCACTTCGCCGTCACCTTAGCCACGACCGGGTCACGATAGAGTCCCAAGAAGCTCATCGCTGTGGACAGCACGCCTGAGCGTTCATTCTCCGACTTGTTGAGCAGTTCCCGTGCTGCCGACGCCACGACCGGATGTGAACCGGCGTCGCCCAGATGTTTCGTGAGCATCATGGTGCGCAGCGTCGTCTCGATCGGCCGCTGCGGATCGGAAAGAAAATTGGCAACGCCGGCGAGCGTTTTGTCCTTCTCAGCGTAGAGAACATGCAGGATCGCGCCGACCAGCAGCGCGTGACTGGTCTTCTCCCAATGGTTTCGTCGCTCGAGCGAACCTTCGGGATCGACCAGTACGTCGGCGACGTTCTGCACGTCGCGCACTTCCCATTCGCCGCGTCGCACTTCGAGCAGTGGGTTATAGGCGGCCGACGCGGCATTGGTTGGATCGAACAGCAGCACGCGGCCGAAGCGCGCACGCCACCCAGCCGTGAGTTCCCAATTCTCGCCCTTGATGTCGTGAACGATCGCGCTCCCCGGCCAGGTCAGCAGCGACGGCACGACGAGGCCAACGCCCTTGCCGCTTCGCGTCGGCGCGAAGCACAGCACATGCTCTGGACCGTCGTGGCGAAGATAGTCTCGATCAAGTTTGCCGAGCACAACACCATCTGGATTAAGCAGGCCCTCGGTCTCGATTTCTTTTCGGGCCGCCCAGCGAGCCGAGCCGTAGGTAGCCGCGTATTTGGCTTCCCGTGCCCGCCACACAGACAATCCGATGGCGACAATGATCGCCATGAAGCTGCCGCTAGCCGCGACCAGTGCGCCCTCGATGAAAATCTCTGGCGCATAGGCGTCGTAGAAAAACCACCACCAGAAAAATGCGGGTGGTGGATAAACGGCATGACCCAACAGTTCGAACCAGGGCGAGCCAAGCTGCTCCTGGAAACCAAGCCGCCAGGCGGTCCACTGCGTCGCACCCCATATGGCCACGAGCACGATAGCCAAAACAGCAAGGGTCTGCCCCCACAATATCTTAGTCGCTGGCATCATTGTTCTCGATTCAGAAATCGGGAACGAATAAACAGTGTTCGAAGAAGCCTAGCGCAATAGGAAAAGGCGTCATCACGGCAGCTTGTCATGTCGAGACGTGAAAAGACTTGCCATCTGCGAAGCGGGATTCGCAGGCGCGTCGCGGTTACCTTGGCTGGCGGTCGGCGAGTGGAACGGAAAACATTTTGAAGCAGCCCGAGAAACGCGATCAGCGACATTCCCTTGCCGCGGAACTGATTGCGGTGTTGGTGGCGGTGACCAGCGGCCAACCACGCGTCATGACCATTCAAAACGGCAAGGCTCTGCCCTCCGGTCCATTCGAGCTTGGGCACCGTTCGCTGCAGTCCGGCCTCAGAAGCTGGGTCGAACAGCAGACGCGACACCCGCTTGGCTACATCGAACAACTCTATACGTTCGCCGACCGCGACCGGGCGGACGATGAAACGCAGAGAGTGATTTCGATCAGTTACCTCGCTCTGGCACGCGAGGGACAGGCAGAGCCCACCGACAAAGCGACCTGGCGCAACTGGTACGACTATTTTCCGTGGGAAGATCATCGCGACGGCGTTCCGTCTGCGTTGCCGGAGGTGATCGTCCCCCGACTGAACGCCTGGGCGGAAGCCGCCGACAACAGTCCGATGCGCAGTGAGCGCCAGCAGCGAACGGCGGTTGCCTTCGGCCTCGATAGCCATGGCTGGAACGAAGAGCTGGTGCTGCAGCGCTACGAACTGCTTTACGAGGCGGCGCTTGTCGAGGAAGCGCGTCGCGACCCGGCAAAGAACCTCACCCTGTCGGTCTTCGGCTCGGCCATGGCGGCGGATCACCGCCGTATCATGGCCACAGGCATCGCCAGGCTGCGCGCCAAGATCAAATACCGTCCCGTCGTCTTCGAATTGATGCCGCCTACTTTCACGCTGCTTCAGCTGCAGCGCAGCGTCGAGGCGCTGGCAGGTCGGCTCGTGCACAAGCAGAATTTCCGGCGATTGGTCGAGCAGCAGGAACTGGTCGAAGAGACCGGCACGATGACCACCGAGACCGGTGGCCGGCCGGCCCAGCTGTTTCGCTTCCGGCACGGGGTGCTGGCGGAGCGCGCCGTTGCAGGGACAAAATTGCCGCTCTCACGTGCTTGACTTTTCTTATGCTCAGTATAAGCATATGCCCTATATATACTCATATGGAGCATATGTAGGATGGTGATGGCGCATAATCAGACACCCAGTTCCGGACTCTATGACCGGGTGCGACGCGTCATTCCGGCCATCGAATGGCCGGCGTTCGCCGACGACATCGACGCCATTCTTGACCTGAAGCGGCAGCGAAACGCCGTCATCCTGGCGCACAACTATCAGACGCCTGAGGTCTTCCACTGCGTCGCCGATATCGTCGGTGACAGCCTGGCGCTCGCTCGCAAGGCGATGACGGTCGAAGCGGATGTCATCGTGCTGGCTGGCGTGCATTTCATGGCCGAGACGGCGAAGCTGCTCAACCCGCAAAAGACGGTGCTCATTCCCGATCTGCGGGCGGGCTGTTCGCTGGCGGATTCGATTACACCAAAGGATATACGCCTGCTTCGGCAATACTATCCGGGCGTGCCCATCGTCACCTACGTCAACACTTCTGCCGCCGTTAAGGCCGAGTCGGACATCTGCTGCACCTCGGGCAATGCGAAAGCCGTGGTCGAGTCCCTCGGTGTTTCCAAGGTGATCATGCTGCCGGACGAATATCTTGCGCAGAACATCGCCGCCCAGACCGACGTCGAGATCATCGCCTGGAAGGGCCATTGCGAGGTGCATGAGCGCTTCACGCCCGCCGACATCCGCCAGTTGCGCGAGGATCATCCCGGCGTGACGGTGCTTGCGCATCCCGAATGTCCGCCCGAAGTGGTGGCAGAGGCCGATTTCTCCGGCTCGACGGCAGCCATGTCCGACTATGTCGGAAAGAAAAAGCCGCCGCGCGTCGTACTGATGACGGAGTGCTCGATGAGCGACAATGTCGCGGTCGAGCATCCCGAAATCGAGTTCATTCGGCCCTGCAATCTCTGCCCGCACATGAAACGGATAACGGTCGCCAACATCTGGACAGCGCTGGAGCAGAACCGCCATGTCGTGACCATCGAGCCTGAGATCGCCGGACGCGCGCGGCTGGCAGTCGAGCGGATGCTGGCGATATGAACGTGGACGTGCGCGATTTCGACGGCCGGCCCGTCATCATCGGCGGCGGCATCGCCGGGCTGATGACCGCACTCCATCTGGCGCCCGAGCCGGTGCTTCTCCTGTCGCGATCGCAGCTAGGGGCCGATGCTTCGAGCGCGTGGGCGCAAGGTGGGCTTGCCGCCAGCCTGGGCGACGATGACGACCCTGCGCTCCATCTTGCCGATACGCTGGCCGCCGGCGATGGCCTGTGCGATGCGGAAGCCGCAAGGTGCATCCTGTACGCGGCGCCCGCCGCGATCGAGGATCTGGCGCGTCTTGGGGTTAGCTTCGATCGGTCACCTGACGGAGCGCTGCGTCTTGGACTGGAAGCCGCGCATGGCCGCCGGCGTATCGTTCATGCCGGAGGTGACGGCAGCGGCCGGGAAGTCATGCGCGCGCTTGTCGCCACCGTGCGGTCCACGCCGTCCATAATGGTCGTCGAGGGCGTCGAAGCCCGGCGGTTGGCTATGGAAGACGGCAGGGTCACCGGCGTGCTGGCAAGTTCTTCGACAGAGCCGGTGTTCTTCGCCACGGGACGGGTCGTTCTCGCCACCGGCGGGATCGGCGGCCTGTTCCACGACACGACAAATCCATTGGGCAGTTGCGGACAAGGTCTGGCGCTTGCGGCATGCGCCGGTGCAACCCTTGCCGACCTCGAGTTCATCCAGTTCCACCCAACCGCGCTTGACGGGCCTGGCCGTCCGATGCCGCTGATCAGCGAGGCGGTTCGCGGCGAAGGCGCAAAGATCGTCGACGAGACGGGGCGGCGTTTTCTCGATGGCATGCCCGGTGCGGAGCTCGCGCCGCGCGACATCGTCGCGCGCGCCGTCTGGCGACATCTTGGCGACGGCCATCGCGTCTTCCTCGACGTATGTGAAAAGCCAGGCGCGGCATTCGCGCAGCATTTCCTGACGATTGCGGCGGCCTGTCGCGGCATTGGCATCGATCCGGCGCGTGACCTCATTCCGATCCGCCCCGCACAGCATTACCATATGGGCGGTGTGGCCGTAGACACGGCCGGGCGAACCTCGGTTTCGGGACTCTGGGCTTGCGGAGAAGTCGCCTCGACAGGACTGCACGGCGCCAACCGGCTGGCCAGCAACTCGCTGACCGAGGCCGTCGTCTGCGCGCGCTGGGTCGCTGAAAGCGTGGCCGGGTCACCTGAGGGCGGTGGAAAGCGAGCGATGGCGACCAACCTGCCCGCGCCTGATCCAGCGCCTGTGCGCCCTCTCCTGTCGCGCGCGCTCGGCGTGATGCGGGATGGCGAAGGGCTGAAGGAGACTGCGAGCGCACTGTTGCCGCTGGTGCAGCAGCACGGCGCGGCGTCAGATCCCGCCATTGTCGGGCTGATGATCACGATTGCCGCCTTGCTGCGCCGGGAAAGCCGCGGCGCGCATTTCCGCACGGATTTTCCACACCATGCGTCCGCCGCCCGTCGCTCCGAAATCACCCTTGAGGCCGCCTTGGCGGCAGCGCGGGAAATCGCACACTCGCCAGCGCTGGAAAGCGTCACATGACGAACCTTTCGCCACTTCCCGCAATCATGCTCGAGCCTTTGGTACGGGCCGCTCTTCTCGAAGACCTCGGCAGGGCCGGCGACCTGACCACGGATGCCATCGTGCCGAAGGACCGTCATGCGACGACGGTGCTTTCGGCGCGCCAGGCCGGAACTGTCGCCGGGCTCGATCTGGCGATACTCGCCTTCAGGCTGATCGACCAGAATGTCGATATGACGGTGCATCGCGCCGACGGCAGCGACGTCGCGCAAGGCGAGACCATTGCCTCTGTCTGCGGCCCGGCGCGGGCTATCCTCACCGCGGAACGGTCGGCGCTCAATTTTCTCTGTCACCTGAGTGGCATCGCGACCGTGACGGCATCGGTCGTCGCGGCGATCCGCGCCCACAAAGCGAAGATCGTCTGCACGCGCAAGACGACGCCTGGATTGCGGGCGGTCGAGAAATACGCCGTGCGCGCCGGTGGGGGCTCCAATCACCGCTTCGGCCTCGACGACGCGATCCTGATCAAGGACAACCACATTGCCATCGCCGGCGGAATCCGTCCCGCCATCGAGCGGGCACGAAGCAGCGTTGGCCATCTCGTCAAGATCGAAGTCGAGATCGACATGCTGGCCCAGTTGGATGAAGCCCTGGCCCTCGCCCCCGACGCCGTCCTGCTCGACAACATGTCGGTTGACGAGTTACGCCAGGCAGTGGCCATGGTCGGCGGCCGGGCGATCACCGAGGCGTCGGGCAGGATCACACCCGCGACGGCGCCGGCCATCGCCGCGACCGGGGTTGACCTGATCTCCATCGGCTGGCTCACCCACAGTGCGCCAATCCTCGATATCGGTCTCGACTACCAGCCGATCTAATAGGTAGACGTCAGTCACAGCCCCAGTCCACGCTTCTTGCCGAAGGACCAGTCCACGCTACCGTCGGGACGAGTTGCCCCAGAGACATGCTTGCCCAATTGCTTTTCGAGCGAAGGCGACCACGGAACGAGCCTGAAACCCAGCCCGTCATCGACCATTGCAAAACGACCGGAAGCGAGCGTGAACCGCTTGCGATAGGAACCGGTGATCTGATCTCCTGCCGCTGACTCCTGAAACGGCAGGTTCAACTCGGCCGCGAGTTTCTCGCGAACCGTCTCGAGCTCGCGCTGCCGTAGCGTCGCGAGGAGGTTCCGGTCGAATATGACCCTCTGCCCCAGACGCTGTGCAAGTCCCATATCAACGAGATGGTCGATACGCGATTGCAACGCCTTGCTGACGTCCGCGCCAAAACCGCCCTCGCCCACCTTGGCCGGCAGGGGCGCAACGAGTTGGCGATCGAGCCAGGTCGCTCCCCCGGCGTGGATCTGGTCGTCGATGGTGACGTCAGAACGGACGGCAAGCGCGACACGACCACGGCCTTTCGCATCTTCGTAGCGGCGCAGTTCAACGATCGAGCCTGGTTCTGAATCGCCGGTGGCGTCGAGATCGTCGAAGCGAATGTGATGAGCACGTCCATCGATACCGTCGACAGTCGCGTACGCAGAGCCCCGCAACTCATCATCCAGGCCGCGCTCCAACAGGCGCCCAATGACCGGCTTGTTAGCCGCTTCACCCGCCAGAACGAAGTCCGCAGCCCCTCGATCGAGGCGATGATTAGCGAGACTGCGGTGCATGCGCTTGATGATGTCGCCTCGCTCGCCCAGGGCACGCAATGTGACTTCGGCTTCCTCGGCGATCGCCCATTGGCCGGGTCCAACTGGGCGCGCGAGCCCAAGGGTTTCCAGCTTGCGCAGGCGACCGACCTTCTGGCTCAAGTGTTCGTCGGGAGTTCGGTCTGGCGCGGGCGCGACAACGATGATGCCCTGGCTGTTGGTGTCACGTACGAGTTGGCGGTCGAGCTGCGTCCAGCGTTCGGCATCTATCTGCCGATCGAGCGCGCGTCGAATGTCGAGATCGTTGCGCGGGCCGAGCTCCTGGGTAATCAGATCTTGTGCGCGACCGCGCATGCCTTCCTTGATGTAATCCCGGGAGATGACGAGGTCTTTGTCATCGTCGGCGCGGCCGCGAAGAATGATATGGATATGGGGATTGTCGGTGTTCCAATGGCCGATCGCTAGCCAATCAAGTTTCGTGCCGAAATCCTTTTCAGCCTGGCTCATCAAATCGCGCGTGAACCCTCTCATATCAGCCATGTCGACGGCGTCCTCAGGAGATACGATGAAACGGAAATGATGTCGGTCGCCCTCGCACCGTCCGGCAAACTCCTTGACCTCGGTATTGTCGGTTTCTGGACCGAACATACGCGCCCTCTCACCGTCACGGGTCACACCTTCGCGGCGCAGATAGTTGAGGTGCCGGACAAGCGGGCCGTTCCGTCCCCTGTGTCGAACGACAAGCGCCTTGACTGTGCAGGATCGGGAGTGGCTGCCGATGAAGCGATTGGCGCGGATGCTCGCCACACGTCCTCGCCCGAAGTGCGAGCCTCGACCTGCTGTGATCTTGCCGTTGCGTGAGATGCGACCGCCGGCTTTCTGCGCGGCGGCCAGGGCCTGGGCCACGAACGGCCTTGCACGCTGGCTCTGTCGCGATCGAATGCGACCAGGCCGGACCCGAAAATCCTCGTCGCGGCTCACTGGCACTTGGCCCGCGAGGTGCGATCTCGATTGAAATGATTGCAGAAAGTCGCCTCGCGCGAGGTGCGGACATTGCCCGCGAGGTGCAGAAAATTGCAAAAAGGCCAATCAAAACAACCGCCCGACCGAGCCGCACATCGCGGCCTTTTATCTTGCCATCCCTCTTCGGTCGGTAAGCGTCCGGTCTCTGCACCCAGATTGAGTAGTGCATTCGCGCGACATGTCGGGCTCCT
>NZ_JBSKBR010000020.1:0-77563 GCF_053714315.1 Mesorhizobium sp. PL10 | reverse complement strand
CCGCGACACCAGATTCTCATCCAGATTGTCGCGCGCTTCTCATCAGAATTGTCGCGCCACAGCGCATCTCGCCTTTATGTAGGCATCCGTTGGATTCAGCTCCATCGCCTTGCGGACGTGTGCCAAGGCCTCATCGAAGTTGCCATCCATGAGTTCTACAAAGCCCATAATCCGGTTTGCCTCGGCATCGCACGAATCAAGCTCAAGCGCGCGGCGAATGTCCCGTCGACCTTGCTCAAAGTCAAAATCCGACAGCCATGACGCTGCGCAGACTCTCCAGGCGTAGGCAGCTGCGTAGTTTGGGTCGGCGTCGATCGCCTTTGTAAACCAGCCGACGGACTGGTGTGCATTATCGTCGGTTACGCCCCCGAGGCGGTGATGATCCAGGCCGCGCAACAGACAGTCGAAGGCAGTCATGTTTTCGGGCAGCTTTCGCCGTGCCGCCACCATGGCCGCGTCCTCCATCCGTCCGGACACAGTTGCGGCGATCTTTGCGGCGGTCTCGTCGAGCAGGGCGAGAATTTCATCGAACGATCGATGAACTTTGTCGCTCCAAACCACCGCACCCTGGTCGGTTTCGGACAGCGTGAGGCTGATCGAGACCCGCTCGCCGATCTTCCGCACTTGCCCCTCAAGCACAAATCGAACGCCAAGAACCTCACCGGCCCTCACCGGATCGGGGTGCGAGTCCGCCATCGAGAAGCTCGCACTGCGCGAACTGACCGAAAGACGCCGATACCGCCCCAGATTGATAATCAGCTCCTCGGTGAGGCCATCGGCGAGATAGCGTTGGTCCTCATAGTCGCCTGAAACCCGGAAAGGGAGCACCGCAACAGATGACGGCCGCCGTTCCTTGGTGACAAGCAGTTGCGTAGGTGCCGACTGCAGCCGATACGTTCCGATCTCCCCGCGAACCCGATAGAGATGCACGGGTTCTGAAATGTTCTTGAACGCTCGCTCGCCAATGTCGTCGAATATGAACGCAGAACTGCGGCGGACATGATCGAAGAGTGCACCGCTCACATAGATCGAGTCTGGTTCGGATGCCGCCTGTATGCGCGCCGCGAGGTTCACGCCGTCTCCGATCAGATCATCCCCCTGCACCATGACATCCGCGATATGGAGACCGAACCGCATCCTGAGCGGTTCAATCGCAGGTTCCTGGAGACCGGCAAGCGTAGTGCGGATTTCGAACGCGCTGCGCACGGCGTTCACGGCGCTCGGAAACTCCGCGAAGGCTGCATCGCCCGCTGTGTTGAAAACGCGGCCGTCGAGCAGACCGACTTTTTCCGAAATAAGGGTCTGACAGCCCGCCAAGCGCTCCGCTGTCTGCTCCTCGTCTCGCTCCATCATAGCTGAGTAGCCGACTATATCGGCGGCCATGAGGGCAACCATTTTGCGCTTCATAGCGAAGCTCCGTGGCGGGCGATCTCCCAATAAGCAGTGCCGTTGTCTTAGGCGCAGCCGTTCACGAGCTTAGCGCATTGCGAAGCCGGCCGCATCGGGGAACGCGCCTTGCGAAAAGTCTCGAAGAGGTTCCGTCTAACACGAAGCGCGCTTGTGCGTAGTTCGGCTTCCATCCCCTTTCGCGACCTTCAGAAGGAACGAGGCGACAGCCGGAGTGGGTCAGGCCAAGGCATCAGTCCTTCTGACAGTTGCGTCCGCTATCGTTCTTCCGACGCCAAAAGCCGCCATTCCGCTAACCGCCCCGATGCTGCCGATCTGCAACGCGCCGCATTGCAGTCATTCTCGCCGCCATTCACAAAAGCCGACATGCTATTTGCGGGCTCCAGGCACTTTGCGCCGAATAGTGGACGTTGGATGGTCTGCTCCTGACGTCCCAATCGAGGCGTAGCAAACTGGCGCGACGGGTCCTAACGTGTGATCGGATAGTGTAAGGCCTGCCCCGCGCAAGGAGCCTCAAGGATCTCGACCTGACCTTTTGCGACCTCCGTGACAAGTATCTTTTTGCCATCTTGCGAAAAGGCGAGGTTGGTAGGGCAAGGACCGTCAAGCATCATCCGATCGGCCACTCGGCCATCTCTGTCGAGAACGGTCACGTTCTGCTGTCCATAGACAGTGCAATACAGGCGGCCGTCGACACCGAACTTCATGCCGTCGGGGCCCTTGAACCCCTTCTGATCGTCTTCTTGTAAGACGTTACCGAAAACTTCGCGGACCGCTGTTTTCGAACCGAACACATCGTAGCGGTAGACTTCGCCAGTGAAGGAAGCGTTGGCGTAGAGTGCATCGTCGGCATCGAAGGCTATGCCATTGGTGAAGCGGATCCTGCTATCGACTAGACGCTCAATTTTTGTCGATTTGGGATTGATCGCGTAAACGCGTCCATCCCATGCGAGGTCCATAAATCCCTCTACGATGTTCTCACCATCCAGAAAATCGGCGAGTGCCATGCCCGAATCCGTCATGTACAGGAGGCCGTCCGGACCAAAGGCCAGATCGTTCGGAAAATAGAAGCGGCCGTGTTTGTCATCACCCTCGAGCCGCTTCACTTCTCGGCCGTCTGGATCGATGCAGACAAGGGCACGGAGGCCGGCTTCCGCTACCCAAATCAATCCCTCGCCGTCGATCGCAAGGCCGTTCGGGCGACCGCCCGTCTTCTTGACAACTTGCCTTGACCCGGTTGGGGTCAGTTTCGTGACGTTGAGCGTGTCGTGCGACATCTCTGTTACGTACATTGAGCCGTCAGGCAACGTGACCGGACCTTCTGGAGCGCCAACATCGGCTGCGAAAATGCGCGATCCCATTCCCATTCTCCCTGCTACCCAGTTTGGTTGATTGTCGAGTTGAAGCCAGTCGGCGACGGCCTCTGGCGCGTCCTGCGATCATCCTGGGCGCTCGAGCTCCAGAATACCAATCTCGAACCAGAGTGGACACTCGCGAAGGATGCGCATGGGTCTATTCGAGACTTCAATCGCACTTGGTTGAATGTCTGCTATCGCTTTTTTCGATGCCAGAAGCCGACAGTCCGCTGTCGGCCAATCTCGGCCGTCATGGGCGCAGCCTGCCGCGCTCCGAGGTGCGAAAAATGCGATGCTGGCGCAGCTGAAAACCGTCGAACGAAATCTACTGGGGCGGTAAGCCGTCGCATCGCCGCAGAGCTGCAGCAAGAGGCCGCTGAGCCCGCAGCGCGGACGCCGCTCGGCTCGCGCTGGTAGTAGGGCGGCTGGACGCCCGCGCCCCCGCCCCCCCGGGGGCTCGTGGCAGGCGAGAGCGGTGCCGATTGCAAGGCCCCATCAGGCGACAGCGGCCAACTTCGCCTAATCCCGCGCCTAGCCCCCTACCGAAGCTGCTCCTTACTTTCCGATTTGCGACGCGACCGACATCATCGTCTCAGAGTTCGGGTGGGCGCCCAAGCCGCCATCGAAAACCTCGGAGAACGTCCAGCGAACGACGCCGTTGCGGTCGAGCAGGAACTGGCCCATGAGCTGGCCCACGCCGGTCGCCATCATTTGCTGGTCCGCTTCAGCGATATCGTAATTGTCTATTTTGTTCAGATATTCGAGCGTGGCAAACGGATCCATCGGCTCAGGCATTTCGCCCGGCACGTTGAGCCGCATCGCCTTCACATCGCTCATTGAGACCTTGTGCGGCCATGCGCTCTCGCCCTCGGTGATCTGCATATTGGGGAGCCCAAAAGCGCGGTGTGAAGCCCGCTCAGGATCAGACGCCGCGAGCAGAGCCGGCATCGGATGATAACGGAGATAAAGGCGTGCCCGTTCGATGGGCGTGTTCACCACCGTCAGGGTTTCGATGCCCTTTGCGTTAAGGGCTGGTGTGAGCAGCGAAACCGTCGCGATATGACGCCTGCAAAAAGGACAATGGAGACCTCGATACAATCCGACCAGCACTGGCTTCTCGCCGCGGAAATCGTCGATAGCTATCTTGCCCTCGCGAGTAATCGCGTCGAGCACGAAATTGGGCGCCGTTTCGCCAAGTTGCAGCGGGCCTATGTCGAGACGTTCTGACATGCTGATCCCTCCTCGCGGGCCAATCGACAACAGATGTGCGGGTAGGTGGCTTGCGGCACATACGTCCTTGGGCCTGCTGAAATGGCGGTCAGCCTAGGACGGCGTCGACAGTCCATTCATAGCACGGAGGGAACCGCTTTTACACTAGATGGCGCCCCACGAACACTGCACCTTCTCGGGCAGACGATCCCACAAGGATTATGCTTCCGTACGCGTTCCGCAACGATTCAACTGCTGTCCAGCTTGCAACAGCTTTTGTATCGCGGGAACGGCGGCTATGGGTCGCTTCTGACGGGCAGCGTCCCGGCCATTCGAGCGCAAACCTGTCCGTCAGCAAACGGCCCCATCACAGCCGGCGCAAGCCGATTGGCCCGGGCGTCGGATCCAGCGGCTTGGATCCGGTACTCAATCAGTTACGCTCGTTGAGGTGCCGCACCTTGCGCAGCTGCGGGAACAGCACCGCCCACAGTCCGGCGACGGCAATCGCGCCGACGCCACCGATCACGACGGCCGGGACGGTGCCGATCAGTGCCGCCATGGTGCCGGCGCGGAATTCGCCGACTTCGTTGGAGGCGCCGACGAAGACCTGGTTGACGGCGTTTACGCGGCCGCGGACCTCGTCCGGCGTCCACAGCTGGATGAGCGTCTCCCTGATGTAGACGCTGAACATGTCGGTGGCGCCGAGGCCGCCAAGGGCCAGGATCGACAGCCAGGTGATTGTGGAAACGCCGAACAGCACGGTGAAGGCGCCGAACGCTGCCACGAAGCCGAGCATGATCTTGCCGGCATTGTCGCGAAGAGGGTGCCCGGCCAGCCAGACCGCCACACAGACGGCGCCGATACCGGGTGCCGAGCGCAGCAGGCCGAGACCCCAGGGTCCGAGTTCGAGAATATCGCGGGCATAGACCGGCAGCAGCGCCGAGGCGCCGGACAGAAGCACGGCGAAGAGGTCGAGCGAGATGGCGCCGAGCACGATCTTCTCGCTCCAGATGTAACGGAAGCCGGCAAACAGCGTCTCCATCGTCGGCTTGTCGGTAGCGCTTTGCTGGGCGGGCTTGGGAATGGTGAAGATCAGCAGGCCCGCCACCAGCATCAGCGCGGAGGCGGTGGCGTAGGCGGCCTCAGCCGAGACGCCATAGAGCAGGCCGCCGGCGACCGGGCCGACGATCGTCGCCGTCTGCCAAGCCGACGAGTTCCAGGCGATCGCGTTACCAAAGTCCTCCGGCGGCACCAGATTGGCGAACAGCGATGACGAGGCCGGTCCGTAAAAGGCGCGCGCCACGCCGAACAGCGCCAGCACGATGAAGATCGGCAGCGGACTGACGAGGCCGCGCAGCGTGAAGTACAGCAGAACGAGCGCACAGCCTGCCTCGGTGACGGTCGCCAGCGCCATGATCAGGCGGCGGCCGAAACGATCGGCGACGACGCCAGTGACCAACACCAGCAGCAGTGACGGCAGGAACTGGACGATGCCGACAATGCCGAGATCGAAGGGATCGCGCGTCAGATCATAGATCTGCCAGCCGACGGCGACGGACACGATCATGGTGGCGAAGGTGGTGAGGAACCGCGCCGCCCAATAGCTCAGGAAGGAGCGATGGCGGAAAGCGGCGTAGCGCTGGTCGGGCGATGTCGATTGGGATGTCATGGATATGGCCCCGTTGCGATTTTGCACTGGAGCGACGTGCGTCCACTTGGACGCACAAAGTACGCTCCAGCACTTTTGATTTCGCATTGTGCTTTCCGAAAATCGAAACCGATTTTCGGGCCGATGCGAGGCCGGCGGGGCACTTCCCGAATGGGCGCTGTTCCGGTCAATGAGACTTATCAAAGTTCGGGGCGCGTATGCGTTATATCAGAGCCTGGATCAAGGGTTTTTCGCCCGACCTGCCCGGCTGCACGCAGACGTTACTGCCTGAGCGCGGCGGAGATGGCGTCGAGGCCGCCCTGCAATTCCGCCTCTTTCGGCCAGCCGAAACCGATGCGGAGAAAGCGCTTCGGCATATCGAACCAATGGCCGGGCCCGACATAGGTGCCGTGGCTTTCCAGCAAATTGACGTAGAAGCGTTCGAGGTCGAAATCGGCGCCGACATTGAGGCGAGGAAAGCCGACGACGCCGCCTTGCGGCCGCACCCAGTCGACCAGGGGTTCGCGGTCGATCCACGCCTGGACGATGTCGCGGCGCTTCGCCATTTCGGGCAAAAGCGCGGACAGGAAAGCGTCGCGGCGCTCCAGCATGCCGCGCGCAATGCCTTCGTCGATGACGCTGCCGCAAATGCCGATCTGCTCCTTGGCGGCGAGGAAGCGCTCCTGAAGGTCGGCATCCCTGGTGATCAGCCAGCCGATGCGGATGCCGGGAATACCGAAGGCCTTCGACAGCGACGAGACACTGATGGCCTTGGGGCTGAGCGAGGCGGCCGCCGGCAGGCGCGTTCCGTAGGACAGATCGCGATAGGTTTCGTCAACCAGCAGGTGGCAGTCGCTCGCTTCGGCCAGCGCAATCAGCGCATCGAGATCGGCCCGATTCATCATTGTGCCGGTCGGGTTGTGCGGGCAGGTGACGCTGATCAGCTTCGTGTTCGGTTGCATGCTTGCCGCGACGCTGCCGACATCGACGGCAAAACCTTTGTCGAAGTCGAGGTCGACATAGGAGATGGCGCAGCCGATCGCCTTGGGGGTCTCGATGTTGGTGGCATAGTTCGGGCGGACGACGACGAGATGGTCGCGCTCGGACAAAAGCGAGGTCGAAATGATGAACAGGGCGCCCGCCGCACCGGCGGTGACCAGCACGTCGTCAGGCGAAATGCCGGAATCCTGCGCCGCGATCAGCGCCCGCAAATCCTTGTCGCCGCGATGCTCGCCATAGAACAGGGTAAGATCGGGAAGCGACAGGCCGATGTCGGAGAGTTTCTGGTCGGCGATCGAGCTTTCGGAGAGGTTGTAGCGGATGCGGTCGTAACCGTATTCCTCCGGCGCCTCTTTCTCGATCACCATTCTGGCGTAGTTCATGGCCGCTCCCCCAAAGTCCTGACATTTCAGAGGTACAAGCCATAAAAACACGAAGCCTGCCAAGAGCCGGATGATTTCAGGTCTTTTCGACCTGAAATCTGAATCCGTCTCTTAAATCAAAGAGAGAGCATGATGTCGTCCGAAAAACCGCTTCACACTTTTCGGCATCATGCTCTAGCTCATTCGCCGGCAGGCTTCTGTTCCAGTCGCCCAAACTGTTGGCTCAGCGCCGACCAGCTGGTGATCAGGCCGGGATCTTGGCCTTGCGACCCTTGGCCTTGGCCGGTGCGGGCGCGGGCGCGGCCTTGCGGCCGAGGCCGATCGACTTGGCGAGCTCGGAGCGCGATGCGGCATAGTTGGGGGCGACCATCGGATAGTCGGCCGGCAAGCCCCATTTGGTACGGTAGGCTTCCGGCGTCAGGTTGAAGTGGACGCCGAGATGGCGCTTCAGCGATTTGAACTTCTTGCCGTCTTCGAGGCAGATGATGTAATCCGCCGTCACCGACCGCTTGGGATTGACGGCCGGGACCTGCGGCGGCGCCACCGGAGCCGGCGGCTGGCTAAGCCCGCCGATCGACGCCGCAACGCTGGCGATGAGATCGCTCAGGCCGGCAACGGGCAAGCGGTTCTTCTCGACGTAAGCGGACACGATATGGGCGGTTAGTTCGAGCAGGTCGATGTCCTTGTCAGAGTCGTTGCTGTCGTCGGCCAATTTATCTCTCCGTCGCTAGGGGGGTGGCGAAAACTCCCAGAGCTGTCCCAGCGGAGCCGGAAATTCGCTCTAGTCATTTGTTTTGCCGCGTTTGTACGGTTGCGCCAGATGATTCCATCCGGTGCAACCGATCTAATCGTCAAATCTGCGTAACGCAATGACTTCGTATCACGTCACACGTCATTTTGAACGACTATACTGAATCTTAATACTATCGGACGATCAGCGCCCCGTCGCGCCATAGTCGAAAGCCGCCCTCGAAAGCGCGCGTATTGTCGCCGCGCCTGGATTTGGCGGGCAATTCATCAAGCTTTTCGACATTGCCACCGCCGATGACGATGTAGTCCGGCTGCAGGGCCGCGCGCAGCCGGTCGACCACGTCGAAGACGTATATGCGCCATTTCTTCTTGCCGTATTTCTCCAGGCCGCGCTCGCCGACATAGTCCTCGAAACTGCGGCCCTTGCGGTAGGGCAGATGCGCCAGTTCCATCGGCTGGCCGACATTGTCGAGGATCATGGCAGCACCCAGGCCAGTGCCGAGGCCGAGGAACAGCATGCGTCCGCGATCGTAGCTGCCGATCGCCTGCAGCAGCGCATCGTTGACGACCTTGACCGGCATGCCGAAGGCGGTTGCGAAGTCATAACCATCCCAGCCCTTGCCGAGATTGGCGGGATCGAGCGACGGCCTGTTGTTCCTGACAGGGCCGGGATAGCCCATCGAGATCACATCATAGGCCAGCCCCTCGGCAAGCGTCTTCACCGTGGCAACCATCTGCTGCGGCGTCAGATCCGGTCCTGAATCGGCGCGGCGTGGCTCGCCGCCGGCGCTGGTGAGGATTTTTACATGCGAGCCGCCGACATCGATCGTCAGCACGATCGGTTCGGCCTCGGCCTTCGCGGGCCTGGCTTCCTTGGCCATGTCGTTTCCTCCGCTCACTTGAGCATGATGCCGAAAAATGTGAAGCGGTTTTCTCGGACAAACGGGAACCGTTTGTCCAGACATCGTGCTCGATCTCTTTGATGTAGAGCCGGATGATTTCAGGTCGATACGACCTGAAATCATCCGGCTCTAGGTCGGATTGATCCAGCCATTCGGCGGGCCGAAGCTGGCCATGGCGTCGGCGGGCCCCCAGGTCTTCGGCTCGTAGATGTGCGGCGGCGTGGTTTCGCCAAGCACCGGGCCGACGATGCGCCAGGCCAGTTCGCTGGCATCCTGGCGGGTGAACAACTGGCCATTACCGTTCATGGCATCGCCTATCAGCCGCTCATAGGGCGGCATGTCGCCCTTCGAGTCGTCGAGCGCGGTGAGTTCGACCTGCTCGCCGACCATGTCGTCGCCGGGTGCCTTGCGCTGCGCACCGATCGAGATCGCCACCTGGGGATCGATACGGAAGCGCACATAGTTGGCGTCGCCCGGCTTGATCGGATCGAAGACATCGAGCGGCGGCCGCTTCATCCGCACGATCACTTCGGTCACATGCACCGGCATGTTCTTGCCGGCGCGGATGAAGAATGGCACGTCCTGCCAGCGCCATGTGTCGACCATGAAGCGCACCGCGGCAAAGGTCTCGACCGGCGAGTTCGGCTTCACACCGGGTTCGGCGAGATAGCCGGTAAATTGGCCGCGCACGACGTCTTCCTTGGTCAGCGTGCGGATGGCGCGCAGCACCTGCACCTTTTCGTCGATCAGGTCGTCGGCCGAGCGGCCGACCGGCGGCTCCATGGCCAAGAGCAGTAGGATGTTGAGCAGATGGTTCTCGATCACGTCGCGAATCGCGCCGACATCGTCATAGAATTTGCCGCGGCCCTCGATGCCGAAATCCTCGGCCATGGTGATCTGCACGCTTTCGACGAAGTTGCGGTTCCAGATCGGCTCGAGGAAGGAATTGGCGAAGCGGAAATACAGCAGGTTCTGGATCGCTTCCTTGCCGAGATAGTGGTCGATGCGGAAGATCGATTGCTCGTCGAACACCAGATGCAGCACCCGGTTCAGCCAGCGCGCCGACTGCAGGTCGTGGCCGAACGGCTTTTCCACCATCAGGCGCGCGCCATGCGCGGTGCCGGATTGTTCCAGGCCCTGGACCACGGTCTCGAACATGGTCGGCGGCACCGCCATATAGTGCAACGGCCGCTGCGCCGAGCCGAGCGCGGTCTTCAGCTTCTCGAAGGTCGCGCCGTCGCGGTAGTCGCCGCTGACATAGCGCAGCAGATCGGCGAATTTGGTGAAGATCTTTTCGTCGATCTTGCCGACGGCGTTGACGATGCCGTCGCGGGCGCGCGCCTGCAGCTGCTTGATGTCCCAGGCATCGAAGGCGACGCCGATCACTGGCTCGGTCAGCGTTCCCTTGGCGACCATCTGGTAGAGGGCCGGAAATATCTTCTTGTGGGCGAGGTCGCCTGTGGCACCGAAGAGCACCAGCGTGTCGGACCGTTCCTGGCTCATGCGTGCATCCCCCGTCGCCTTCACTTGCCGGCCTTCGGCTTCTCGACATGGCCGCCAAAGGCGTAGCGCATGGCCGACAGCAGCTTGTCGGAGAATTCGGATTCGCCCTGCGAGGAGAAGCGATCGAACAGCGCCGAGGACAGCACCGGCGCCGGCACGCCGGTGTCGATCGCCGCCTTCAGCGTCCAGCGTCCTTCGCCGGAATCCGAGACGCGGCCGCCGAACTGAGCCAATGCCGGATCGCTCTTCAGTGCGCCGGCGGTCAGGTCGAGCAGCCAGGAGCCGATGACGCTGCCATGGCGCCAGACCTCGGCCACGGCGGCCAAGTCGATGTCGAACTGGTAGTATTGCGGGTTTTCCAGCGGGCTGGTCTCGGCATCCGCGGTGCGCTGCCTTTTGCCGACATTGGCCGACTTCAGGATGTTCATGCCTTCGGCATAGGCGGCCATGACGCCGTATTCGATGCCGTTGTGGATCATCTTGACGAAATGGCCGGCGCCGCTCGGTCCGCAATGCAGATAACCGAACGGTGCTGTCCCGGCGGCCCTGTCCGGCGTGGCGCCGGCATCGGCGCCGGGCGCCAGTGTGGCGAAGATCGGATCGAGATGTTTCACCGCCGTGTCGGGGCCGCCGATCATCAGGCAGTAGCCGCGCTCCAGGCCCCAGACGCCGCCGCTGGTGCCGACGTCGACATAGTGCAGGCCCTTGGCCGCGAGTTCGGCGGCCTGGTCGACGGCGTCGTGATAATAGGAATTGCCGCCGTCGATGATGATGTCGCCGGGTTCCATCAGCGCCGCCACCTGGTCGGCGATCTTGCCGGTGATCGCCGCCGGCAGCATCAGCCAGGCGCTGCGTGGCTTGGACAGCTTGCCGATGAACTCCTCCATCGAGGCAGCACCTATGGCGCCGTCGGCGACAAGGCCGGCAACGCTTGCCGGATTGATGTCGTAGACGACGCATTCATGGCCGTCGCGCATCAGGCGGCGCACCATGTTGGCGCCCATCCTGCCCAGTCCCATCATTCCGATCTGCATGGTGTTGTCCTAGTCGCTGGAGGAAAGAAAATTACCGGATCTTTCATTTGAGCTGATCTTTAGACAAACGGTTTCCCGTTCGTCTGAGAAAACCGGTTCTCGCTTTCGGGATCATGCTCCTGGCTCTTCAATGCCGACGGTGAAGTCGACATTCTCCCAACGGTCGCCGTCGGGCCAGAAAAAAGTGAAGACGATCGTGTTACCTGGCGGAATATCGGCCACGAGCAAGTCCGCCAGATGAACACCCAGTGCGTTTTCGGCTGTGTGGATTTCGTGGTTGGTTTGCCAATGATCGCTGCTCCAGCGGATCAGCGCCGGCTGCAGCAATTCGACGCGCAGCGTCTTGCCGGCATCCATGGCGCGCAGCTTGTTGTTGAAGCGCCATATCCTCAACGGCGAGACCGTCTTGTCCCTGATGTAGCGTTTGACGCCTTGCGGCGGCATGTCGAAGACGATGCCGTCGCGCAGCGAACGCAACAGCTTGATGTGTTCCGAGTGCGCCCAGACCAGCGGCATGGCGCTGCCCGACGGGCGACCCAATTGCAATTCGCGCTCCGGGATGTTGGCGCTGTCCCAAACCTGTTCCGGCAGCAGGCCGCCCGGCCCGGCCGAGGCTTCGAACGTCTTCAGCAGGCTGGCCGCTTTGTCCTTGTTGCCGGCAGCCAATTCGTAATGGGCGCGTTCGCCGGCGAGCAGAGGCCAGGGCCGACCCTGGCCGGTGCCGTCGAAAGGCGCGCCGTCAGCATGTTCGCCATAACCGTCGCTGGTGTAGCGGTACCACAAAGGACCCTGTGGCAGGTCGCAGCGCAATTGCGCGTCAATGATCGTGACCGTATCGATGATGCGCGGGTCGTCGGCGGCCCTCAGGCCGAAACGCACCAGCGCCAGCGCGTCGGGGCTGACAATCGCCTCGGCCGGCTTGTCGGTGTCGCCGGGCGGCCGGTTCTTGATCGGCACGAAACCGTCCTTCGGCGATGCGGCGCCGGCATCGTCGGCCGGCGCGATGCGGATATAGTAGCCGTCGACACCGGCCTCCCGGCATTCCGGTGTGCCGCTGACATAGGTCCATCGCTCGATCTGGTCGTTCCAGAAGTCGGCAACCTCGCGCAAATAGTTAGCCGGCTCTGGTTTGCCGGAGACATCGAACAGGTCGGCGGCGCCAAGCAGCGCCGAGATCTCGACGGCAAGCGTGAACGGGCTGTAGCCGGCATCCTCTTCCCAGCGGTCCTGCCCGGTAACAGGACCGTTGCGCACGACATAGGACGCCGCCTTCTCGATCATCGGCATGAAGGCGGCGAGTTTGGCGCGCGGCAAATGTCCGGCACGGTGCAGCGCATCGGCAAGCAGCAGCGGGAAGGCGCATTCGTCCATCTGGATGCCCGGCCAATAAAGCGAGCCGTCGAGCCACACATTCTGCGGCCAATGACCGTCCGGCTGCTGGATGGAGCGGAGGTAGGCGAGGATCTCCAGCGCCTGGCTCGGATCGCCGGCAGCCAGAAAGCCGCCCGCTGTTTCGACGAGGTCGCGCGGCCAGACCAAATGATAGCCGCCGAGGTCGTCGTCGCCCTTGCTCGCCCCCCACGGGATCGACAGGCTGGCGACGGCAGCACCAGGCCTGGCCAGAGACAGGTGCGTCGCCAGCACCGCGGTGCTGACGCGGTAGGTGTCGAGGCCGGATGCATCATCGCGGTCGAGCGGCAGCAGACCGGCCTGCCATTTCCGCCATTTCGCGACATAGGTCTTTGCCGCCGGCTCAAAACCGCGCTGCAGGCTGGCGGTGGCGTTTTCGGCGGCTTCGTCCGGCGTCGCCCCAAAGCCGAGGGCCAGCAAGGCGGTGCTGTTGCCTGAGGAAAAGCCGATCTCGCCAATCAGCGCGACATTGCCGTCTTCGGCGCGCTGGCAGGCCGGATCGAGCCGGCCGCCGCGGCTGAGCTGCTGCCAGCCATCGGAAAAGCCGACATAACCGGCCGCGCAGTCGCCCCAGGGCAGGGAGGAGGCAAGCGCCAGGAAAGTACCGCGCCCGGAGGCGAACAGCATCGGCTTGCCCTCGTGCTCGCCGACCCAGGCGGTGTTATCCATGCCGGCATTGACCAGATGCGGGGCCAAAAGCGCGTAGACCCGATAGTCAGCGGCATTACCCTCGAGCGCCGTAAAACTGGTTTCCTGCAGCAGCGCCGGGCGCGCCGGATCGGTCAGAATGCGCTTCTCGATCCGGTAGCGCGCCGTCGCATTGATCAGCCGGTAGGCGGGCACGCCATGCTCGAACGGCTCAATGGTGTGCGTGGCATCGCGCTTCTCCTCGGAGAACCAGCCGTTGGGGCCGGTGACCAGCAGCCCCATGTCGCGCGTGCAGGCGCTGTCGAGGCCGGGATAGTAGACCTCGTTGACAATGCCGTGACTGAGCGTGAACCAGACACGGCTCGCCGGCGAAAGCGCTGCGCCAACGCCGCTCTTGGCGCTCGACGTCCAGCGCGCCGGAATTCCGGGCGCGCCTTCGGCTAGGGTCGGCGTCGCTGCCATGCATGGTCTCCTGGACCCTTCCCTAGACCAGCACGCGAGGGCTTTTCAATCATCGCACCTGAAGTTGATCGCGAAAGCTCGGCCGATCGCAGTTGACAAGCGGCCGCATCTGAATTTGTCTGACAATAGATAAAAAACAGGCAGTCAACGCCAAAACCATCAGCAACGTCGGCCTGGCCGACAATCCACGGGAGGAATATCAGATGAAGAAACTGCTCGTTCTGAGCGCTCTGGCGGCAATGCTCGCCTCGGGCACGGCGCTTGCCGACACCAGCGGCAAGAAGATCGCCTTCTCCAACAACTATGCCGGCAATTCGTGGCGCCAGGCGATGCTCGACAGCTACGGCATCGTCACCAAGAAGGCGGTCGAGGACAAGATCGTCGGCGCGGCCGATATCTTCACCACCGCCGACAAGGAAGTGCCGACCCAGGCCGCGCAGGTGCAGAACCTGATCCTGCAGGGCTATGACGCCATCGTCATCAATTCCGCTTCACCGGATGCGCTGAACGGTGCCATCAAGCAGGCTTGCGATGCCGGCATCGTCGTCGTCTCCTTCGACGGCACCGTCACCGAACCCTGCGCCTACCGCGTCGTCGTCGACTTCAAGGACATGGGCAAGCAGGAAGTCGAGCAGATGGCCAAGTTCCAGCCGAAGGGCGGCAATCTGCTGGAAATTCGCGGCCTGGCTGGCACCTCGATCGACGATGCCATCCATGCCGGCATTCTCGAAGGCGTTGCCGCTCATCCCGAATTCAAGATCGTCGGTTCGGTTACCGGTGACTGGGACCAGACGACGGCGCAGAAGGCGGTCGCGACCATCCTGCCGTCGCTGCCCGACATCGTCGGCATCGTCGACCAGGGCGGTGACGGCTATGGCGCCGCACAGGCCTTCGCCGCCGCCGGCAAGCCCCGCCCGACCATCATCATGGGCAACCGCCAGGATGAACTGAAATGGTGGAAGGAACAGAAGGACAAGGACGGCTACCAGACCTGGTCGGCATCGATCGCGCCGGGCGTCTCGTCGCTGGCCTTCTGGGTGGCGCAACAGGTGCTCGACGGCCGCACCGATATCCCGCATGACCTGCTGGTGCCGTATCTGGCCTTCACCCAGGACGATTTCGAGGCCGAGCTGCCGAAGATCAAGGAGGGCGGCGTCGCCACCCACGAATATAGCCAGGAAGACGCCATCGCGGCGATCAAAGCCAACATCAAGTGATCGCGGGCCGGTTGCCGTCCGCATCGCCAACCGGATATCGTTGAGCATGCTCAAGGCGAATACCGACATCATCAGACTGAACGGCGCCGAAAAACATTTCGGCGCCGTTCGGGCGCTTAACGGCGTCGACTTTCATGCCGGCGCCGGCGAATGCGTCGGGCTGGTCGGCCACAATGGCGCCGGCAAGTCGACGCTGATGCATATGGTGGCCGGCACGCTGCGGCCCGATGGTGGCCAGATCGCGGTGCGCGGCAATGCGGAAACCGACTACTCGGTGGCGCGGGCGCTCACGCTCGGCATACGCTGCGTGTTCCAGGAGCTGTCGCTCTGCCCGAACCTCAGCATCGCCGAGAATACGCGCATCAATCATCCGGCGCTGACCGGCTTCGGCTGGCGGCGCAAGGCAGCCGCTCTCATCGCCGCCAAGCTGGACGAAATCTTTCCGGATCATGGCATTTCTGCGGATGACATTGCCGGCGACCTGTCCATCGGCCGGCGGCAGATGGTCGAGGTGGCGCGCGCCTTCACGGTGACGAGCGATCCGCTCGACCTCGTCATCCTCGACGAACCGACCTCCTCACTCGACGCACATACGGCGGGCCAGTTGCTGGCCTTCGTGCGCCGCTTCGTTGCCGCCGGCGGCAGCTGCATCCTGATCTCGCATGTGCTGGGCGAGGTGCTGCAAAATGCCGATCGCATTGTGGTGATGCGCGACGGCAAGGTCGTCGCCGCCGATGCGGCAAAGGCGTTCGACCGCGACCGGCTGGTCGCGACGATGGGTGGCGCGGAAGCGCGGGAGAAAATTGCGGCGGAGATCGCCGCCGCCAGACCACCGGCCGGCCCGGTCAGGGTGCGGGCACGGCCGGCGCGGCAAGAGGATGGCAAGGAGCTCGTTGCGCGTGCCGGTGAAATCATCGGCCTTGCCGGGCTCGCCGGCCATGGCCAGACCGATCTCCTGCTGGCGATTTTTGCCGCTGCATCACGCGCAAAGACGGGCGTCGAGGTCACTGCGCCGGTGGCGCTGGTGGCCGGCGACCGCCAGTCGGACGGCATCTTTCCGCAATGGTCGATTGCGGAAAATATCGGCATCCGCTCACTGGCGCGGTTGCGCAAAGGGCTGCTGATCTCGCCGCAGCGCGAGGCCGAAGTCGCCGAATTCTGGAAGCAGAAGATCGGCATCCGCACACCAGATATGACCAACAACATCTTTTCGCTATCGGGCGGCAACCAGCAGAAGGCGCTGTTTGCCCGCGCGCTCGGCTCGGATGCCGAGATCGTGCTGATGGACGACCCGATGCGCGGCGTCGACATCGGCACCAAGCTCGAGGTCTACGACCTCGTGCGCGAGGAAGCGGCCAAGGGCCGGACCTTCCTCTGGTACACCACCGAGACCGAAGAGCTCGACAATTGCGACCACATCCATGTCTTCAAGAACGGCCGCATCGTTGCCAATCTCACGCGCGACGAACTGACGGAGGAAAAGATCATCCAGTCCTCATTCGGCGACGCGGCCTGAGATGACGGCAATCGCTCCCGGCAAGACTTCCTCGCCGCGCAGCAGTGCCGCCCGCGCCCGCCTGCTGCGCAGCCTGCTTCCGGCTCTGTCGCTGGCCCTGGTGCTGCTCGCCATCGCCTGGCTCAACCCGCGCGCCATCAGCTATTTCGGCTTCAGCCTGATGCTCAACCTGGCGATCCCGATCGCGCTGGCGACGATCGCGCAGATGTTCGTCATCGCCGGCAATGAGCTTGACCTGTCGATCGGCACTTTCGTCGGTTTCGTCGGCTGCGTCACCGCGACATGGTTGAAAGATGCGCCGCTGCTTGGCGTGATCATCCTGCTCGGCGCCATCGGCGTCTACGCGCTGCTCGGCGCGCTGATCCATCTGCGCAATCTGCCGTCGATCGTGGTGACGCTGGGCATGAGCTTCGTCTGGCAGGGGCTGGCCATCCTGGTCCTGCCGAAACCCGGCGGCAAGGCGCCGGACTGGCTGCTGTCGCTGATGTCTTTCAAGCCGCCCTTCATTCCGTTCCCGATCATCGCCGCGCTGGTGATCGCGGCGGTGGTGCATTTCGGCCTGATGCGGACTTCCTATGGCGTCATCCTGCGCGGCTCCGGTGGCAATCCGGCCGCACTTCGGCGCGCTGGCTGGTCGCTGCTCCGGACCAAGATCGTGCTGTTTGCGCTGACCGGCCTGTTCGGCGTTTTGTCCGGCATGGCGCTGATCGGCATCACCACTTCGGCCGATGCCAATATCGGCAACGGCTATACACTGCTGGCGATTGCCGGCGTCATTCTCGGCGGCGGCGAGTTCGTCGGCGGCCGGGTGTCGCCGATAGGCGCCGTGCTCGGCGCACTGACGCTGGCGCTCGCGGCGTCGCCGCTGCTCACCTTCATGCACATCCCGCCGGACTGGCAGGTCGCCGCCAACGGCGCGATCCTGATCATCGTGCTGGCGGCTCGCGTCCTGATCAGCCGCAGGGAGAGGTAGCGATGACATTGGTGAAATCGCTCGCCGCCAAACCCTGGATCTGGTCCTTCCTCGGCGCGTTGCTGGTCTGGCTGGCGACCATTGCGTTTACCGGCGGCTACGGTGCCGGCGGCATGGTGACGGCGGCATTGTCGCTCGCCGTTTTCACCGTCATCGTCGGCGTCGGCCAGATGTTCGTCATCACGCTGGGGCCCGGCAATGTCGACCTGTCGCTGCCGGCCAATATCGGGCTCGCCAGCGCCGTCGCCATGAAGGTGATGGATGGCAGCGATTCCATGATCGTGGTCGGTCTGATCGCCGCGCTCGCCTGCGGTGCGGCGATCGGCGCCGTCAACTATCTGTTGATCTGGGCGCTCAGGATTCCGCCGATCATCGCCACGCTGTCGGCCAGCTTCATCATCCAGTCGATCGACATCAGCTATGGACGCGGCCTGCAGATCAAGCCGCCGCCGGGCTTTGCCGATTTCGCCAATTGGCAGGTCCTGGGCATTCCGGTGCTGGCGATCCTCACCGTGCTGTTCACCATAGGCGCGGCTATCGCCCTGCAGCGCATGATCTATGGCCGCTCGGTGCTGGCGATCGGCCAGAACATCCGTGCCGCATGGCTGGCCGGCGTCAATGTCGGCCGCATCCGCTTCCTCACCTACACGCTGTCGGGCACGCTGGGCGGTCTCGATGGCGCGCTGCTTGCCGGCTATTTCCGCGGCGCCAATGTCGACATCGGCAACGAGTATCTGTTGGCCTCGATCGCCGTCGTCGTCATCGGCGGCACCTCGGTTGCCGGCGGCAAGGCGAATGTGCCCGGTGTCTGGGGTGCGGCCTTGTTCCTGGTGCTGCTGCTCACCATGCTCAACACATTCGGCGTCAGCGCCGGCGTGCGCCTGTTGCTGACCGGGCTGATCATCGTCGGTGTCATCACCGTGGCCGGTGGCGAGAAAGCTTTGCGATAATCGGCGCGAAATTTGACCATGTGGACAAAGGTCCACACCCGTTCCATAGTTCCTGCCTGAACTTGGAACAGCCGGCTCGACACGGCTGTCAAACAGAGGGGCATTTGATGGAAGACCGCAAAAACAAATCGCAATCGACCAGCCTGTCGCGGCGCGACGTGCTGGAGCTTGGCGCACTCGGCCTGGCTGCCGCCATGTTGCCGGGCGCAGCGTTGGCCAAGGACAAGAAACTGAAGGTGGCGGCGATCTTTGCCACGCCGATCGAGGAGCCGTGGGACAACCAGATCCACGTCGCCCTGCAGAAAGCCGAGAAGGAACTCGGCATTGAATATAAATGGTCGGAAAAGGTGCAGACCGCCGATTTCAGCCGCGTCATGCGTGAATATGCGCAAGGCGGCTACCAGCTGGTGCTGGGCGACGCGTTCGCCGCCGAGCGTGAATCGCGCAAGACGGCCAAGCAGTTCCCGAAGACCGCCTGGCTGTTCGGCTCGGGCGCCGGCCCGGCCGAACCCAATTTCGGCGTCTTCGACAACTGGATCCACGAGCCGGCCTATCTCTCCGGCATCATCGCCGGCAAGATGTCGAAATCGGGCACGATCGGCGCCGTCGCGGCGATGGGCATTCCCGAAGTGAACCGGCTGGTCAATGCCTTCTTTGCCGGCGCCAAGGAGGTCAACCCCAACATCAAGAAGAAGGTCGCCTTCATCGGCTCGTTCTTCGATCCGCCAAAGGCGAAGGAAGCGGCTGTCGCCCAGATCGATGCCGGCGTCGACGTCATCTATGCCGAGCGCTTCGGCGTCATCGAGGCGGCGGTGGACAAGAAGATCCTCGCCATCTCCAACATGTCCGACCAGTCGAGCCTAGGCCCCGACACGGTCATCACCGGCCCGGTCTGGGACATGTATCCGACGGTCGAGCAGGCGATCAAACTGGTCAAGGCGGGCGTCTTCACCGCGCAGGACTACGGCGATTTCTCGCGCATGGCCAAGGGCGGTTCGTTCCTGGCGCCCTACCACAAATTCGACAAGACACTGCCGGCCGAGGTGAAGGATCTGGTCGAGAAGAAGAAGGCGGAGATCCTGGAAGGCAATTTCCGCGTGGATGTCGATGAGAACACGCCGGTTTCGGATTAGGCTGCTTCGAGGGGTTGGCGCTTGTCGCACCCCCCTATGTCCTGCCGGGCGTTCGTCGTTCGGAAAGCCAAGTAGTTGGCTTTCCGTCCGCTTCGCGGACCACTCCTCAACCCCCGCAAGGGGGGAGATTGGCAGCTTCGCCGCTGGCGATATTGATCGCGGGTGGAGATTGGCGAAAGCCGACGTGACATCCAATCTCCCCCCTTGCGGGGGAGATGGCCGGCAGGCCAGAGGGGGGTGTGACGGGCACGCCCTCGCAGTTCAGGAGCCCCCCTTGTCCGCCCCTCTCATCGAAATGCGCGGCATCACCAAGAGCTTCGGCGCCGTCAAGGCGAACGAGGCGGTCGATCTCAGCGTGGCGCCCGGCGAAATCCTCGGGCTGCTCGGCGAAAATGGCGCCGGCAAGACGACATTGATGAACGTGCTGTTCGGCGCCTATGCGCCGGATGCCGGCGAGATTCTGATCCAGGGCAAGCCGGTACGGATCACCAGTTCAGCCGATGCGCTGGCCGCCGGCATCGGCATGGTACACCAGCATTTTCATCTGGCGCCGCGGCTGACGGTGCTGGAAAACCTGCTGATCGGCATTCCCGGCAAATCCGGCCGTATCGATCGCGCGGGTGGACTTGCCCGGTTGTCCGACATCAGCCGCCGGCATGGACTGACGTTCGACCCCGATTTGCCGGTCTCGGCGCTGTCGGTCGGCGAGCAGCAGCGGCTTGAAATAGTCAAGGCGCTGTTTCGCGGCGCGAGGCTGTTGATCCTCGACGAGCCGACCGCGGTGCTGGCGCCAAGCGAGGTCGATGGGCTGTTTTCGGCGCTGCGTTCGATGGCGGCGCAAGGCCTCGGCATCATCTTCATCTCGCACAAGCTGAACGAGGTGCGGGCGCTGACGCATCGCTGCACTGTGTTGCGGCATGGCCGTGTCGCCGGCCGGGTCGATGACCCTGCCAACACGACATCGGCTGCAATGGCTGAGCTGATGTGCGGCCATGAGATCGTGCCGCCGGCGAGAGGTCCGTCGACGCCGGGCGCTGATGTGCTGACGCTCGCCGGCATCTCCACCTCGCGGCACTCGGGCACGCCGCTGCGAGATATCTCGCTTGCCGTTCGCGCCGGCGAAATCCTCGGCATAGCCGGCGTCTCCGGCAACGGCCAGCGCGCGTTGGCCGAGGTGATTTCCGGTACACGGATGCCTGACGCAGGCTCGATGACGATAGCCGGCAAAACAGTGACAAGGTTCTCACCGCGCGAAGTGCAGGCGCTCGGCCTCGGCCGCATCCCGGAAGACCGCATGACGACGGGGCTGGTGACCAATTTGCCGCTCGCCGATTCCATGGTGCTGCCGCGTATCGGCACGGCGGCGTTCAGCAGCAAGGGCCTGCTCAAGCCCGACGCGATCCGCGCTTTCGCCGAGGAGCAGATCAGTGCCTATGATATCAGATGCCCCGGGCCAATGACGCGCGCCGGCGCGTTGTCGGGCGGCAATCTGCAGAAGGCTCTCCTGGCGCGCGAGCTGGCCTTCGACCCGAAGGTGCTGATCGTCTCGCAGCCGACACGCGGCCTCGACATCGGTGCGGCCCGTTTCATCCACGAAAGGTTCCTCGACATGCGCGCCAGGGGCTGCGGCATCATCGTCATCGGCGAAGATCTGGAAGAACTGCTGGTGCTCTGCGACCGCATCGCAGTGATGTATGAGGGCCGCATCGCCGGCACGCTGGACAGCGCCGATGCGACCATTGCACGGCTGGGGCTGCTGATGACCGGGGCCGAGGGCCATAGTTGATGTTGCGCCTGGAAGTCCGGACCTCGACCCCCGCCTGGCTCAATCTGGCGCTGCCGATTTTGGCGATCGCGGCCACGCTGGTCCTGTGCAGCGGCCTGATCGCATTGGCCGGAGCCGGTGTGCTCGAAGCCTATGGCGTGATGCTGTCGGCCTCGTTCGGCGACAGCTACGCCATCACCGAAACACTGGTGCGCGCGGCCCCGATGATCTTCACCGGGCTGGCGGTCGCCGTCGCCTTCCGGGCGAAATTCTGGAATATCGGCGCCGAAGGGCAATTGCTGGCCGGCGCGGTCGCCAGCTGCTTCGTCGGCGCCATACCGATGCCGGGCGCGCTCGCAATCCTGTTGATGGCGCTGGCGGGCGCTGCGGCCGGTGCCGCGGTGGCGCTGGTGCCGGCGACGCTGCGGGTCAAATTCAAGGTCGACGACGTCGTCAGTTCGCTGCTGCTCAATTCGGTCATCTACTACGTGCTGATGGCGCTGATCGAGGGGCCGTGGAAGGATAGTTTCAGCGGTTATCCGATCTCGCCGCCGATCGAGGATTCGGCGAATTTCCCGGTGCTGCTGGAAGGCACGCGGCTGCATCTCGGCGTTATCGCGGCACTGATCGCAGCGCCCCTGATCTGGTTCCTGATCGTGCGCACCACGCTCGGCTTCCGCATCCGGGTCACCGGAGAAAGCCCGGAAGCGGCCCGCTATGGCGGCATCCATGTCGAACGCGTGCTGATCTCGACCGCCCTGCTGTCCGGCGCGCTGGCGGGGCTTGCCGGTGTCGGCGAGGTCGGCGGCGTGCATTTCCAGGTGATGAGCGATATTTCGCCGGGCTATGGCTATTCCGGCATCGTCGTTGCCATGCTGGCCAGGCTCAACCCGCTCGGCGTCGTGCCGGCGGCGATCTTCCTGGCTGCCGTAATGACCGGCGCCGAGGCGATGTCGCGCGCCACCGGCGTTCCGGCCTTCCTCAGCGATGTCATCCAGGGCACGGCGCTGCTGGCCATGCTGGTGGCGCTGCTGTTCACAGCCTATCGCATCCGACGCGTCGGAGCCGCATCATGAACGCGGTGTTCGAACAGATTTTTCAAGTCGGCTTCCTCGCCGCCATCATCCGCATCGCCACGCCGCTCGCCTTTGCCACGCTGGGCGAAATGTTCTCCGAGCGGGCCGGCGTGCTCAATCTCGGCATCGAAGGCATTATGCTGCTCTGCGCGATGACCGGCTTCACCGCCGCCAGCCTCAGCGGCAGCCTGTGGCTCGGCATATTGGCGGCGGTGCTGGCGGGCATGCTGATGGGGGCGCTGCATGCGCTGTTCACGGTGGCGTTGGGCTTGAGTCAGCATGTCTGCGGCATCGGCGTCACCTTGTTCTCGTCGGGTCTCGCCTATTTCCTCTACCGGCTGATTTTCGGCCAGCAATCGGTGCCACCGAGCATCAAGGGATTCGCCACCCTGCCGATCCCACTGCTCTCGGACATACCGGTGCTCGGCCCCGCCGTGTTCAACCAGTTTGCGCTGGTCTACATGGCAATCATCGCCATCCCGCTCGCCGCTTTCGTGCTCTACCGTACGCCCTGGGGACTGTCCGTGCGCATGGTCGGCGAAAATCCGCGCGCCGCCGACTCCGCCGGCGTCAGTGTCATTGCCACGCGCTGCCAGGCGGTCATCCTCGGCGGTGCCTTGATGGGGCTGGCCGGCGCCTTCCTGTCGATGGCGCAATTCAACGCTTTCACCTTCGGCGTCGTGTCGGGCCGTGGCTGGGTGGCGATCGCGCTGGTCGTGTTCGGTCGCTGGGACCCGTGGCGTTCGGCCGGTGCGGCGCTGCTGTTTGCCTTCGTCGATGCCTTGCAGCTGCGCATGCAGGCGAGCGGCCTCGGGCACATCCCTTACGAAGCGTTCCTGATGCTGCCGTTTATCTTCACCATCGTGGCCATGGCGGTGATGTCGCGCAACGCGGTGGCGCCGTCGGCGTTGTTGAAGCCGTTCCGACGGGAAGAGCGGTAGCAAGGCTTGGGTTCCTCGCCCCCGCAAAGCGGGGGAGAGGTGGCCGCGAAGCGGTCGGAGAGGGGGCCCACGACGTGGGTGAATTGTCGCCAAAATCATTTGAGGGCCGCGCCACTCCCCCTCTCCGTCTCGGCTTCGCCGAGCCACCTCTCCCCCACTCCGTGGGGGCGAGGAACCCAGATCCTGGGATACCTCACATGGCCGTAAACCCATTATCCACAAACAGGTGCGCCCCATTGACGAAGCTGGACTCATCGCTGGCGAGATACAGCGCTGCCTTCGCCACTTCCTCCGGTTCGCCGATGCGGCCCTGCTGGGCGGCCAGCGCGGCGTCCGACACATCGACGCCGAGTTTGCCGAGATCGGCCACCTCGCGCAGGCCATGCGGGGTACGGATGAAGCCGGGGCAGACGGCGTTGCAGCGGATGTTGCGGTCGCGGAACTCGACGGCGATCGCCCGCGCGAACATATGGCAGGCGCCCTTGGTGGTGTCATAGAGCACTTCGTTCGGCGTGGCCGCAACCGCCGAGATCGATGAGGTGCAGACGATCGAACCGCCGCCGGCGGTGATCATGCCGGGCAGCACGGCGCGGGTCATCAGGAACATGGAGCGGACATTGACGGCGTGCAGCCAGTCCCATTCCTGCACCGTCGTCTCCAGAAACGGCTTTATCACGATGGTGCCGGCATGGTTGAACAGCACGGTGACCGGCCCGAGTTTTTCTGTCGCGCCCTTCACTGCCGCCTCGACTTGCGCTTCATCGGAGACATCCGCGACGAAATGCTCGGCCACGTGCCCTCGTGAGCGTATCGCGGCGGCGGTGGCGGCCGCCGCCTCGCCATTGCGGTCGACGATCGCCACCTTGGCGCCTTCTGCGGCGAACAGTTCCGACGCCGCTCCGCCCATTCCCGTCGCGCCGCCCGATATGATGGCGACTTTGCCGGCCAGTCTTGAACCCATGTTTTCTGCTCCCCGTCTCCGATTGAAATGATGCGCTCTTACGCGGGAATAGCGATGCTATCCCCGATGCGAAGGCCGGCCAAGCTGGCTGGCCGCTTGCGGCCAATTGCAGGCCCCCTAGCAATTCCCGTCCAATTCATAAGGCAAATTGAGAAAATTGTTCCACACATCGCCAAAAAATAGCACTCGACAAAGTCTACTGATTTTATAGATTAATCCGCAAGACGGAGGTCGATATGTCATATATCCAGAACGCCGAGACGGATCGCACCAGCCAGAGGCTGGCCAATACCCCGAGTTTCCGCCCGGCCTATGCAGGCGCTTTCGCCTATCTCGTCTTTGCCCTTGCGTTCGTGTTCACCGGGGCAGTCGTGCTCGGCCTTATTCCCTGAGCATCAGGCCGAAAGGGTGGCGACCTAACGCTTTCAGGTAACCGGAGTTGAAGAACCGAACGCGGATGCGCTTTGGCGCGGACGCTTTGTTTTTGCGCATGTCGTTGTCCCAAAACCGGGCCCGCTTTCAGGCGACATGCATCCAACGTGATGGAGGAGATGGCAATGCCGATCGAGTTCACGCATGTTCCCGGTAAAACGCATGCCGACGACGCCGGCTCGGCCGCACCTTTCTTCTATGATTTCGTCGAGACGGCGACAAAGCTGTCGCTGATCGAGGATTCCGGTTTCCAGAACATCGTCGTCGACGACCCGGCTGGTCTGCTGACCAATATGGACATTGCCGCCCAGGCGCTGGACCGCACCGCGGCGCTGGAAGTGGTGCTGACGCATTGGGCCGGCGTGATCGCGCCCGCGGTTGCGGCGCGGCAGCTGGCGGCGCTCGACGCCAGGAGCGGCGGCCGGCTGTCGCTGAGGATGCTGAGCGAGCCGCTGGATGACGACGATGCCGAAACGCGCCCGGTCGGCCACACCGTGGTCTGGCAGCGTATCGACGAATATCTGGTGCTGCTGAAGCGGCTGTGGTCGAACGACCGGCCGTTCGACCATGAAGGCGCCTTCTACAGCATCAAGGGCGGCTACGTGCCGCGCAAGGGGCCGCATGGCGTCGGTGTGACCATCCGCATGGGTGGCCAGTCCGGCACCGCGCTCAAGGTCGCCGGCCGCCATGCCGACGTGTTCGAACTGTCGCCGGGTTCGCTGGACGAGATCCGCCAGTTGATGGAGCGGGCGCGCAGTGCTGCCGCCGAACATGGCCGCGCCGGCAGGCTGCGTTTTGCGCTTCCAGTTCGGATCCGCCCGGAAGGCGATGCGTCAGCGGCCGGCCACAAGGCGATCGAGCTCTCCGGACCGCCGGCGCAGATCGCCCTGTCGCTGTTGCCTTATGCGGCGCTGGGCATCGGCGAATTCATGATCGTCGGCGTCGACAGGCCGAGGGAGATTGCCAGCATCGGCCGCGAGACGATCGCGATCTTGCGCAACTCGCTGGCGCGCCGTGAGGCAGAAGTGCCGCAGCCCGGTGCGTTTGCGGCGCGAGGTGGTGCGGAGGTGCGCGCGGGGGGTGAGTCCACAGGGCCCCGACGAGACAATGAAAAGACGCCGGCTAGCGATTCTTCACACCCCCCTCTGTCCTGCCGGACATCCCCCCGCAAGGGGGGAGATTGGCAGTTTCGAAGTATCGCTTGTCCTTCAAACTTAGGAGATTGGCGAAAGCGGCTGAGCGCGTAATCTCCCTCCTTGCGGGGGAGATGGCCGGCAGGCCAGAGGGGGGTGCTGTCCCTCCAGCCTTGATATTTAGCGGGCCGACAACCGCGCCAACGCCTCCAGCACAGCACCCGACTCCGCCAACGCGCCGAAAACGCCGTCCTCCACCGTTACCATATGCAGCGCTGCTTCATGCGCATATTGGTCCCCGCTCGCACACGCATCGCTGATCGTCAGGCACTGGAAATTGCGGTCGCAGGCCTCACGCAGCGTGGTGTGGACGCAGACGTCGGTCGTGCAGCCGGAAAACATCAGATGGGTGATGCCTCGCGCCCGCAGCACCAGCTCCAGATCGGTGTAGGTAAAGGCGCTGTTGCAGGTCTTGTCGACGATGATGTCGTGCGGCGCCACGTCGATATCGGCGACGATCTGAAACCCCGAGCCGGAGCGCAGCAGCACGTCGGTGCCTTCGAGGCCCGCTCGCTTGCGGCGCCATTGCTCATAAGGCGTCATGTCGGCCATGTCGCCCCGGTAGCCTTGTCTGGTGTGGATGATAGTGAGGCCGGCCGACCGTGCGGCCGCGATCAGCCGGTTGACGGTCGGCAGGATGGCGCGCAGCGGCGCGGGGTCATAACCCTTTCTGGCGAAATAGCCTGTCGGCGACAGGAAATCCTCCTGCAGGTCGATGACCAGCAGCCCGGTGTTTGCAGGCACCAGCCGGCCGTCATAGGGGAAATCGAACGGTGTCGCCTTGATCATCGCCGCATGCCTCAGTTGCTGCCCGGCATCGTGGCTCAGCAACACCGCCGCCGTCTATCCCTCATCGCGCCAACGACCGTTAGCCAAAAAGCCATCTTGTTTGTTGACTCGGAAACTCATGTTTTATAGTCAAGCGAGGGGGACACGGCCGTCCGAATTGTTTTCCGGAGGCTGTGCCGCGTTTGAGACAAAGCCAGAATCCGTGGCTGGGTTTTTCGGGTCGAGATGGAGGTGTTTGCGATCCCGTCACCGGCCAGCCCCATCGGTTGCATGCAATGATGAAGCGAGGACGAAGCGTGTCCAGAAATGGTTTGTTGACGGCGCTGGCCGCGATCATGCTGTCGGCCGGCAGCGTTGCTGCGCAAGAGCGGCCGGCCACCCAACCTCGGGTGACAACGGAACCCGCCGCAACCGTCCAGACGGCGCCGGCCTCGCCGCCAGCGGCGGTGGAACAGGCGGCACCGACTGCGCCTGTCGTGCCACCAGCCGCCGGGCAAGTCGCGCCGGCCGCACCACTGCCGACCACAGAGCCCGGTGCGCCCGCGCAGGCCGAGCCTTCCGCCATTTCGTTGGCCCTGCCGCACGATCTGTCGCCGTGGGGCATGTTCATGGCCGCCGACATCGTCGTCAAGGCGGTGATGATCGGGCTGGCGTTCGCCTCCCTCGTCACCTGGACGGTGTGGTTGGCCAAGTCGCTGGAAATCCTGTTCGGCAAGCTCGGCGCGCGGCGCGCGGCGCACGCCATCGGCAATGCCGCGACGCTGCGACAGGCTGGTCGCGCGCTTGGCAACAGTGGTGGCCCCGGCGCGCTCCTGGTGCAGGCGGCCGAGGAAGAGGCCGCGCTTTCGGCCGGCGCGCTCGACCACGTGACCGGCGACGGGCTGAAGGAACGCGTGACGTCGCGCCTGTCGCGCATCGAGGCGGCGGCGGCGCGGCGCATGTCGCGCGGCACCGGCGTGCTGGCGACGATCGGCTCGACGGCGCCCTTCGTCGGCCTGTTCGGCACCGTCTGGGGCATCATGAACGCCTTCATCGGCATCTCGCAGGCGCAGACCACCAATCTCGCCGTCGTCGCCCCCGGCATCGCCGAGGCGCTGCTGGCGACAGCGATGGGGCTGGTCGCGGCCATACCCGCTGTCGTCATCTACAACGTCTTCGCGCGCTCCATATCCGGCTACCGGCAGATCCTCGCCGATGCCTCGGCCGGCGTCGAACGGCTGGTCAGCCGCGATCTCGATTTTCGCACGGTGCCGCAGGCGCCCGCGCTGGCGGCGGAGTGATAGGCCATGGCGGCCAGAATTCGCGAGAACATCGACGGCGATCTCGAGGAAAACCACGAGATCAACGTTACGCCGTTCATCGATGTCATCCTGGTGCTGCTGATCATCTTCATGGTCGCGGCGCCTTTGGCGACGGTCGACGTCAATGTCGACCTGCCGGGTTCGACCGCGACGCCGGCGCCGCGGCCGGAAACGCCGTTGTTCCTGACGTTGAAGGACGATCTGACGCTGGCGATCGGCAATGACAGCGTTCCCCGCCAAGCCTTTGCGGCTGTGCTCGACGGCAAGACAAAGGGCGACAAGCAGACCCGCATCTTCCTGCGCGCCGACAAGGCGGTCGGCTATGGTGAGCTGATGGAGGTGATGAATCTCCTGCGCGGAGCCGGCTACCTGAAGATCGCGCTGGTCGGACTGGAGACGGCGCCGGCGGGTGCCGCGCCGCCGCCGCAACCGGGCGCCGCCCCATGACGTATCTGGCTGCCGCCGTTACCATGGCCGATCCGCCGCGCACTGGCGCGCGCGAGATCGGTTTGTGGACGGTTGCGGCCATTCTCATTGTCGGCGCGCATGTGGCGATCGCCTATGCCGTGCAGAGCTTCACCCTGGCCAACGAGATGGATGGCGGCCCACCGCCAGCGATGGCGATCGAGCTGTCGCCTCTCGCGCCGGCGGTGCAGGAGGATTCGGTGCCCGACGTGGCAACGCCGGAGCCGCCGAACCAGGTCGAGGAGACCGAAGCCGATATAGAACCCGCGCCCAAGCCCGTTGTAGAGCCCGCACCCGAAGCCGAGGCCGATCAGGCCGAGCCCGTCGCCGAAAAGCCGGAAACCGTGCCGCCCGACGTGACCGCTCCGGCCGAGATGACCGAACAACTCGAACAGCCGCCGTTGGACGAGGTTGTGCCCGAGATCGTCCAGACCGTGGCGCCGGACGTGATCATCCCGCTGCCGCAGCCGAAGCCGAAAGAAGACAATCCTGTGGAGGAAAGGACCGCCGGGATGGCGAAGAAGCCGGTCGAAAAACCTGGACAGCGCCCGGAGAAGGACAAGAAGGAAAAGGCGGCGCGGACGAAGGCGCTGATGACGGCCAGCGTCGATGCAAAGCCGGCTGCCAAAGCATCTACGCCGAAGGCGTCGCAGTCGAGCTCGCGATCAGGCGACGCCGACAGATGGAACGCCTCGCTGCGGTCATGGATCCAGCGGCGTACGCACTATCCGAACGCGGCAAGGCCGAGGCGGGCCAAAGGCACGGTCAATGTCAGCTTCGTCGTCAACGCCTCAGGCAGGGTGACCTCGGCCTGGCTGGCGCGCTCCTCGGGCGACCCGGATCTCGACCGCGCCGCGCTCAGCGTACTGCAAGGCGCCACGGTGCCCACGCCGCCGCCCGAGAAGGTCGGCGCCGTGGTCGCGCCGATCGTGTTCAGTTTGAGGGATTAGGATCGATCGTCGGGACGGGGATTAGGTCTGGTCAAGGGAGTCGCTTCGCAAGGCTGGAGCAGTAGATCCCGAGCGGGGGGTTGGTGGAGCCCGAAGGGGTATCCAGTAATTGCGCTCCGTCACTGCTTAAAGCAGTGCTCGCGATGCCATTGCAGAAAATGAGGATGGGGGCGTTCGACCGGTCGGCGGGGCGGAAGCGCACGGCCGGTTTTGTTGACGAACGCCCGCACGCTCTCGTGGTCATTGACCTGTCGCGAGATCAGGATTTCCAGGTCATCACTCAGACCGATTAGTCCACGATCGAACATCCAATGCGCAGTGCCGGAGAGTGCAATCCCGTTACCGACAATGTCCGGGCCACTCGCTTCGACAGGCCGAATATGGGCGGCAGCAACCTCTGCACGGCCACGGCCGTTTATTAGCTTAAGCCCCGTGATCGCACAGCGTTCGTCATAAGCGCGTAAGATAATGCTGCGGAAAACGCGGTCACGCACCAGCCTTGATCCGATATAGGCGACGCGGTCACGGCTCTGCTCGAACTGGAACGGAACCTGCTCCTCTTCGAACTCAAAACCGATCTCATCGACACGCGGCAGCAGCGGTTCGCTCTGGTCTAACCCTAGATCGACAATTCGGTTGAAGTCGCTTGGACTGAGCGGACGAACCGCCGATTGGGCGCGGCCAGAAATCTGCCCTTCATCGTTGAGCAAACCTCGTTCTACGAGCCCATCCATCGCACTAAACGGAACCGGATTGACGAAATCGAGGTAACTCGCTGGTTCGATCAGAGCGAGATACATGCCCTGGACTGTAGGGTCGGGGATGACCTGCTGGACCTTGGCCATCGCGAAATAACCACGTGTGTCCGCTACCTTCCGAGGCTCGTAGTATATGATCCAGTCGCCGACACATGCTTCGACGCGACGCAGGTACTGGCTCGGGAACTGATATTGCTCAGCCGGGCTGTCGTCGTAGATCGAATCTGAGCGATGAATGAAAATCCCGAATCCCATGGACTTTCAATACTGCAATCTTTGAAAATTCGCATTACGCCTTGGCGTCGGCAGTTACCATCTTGTTGCCGCAGAAAGTCTGGACCGCTGGCCGATTTTTACCAGCCAGAAGCTACGCCGCCCTCGGAACGCCCGCCAATCGCAGCCATTCCTTTACCCTATCGACACCAACCCACCCCCATCCTCGCCAGATTTACGCCACCTTAGGCTCATACCCCCATCCTGCCCCCAACACTCTGCCCAGGGGAAAACCTTGCTCAAGGCGGTTCTGCAGCTGCTGCCGGGTCGGTTCATGGATGTGCGCATGCGCGTGTCCGACGGCTACGAGACGCGCGTCGTGGAGCGGCCCGGGCGCTGGATGCAGCCGGCCGAGCTGGAGCAATTGAGCGCGGATTTGCGGCTGGTGGCGTCGAAGACGCTGAAGGCCGGCAGCCTGACCTATGGCGTGTTTTCCGGTGACCGCAGCCGGCTGGAACATTCCATCATCACCATCGTCTACCGGCGCAGCGACGGGCGGCCGATTGCCTTCAATGCGCTGGCGCTGATGGAGATATCGCTGGCTGGCAAGCCCTATGAGGTGTTGCATCTCGGCCTGGTCATGGTCGATCCGGACGAGCGCAGCCGGGGTCTCAGCTGGATTCTCTACGGCCTGACCTGTTTCCTGATGTTCCTGCGCAATCAGCTGCGGCCGATCTGGATCTCCAACGTCACCCAGGTGCCGGCCGTCGTCGGCATGGTCGCCGAGGCCTTCAGCAATGTGTTTCCCGGCCTGCACGCCGGTGCGCGGCGCTCGCTCACCCATGTGCTTTTGGCGCGGCAGATCATGGCGCGTCACCGCCATGTCTTCGGCGTCGGTCCCGAAGCCGGTTTCGACGAAGAGCGCTTCGTCATCACCAATGCCTATACCGGCGGCTCGGACGATCTGAAAAAGACATTCGACGAAGCGGCCAAGCACCGCGACGAGACCTTTAACGCGTTCTGCCGCAACGAGCTCGACTATGGGCGCGGTGACGATGTGCTGCAGATAGGCCAGATGAGCTTCCAGTCCGCGCGCACCTATCTCGCCGACACGGTGCCGCGCGGCTCGCTTGCCGCCCTTGCCGTGGCGGGTGCGGCCGCCACGTTGCAGCGTCTGGTGCTGCCGGTTGTTCACTGGGCCGACTCCAGCCGCCAATGGAATGTGCTGAGACCATGGAGACGCTAGGCTTCTCTTTTGAGGGGCGCCTCGAGCCATGAACCTCGACGACACACTGGTCGCCGACACCATCACTTCGCTGGCTGCGCTGGCGGGGCTGCTGATCGTCATCTCGGTGGTGGGCGCGCGCGACACCGGCGATCCCTTGTCGAGACGTTTCCTGTTCGGCCTGAGGGTGCTGGCGGCGTTGCTCGCCTGCCGAATTCTCGACTGGACGACGGGCTTTGGCATCTTCCGCGTCGTCACCATCGTCGCGGCGGGCCTGCTGCCGCTGGCGGCGCTTTTGCTGACCGAAGGGCTTTTGCGCCGTCACGCGCCGTTTGCGCTTAAATTCTTCGCTGCCAGCGGCGCAGGGCTGTTCTTCCTGCTGGCGCTGATTCCCGATCGCTTCGCAGAGCCGTGGCGGATGGCGGCGCTGCTGGCCTTCCAGTTCGGTGGCTTTCTCGCCATCGGCTGGCTGGTTATGATGCGCGACCGCGACAGCCTGTCGGCGGCCGAAAACCGTACGGTGGAGCGCATGGCGCTGTCGCTGTTGTTGATCCTCCCGTTCATGGTCACCGACTATCGGCCCGGCCTGTTCGAAGTGCCGGTGCGGCTCGGCGGCATTGCCATCCTGTTCCTGTGCTGGCTGACGATCGGCCTTGGACGCGCCAGCCTCGGCCATCGCGACACGATCGGCGCCTTCGCCGTCATCGCACTGAGCTCGGTGTTTGCCGGGCTGGCGCTGGGCGGCATCGACGATCTCGGCTGGCGCGGCAGCGTGCAGGGCGTGGTGATCGTGCTGTCGGCGACGCTGCTGGCGGTCATCTACAATGACAGTGTCAGCCTCACCGCCGAAAAGCGCCGTGAGTCGCTGCTGAAGCATATGGCCGAGGGCGATCTGACCGATTCGGCGCGCTTCCTGCGCGGTCTGCAGCACCATATTCTCGTCGACGGCGCGCTGATCCTGAGGGACGCCGACCTCGGCGATTTCGACCTCAAGGTGCTGGCCCGGGCGCTGGAGCAGGAGCCGGTGCGTTCCGTCGCCGATGTGCAGCCGGATGCGCCTGTCGACCAGGACATACGCGAGCAGCTGGCCTGGCTGTTCGAAAAATACGAAGCGACGCATGTGCTGCTGGCCACGCTCGAACCGTTGACCGTGGTGGCGCTCAACATGCCGGCGCTGGCCTCGTCGCCGGGGCTGGAGATGGAGCTGCGCGCCGTCCAGCGCATGGCGATGCTGATTTCGCAGGGAGAAGCGAAAGGCTGACCGAGAAAAAAGGCCGGCAAGCGAGCCGGCCTTTTCTTCGTCAGATCGAGATGGCCGGTCAGGCGGCCCTGGTCTTCATGGCTTCTTCGTCGCGCACCATTTTAGTAACGGCGGCGAAGTCGAGCTTGCCGGAGCCGAGCACCGGCACGTTCGGGACGACCCGTACCTCGGCCGGGACCATCAGGTCCATGGCGCCATTGGCCTTGGCGAAAGCGAGGAAATCCGCGCGGGTGGCGCCGGGAGCCTCGGTGATGAGGATCAGCTTTTCACCCTTGCGTGCGTCCGGCGCGGTGGCGACCGCCGACAGCGAGCCTTTCCACAATTCGCCGGCCAGCGCCTCGACAGCCGCCAGCGAGATCATCTCGCCGCCGATCTTGGCGAAGCGCTTGGCGCGGCCGCGGATGGTGATGAAGCCGCCCTCGTCGATAGCGACGACGTCGCCAGTGTCATGCCAGCCGTCTTCGAGCGGCTCGAGCACGCCGGGCTTCTCGGCCCGGAGATAGCCGGCCATGACATTGGGTCCGCGCACGAACAGTCGTCCGCCATCATCGACGCCGGGAACCGGGTCGAGGCGGTATTCCATGCCGGGCATGATCTTGCCGACGGTTCCGGAGCGGTTGTACATCGGCGTGTTGATCGAGATCACTGGCGCTGTCTCGGTGACACCGTAGCCCTCGAGGATGCGCACGCCGAACTTCTCCATATAGGTCATGCGCGTCGCCGCCTTGACCGGTTCCGCGCCGGCAAAGCAATAGCGTATCGAGCGGAAGTCATAGGGATGCGCGGTGCGCGAATAGCCGGAAAGGAACGTATCGGTGCCGAAGATGATCGTCGCGTTCGAGGCGTAGATCAGTTCCGGCACGATGCGATAGTGCAGCGGCGAGGGGTAGAAATAGACCGGCACGCCGGAGATCAGCGGCAGCACAGTGCCCGCCGTCATGCCGAAGGAATGGAAGATCGGCAGCACGTTGAACACCTTGTCGCCCGAATGGAAATCGATGCGCGACGCCGCCTGGGCGGCATTGGCCAGGATGTTGCGGTGGGTCAGCACGACGCCCTTGGGCGTGCCTTCCGAACCCGAGGTGAACAGGATCACCGCCGGATCGTCGGGCAAGCGCTTCGCGCGCGGCGTCGACTTGCGCAGCAGGCCGAGCAGCTTGTCCTTGAGACCGATGGTCTTCCTGAGATCGTCGAGCCAGACGATCTCGACCGAACGACCGAGTTCCTCGACCACGGCGCCGAGCTTTGCCTGTTCGACGAATGCGCGGGAGGTGAGCACGGTCCGGACTTCGGCCGCTTTGCAGGCCGACAGTATGTTGGCGGCACCTGCGGTGAAGTTCATCATCGCCGGGACCTTGCCCGCCGACATGACGCCGAGCAGGGCTGCGCAGGCGCCGTTGGCGTTGGGCAGCATGATGCCCAGCGTCTGCTGGTCGGCATACATGTTCTGGAACTTCTCGCCGAGCACGGCAACGGCCGTCAAAAGCTTGCCGTAGCTGAGCGAGCCGGTGACCGGATCCTCGACGGCGAGCTGCTTCATGCCGCGTTCGTTGGCTGTCTGGATGATTTTTTCCAGCACGGTCTTGTCGATGTCCTGGGTGCGGAAGACGAGATCCGACATCACCTGGTAGAGGGCAGAGCCGGCCGCGGCGCGACGCTTGCGGCCCTTCAGCTCCTGCGGCACTTCGAGCTTGACCGGTTCCAGAATGGTCACCTTGACCTTGGGGAACAGACGGCGGCGCACATGCTGCGAGGACAGCCGCGAGAAGTAGGTCTTCTCCAGCCCGTCGATGCGCACCGGCACAACCATCGAGCCGGTCTTGTCGGCGACCATGGCGGCGCCGTCATAGACCTTCATCAGGCCGCCGGTGACAGTGATGCGGCCCTCCGGGAAGATGACCAGCGGGTCGCCACCCTGCACGACCTTGATCAGCGTGCGGGTGGACATTGGCTTGGCCGGATTGAGCGGCAATGCGCGGGCAAGTTTCATGAACGGCTTCATCCACCAGGCCTGGGCGATGAAGTAGTCGATGGCGAAGACGGGCTCCTCGTCGGTCAGCGTCAGCGCCATCGGACCGTCGAGGAAGCTGACATGGTTGAGCGCCAGGATCGGCGCCTTGCCGGCCGCCTTGAGGTTGTCCATGCCCTCGACCTCCAGGCGCAGAAAGGCGCGGAACAGGATGGAGACGAAGTCGCGGAAGGGATTGGTCGGCAGGAATTTCAGCATCAGCCAGGCGGCAATCGCATTGGCCCCGGCGAGGCCGAACAGAATGCCACCGGTGGAGACTTTCGTCTGGATCACGGCGACAATGATACCGCCGACCGTCATGAAGCCGGCATTGACGATGCTGACGGCAGCGACGACGCGGGCGCGACGCGCTTCGGGCGACCAGGCCTGCACGGCGGCGAAGGTCGGCACCACCAGGAAGGCGGCTGCAATGGCCATGCCGGCGAGGTCGATGGCGACGCGGATCGTGTTCGGACCAGCGAAGAATGCGCCAAGGGTTTCGGCCGCCGGCGAAGGCGTCATGCTTGAGATGGTCCAGGCCAAATGCAGGCCGAACAGCGCCAGCAGCGCCGTGCCGACCGGAGCCGGCAAAAGCACGATGCGGCCCTGAGACATCCAGGCGGCGATGGCCGAACCGATGGCGATCGAGACGGCGAACACGGCGAGATAGACGGTGACGGCCATTTCGTTGCCGCCCAGCGAATCCTTGATCAGCGTCGGCAGGATCGACAGCACGATGGCGCCGATCAGCCAGAACCAGGACGTCATCAGACCGGCGCGCCAGATGCGCATGTCGCTGCGCAATTCGGCCACCTGACGCCAGGTCGAGCGGAGGATGTTCCTGTCGATGACGAGGTCGGGCGCCGCCGAACCGGTGGATGGGATGTAGCGGCTGACGAGCCAGCAGCCGACGGCGAGCGCCATCATGATCGGTCCGAACACCGCGACGCCGATGCCATCGGCGGAAACGACGCCGCCGGCGATGGTGCCGCCGAGGATGGCGGCAAACGTGGCCGATTCGATCCAGGCGTTGGCCTTGGGCAGTTCCTTGCGCTCGAGGTGATCCGGCAGGATGCCGTATTTGATCGGCCCGAACAGCGCCGAGATGATGCCGAACATCAGCAGTGCCACCATCAGCACAGGAATGGACGACAGCGCGATGCCGGCGACGGAGACTGCGGCCGCGGCGATCTCGGCGAATTTCAGACGCTTGGCTATGAGGGCCTTGTCGAAGCGATCGGCGATCTCGCCGCCAAGCGCAGACAGAAGCAGGAAGGGTGCCATGAAGACGGCGCCGGCCAGGGTGACCAGGGACGCCGCCTGGTCCGCCGCCAGCGTGAACAGAATAAGGAACACCAACGTGTTCTTGAGGAAATTGTCGTTGAAGGCGGACAGGAACTGCGTCCAGAACAATGGCGCAAAGCGCCGGGACGTCATCAGATGAGCTGTGGGACGATTGATCGGAGCGATTTCCATAGCGGCGGTTTCCATTGGGGCAAGACCGTTGAAAATCCTGACGGGATCGATCAGCGGTCTTGCGCGGTTTGAGCCTATGTGTAGCGGGAACCCGGTTACACTTCGTTACTGCGGCTGACATCCATCAGCAGCTTCTCGGTCTTGGCGTCTTCCAGCCGGTTGATGAAGCGGCTTGCCTCTTCCGAGTCGCGCAGCGTCTTGGTGATGGTGATCGAGGTGTGCACGAGCATGATGGCGGCCATGGCATAGAAGCCCTTTGCGGCGAAACTTGCTTCCATGAAGTAGATGCCGCCTGCCATCATCACAGCGGCAACAGCGAAACTGGCCATGGTGAAGGTCTTCCAGGCGCTTGAATCCTTGGGGGAATAGGTGTTCGGGGTCATCGGTAAAATCCTTTCGTTTCAGGGTTAGGTTGGTTGGGCGTGGGTCTGTTTCAGGCCGGATACAATCAGGCTGGGTAGAATCAGGCTGGCTTGGCCATCTTGGCGGCGAGGCGCTGGAGTACGGCTTCGGCGCTGGTTCTCAGCGGCGCGCCGCAGCCGGCGGCCGCCAGCTTCTCGCTGACCGCGGCGGGATCGCCCGACTGCTCCATCTCGGCCATGGCGGCCGCGGTGGCGTCGATGTGCTTTTGCCTTGTGCGCAGGCGAAGCAGCGTCTCCTCGGCGTCCTTGAGCGCCGAGAGGCTTGAGCCCGGAGCGCTTTCGCGCAGGCGCTGGGTCGAGTCGACCGCGGCAACAATGCGCTGGCCGCGCTGCAGTTCGCGCAGCCGCATTTCAGAGACGCGAATAATCCGCTTCAATCGTTCGATCTCGGTGCTGAAGCTCCTCTGCGCCTCGTCGGAGGCGTCGCGTTCGGCTTCCAGCATGGCGATGGTTTCGGCCGCCTCGCGGGCCAGTTCATTCTGGCCCCGCTCGATCGCGGCGATCGTGCGCTTCTCCAGATCGTCGATGCGAACGACCAGCTTCTTGAACTGCAAGACTTCCTCTTCGTTCTGGGCGATGGCAATTGCGACTGCCCGGCGGGCAGCAGCAATGGCGTCGGCGCAATCGCGGATCTGCTGGCGCAGGATCACCAGGGCGTTGCGGTCGACGACCGTCTCGGCGGCTTCGTAGCTTCGGCCGCGGACGAGAGCAAAAAACTGTTTCAACATTTCCGTTTCTCCTCTATGAACGTTGTTCACGAATGCAAGGTAACACATCGTGAACAGCGTTCAAGAGATAAATGAACGATGTTCATAAATTCCGCATAAGGAAGGTTAATGACCGCAAAACGGGACGCCAAACGCGAGAATTTGAAGGGCAGGCTGATCGAGGCGACGCAAGCGCGTATCCAGATCTCAGGTCTGGCCGGATTGCGCGCACGCGACATCACGGCCGATTCCAGCTGTGCGCTGGGTGCGCTCTACACGGCCTTCGCCGACCTCGACGAGCTCATCCTGCACGTCAATTCGATCACGCTGGCCAGGCTGGGAGTGGCTTTGGAACAGGAGTCGACCGGCGCCGCCGAGCCGAGGGCAAGGCTGAAGGCGCTGGCCTGGGCCTATCTCGGCTTCGCGCGTGACAATCGCATGGCGTGGAAGGCATTGTTCGAACACCGTATGGCGCCTGGTGTGGCCGTGCCCGACTGGCACCTGGCCGAGCATGCGGTGCTGATCCAGCATCTGGTCGAGCCGCTTGCTCGGCTACTGCCGGCGTTGGACACACCGGAGCTTCTGGCCCGCGCCCGCACACTGTTCTCTGCCGTCCACGGCATCGTCGCCATTTCGCTCGAAGACCGTTTCATCGGCTTGGCGCCCACCGACCTCGAAAGCGAGCTGCTGGGTTTCGTCGACACGCTGGTGAGCGGGCTGGAGACGGAAAGGGAATGAGCTGCGGCGATCGGCTCTTTGCCTTGCCGATTTCTGCCCTTATGAAGATCGCGGCCAGAAATGCCCTGTTGGTTCAGGCCGGCTGAAGCAATTAGGGGATCTTCGTTGACAATCGATCAGGAACGTCGGTTTCGGCCCGAAATACAAGGGCTGCGCGGACTGGCCGTCGCTCTGGTCGTTGTTTTCCACTTGTGGCCCAGTGTGCTTCCCGGCGGTTATGTCGGCGTCGACGTCTTTTTCGTCATTTCGGGCTATCTGATCACCGGCCTGCTGGCTGAGATGGCGCTGCGCGAGGGCCGTATCTCGCTGATCGAGTTCTATTCGCGGCGAATCCGCAGGCTTTTGCCGGCCGCGATCCTGGTGCTTCTCATGACGCTGCTCGGCACCCTGCTGTTCATTTCCAAGGCACGCTGGGAGGAAACCGCCAAGCAGATCCTGGCCAGCGCGCTCTATGTCGAGAACTGGCGTCTTGCCCACGAAGCTGTCAGCTACCTCGACGCCGACAATCTGCCGACGCCGGTGCAGCATTACTGGTCGCTTCCATTGAAGAGCAGTTCTACATCGTCTGGCCGGTACTCATGATCGGCGTGATCTGGCTGGCGCGGCGATGGCAGCTCTCCTTGAGACGAAGCCTGGCGACGACATTGTCGCTTGCTTTCATGGCATCGCTTGTCGCCTCGATTGTCCTGACGAAAACTGACCCCGCCCAGGCCTATTTCGTCAGTCATACACGCCTGTGGGAATTGGCGCTGGGCGGCCTGTTGTTGCTTGGCGAGCACCGGTTTCGGCTGGGCGCGGGTGCAAGCCGGCTGTTGGCGCTTGCCGGTATCGCCGGCATCCTCGCATCCGCCTTTTTGTTTTCCGCAGCGACACCATTCCCCGGCCTCAGTGCGTTACTGCCAACCCTGGCCACCATGCTCGTCATCCTGGCTGGCGAGGTCCAAGCCGGTCGATTTCGTGGGCTCGATTTGTGGCCGCTTCGCTTCATCGGCGATCGGTCGTACTCGATCTATCTCTGGCATTGGCCGCTGATCACATTCTTCCTGGGACAGGGCCATTCGCTGACATTTGCCAGTGGTGTCGGCCTGATTGCGGTGACCCTGGTCCTGTCGGACCTGTCTTATCGCCATGTCGAACAACCCTATCGGCAATCCCGGGGCGGTGCCTGGTGGAAACCGCTGGGGTACGGCACCGTCGCAGTACTCACATGCGTGGTTGCATCCGCCAGCCTGCTGCTTTTTCTGAAAGCAGAACGCATCGACACCGCGCTGATCGGCACGCCTTCCTACCCCGGGCCTGCCGCTCTCGTCTTCGGCGCTGCTGTTCCGGACGGCCTGAATCTTCTGCCGCCATTGGCCCAGCTCAGAAGGGACGTGCCGGTCGTGTATGCAACGAAGTGCCACCAGGAGGAAAGCTCTGAGCCCAAACGATGCTCTCTCGGCGATGCGGCGGGTACGAAAACCATTGTCCTGGTGGGAGATTCTCATGCAGCCCAGTGGGTGCCGGCTCTGGACAAGATCGCCAAGGACCGCAAATTCAAACTGGTTACCTTTACAAAATCCGCCTGCCCATTCAGCCGCGTGGCCATCATGGCGGATGGCAAACCGAACGTGTTATGCGCGCAGTGGCACGAAAAGGTGCTCACCGAGATACTCAAGCTGAAACCGGATCTGATAGTCACTAGCCAGTCCAACTACGGATCGGTGCCGCAAGACACGATGGTCGAAGGGCTGCGAAGTCTCTGGAGCACGTTGACGGAAGCTGGTTCGCAAATCGTCGCCATTCGCAACACGCCCTACATGAAATTCGATCCGGGCGATTGCTTGAGTTCGACGCCAACGAAATGCGTCACCAAGCTGGGCGACATTGAGCGGAGCGACGTGTTGGTGTTGGCCGCGGAGGGACAGAAAAATGTGCGCGCCATCGACATGATCGACGCCATCTGCGGGCCGCGACTATGTCCGGCGGTCGTCGGCAACATCATTGTCTGGCGTGACAATCATCATCTAACGGCCAGCTATTCGCTTGCCTTGGCCCCCTATCTCGCATCCAGGCTCGGCCTTTGACGCAATTCCTCAGGGGAAGCGCAACGCGCTTTTCGGGACGAGCAAGGAATGGAAAAATTCCGCTGGTGGAGCTGAGGAGGATCGAACTCCTGACCTCGTCATTGCGAACGACGCGCTCTCCCAGCTGAGCTACAGCCCCGTCCAGCGGATGGCGCATTTATCGAAGGCTGCGGTTTCCTGTCAAGGCGCGGTTTTGCCGAATCCCTTTCCGCCATGTGCCGCCGTCGGGTGCTTTGCAAAGGCTGCCCTTGCCGGTTTCGTGCGCAATGGCTACATGTCGGCAACAATTGGAGACCGGCATGCTCGCCCTCATTCAAACAATCGTCATGGCGCTCGACCTCTACTGGTGGATCATCATCGCCTCGGCGATCTTTTCCTGGCTTTATGCCTTCAATGTCGTCAACTCGCGCAATCAGTTCGTTAGCAGCATCGGCAACATGCTCTACCGGCTGACTGAGCCGGCGCTGCGGCCGATCCGTCGGTTCATGCCCGACCTTGGCGGTGTCGACATCTCGCCGATCATCCTGCTTCTGCTCCTGTTCTTCCTCAGACAGCTCATTCTCACCACGATAGCGCCGCTGGTCCTGTGAGGCCGAAGATCGCTTGAGCGCGCCTTTTCATGCCCGCGAGAATGGCGTCGACCTGTTCGTCCGGCTGACGCCGAAGTCTTTCGTGGACAGGCTTGAAAGCGTCGAAATGTCGGCGGACGGGCGAAGCTATTTGAAGGCGCGTGTGCGCGCCGTCCCGGAAAATGGCGCGGCCAATCAAGCATTGCAAAGACTTGTCGCTCAGGGGCTGGGCGTTCCTGCATCGGCGGTGTCGGTTGTTGCTGGCGCTACCGCTCGCATGAAGACGCTACGCGTGCTCGGCGACCCGGCGGCGTTGGTGACGAGCATCAAGGCGCTCGCCAACTAGCCCTCAATCGCCCAACGGCAATTTGGGATCGTCGACCTTCAGCGTGTTCACGCTCTGCTTGATGCGGCGCAGGTTTTCCAGGACCTTTGGCCCGCGCGTCTCGGCGACCGATGTGACGATCATGTCGACGATCGACAGCAGCGCGTAGCGCGACGAGGTCGGCTTGTAGATGTTGCCGTCTTCCAGCGACTGGAACTGAATGACCGTGTCGGCGGCCTTGGCAAGGGCGGAGTCCGGCGGGGTGATGGCGATGGTGGTGGCGCCATATTGCTGGGCAACCTGCACGGCATCGATGACCGAGCGCGCATAGCCGGACACCGAAAAGGCAATCAGCGTCGTCTCCGGCGTGGCGACCGCGGCATACATGCGTTGCAATTGCCCGTCGATCTGCGCCAGCACCGGCACACCGAGCCGGAACAGCCGGTTCTGCATCTCCGTCGCCATCATCGAGGAGATGCCGCCGGAACCGATGCACAGCACATTGCCTGAATTGACGATGCGCGCGGCGACGCCCACCAGCGTCTTCATGTCGAGATTTTCTGAGGCGCGCTGGATGGCGGCGATTGCGGCTTCGGTGATGGCCGACGCAATGCGCTGCTCGCGCGCATCGCGGCTGAGGGGTTCGGGCGATAGATACTGGCCGCCAATGGCGATCGCCTGCGCCAGATAGAATTTGAAATCGCGCAACCCCTCGCAGCCGAGATTGCGGCAGAAGCGGGTCACCGTCGGTTCGCTGACGCCGACGCGCGCGGCAATCTCGGAGATTGCAGCCTTGGAGGCGAAATCGAGATCGGTCAGCACGAGGCCGGCCAGCCGGCGGTCCGATTTGGTGCCATCCTGCGACATCAGCTGCAGGCGCGTGATGATGTCGGCCGGGGTTTTCATACCTTCGCTTTCATAGCGGCAGGCCCGTGGCCTTGTCGAACAGATGGATGTTGTCCGGCGCGACCGAGACCGGAAGCAATTCCCCCGGCCTGACCTGCACCCGGTCGCGAAACACGGCGCGCACCGTATCGGCGCCAATGGCGCCATAGACATGCGTTTCCGAGCCGGTCGGCTCGACGACATCGACCTTGATCGCCATGGCGTCGGCGGCCTCGCCGATGACGAAGTGTTCGGGCCTTATGCCGGCCTCGACCGTGCTGCCTGCCGGCACCGTCTTACCGGCGAGAGCAAGCCGTCCTCCGCCGGCCGATTCGAACCAGCTTTTCCCGGGCGTGGTCTTCAGCGCGCCGGAGACAAAGCTCATCGACGGCGAGCCGATGAAAGAGGCGACAAATTTGTTGGCCGGACGGTCATAAAGCTCCAGCGGCGCGCCGACCTGCTGGATCTTGCCGCGATCCATCACCACGATGCGGTCGGCCATGGTCATGGCCTCGATCTGGTCATGGGTGACATAGACGATGGTCGATTTCAGCCGCTGGTGCAGCGCCTTGATCTCGGTGCGCATCTGGACGCGCAATTGCGCGTCGAGGTTTGACAGCGGCTCGTCGAACAGGAACACAGAGGGTTCGCGCACGATAGCACGGCCCATGGCGACGCGCTGGCGCTGGCCGCCCGACAACTCCCGGGGGTAACGGTCGAGATAGGAGAACAGGTTGAGGACGCCGGAAGCCTTCTTCACCTTGTCGTCTATCGCCGCGCGGCTCTCACCGCGGATTTTTGGTCCGAAGCCGATATTATCGGCCGCCTTCAGGTGCGGAAACAGCGCGTAGGACTGGAAGACCATCGCGATGTTGCGCTGCTGCGGCGGCAAATCGTTGGCGCGCACGCCGCCGATCAGGAGGTCGCCCGAGGTGATCGGCTCCAACCCGGCCAGCATTCGCAGCAAGGTCGACTTGCCGCAGCCGGAGGGACCGACCAGCACGACGAACTCGCCGCTTTTGATGTCGAGGCTGATGTTTTCGAGGATCTTGTGACGTCCGAAGGATTTCGACAGGTCGCGGAACTCGACGTCGGTCATGGTCAGGCTCCCAATATGTCGTCGATGAAGGGCAAGAAACCGGCGGTCAGTCCGGCGTCGACCGGCACCACCGCGCCGGTTATCCCCGATGCGCGTTCCGAGGCAAGGAAAGCCACGGCTTCTGCCACTTCCGAGGCGTCGACGATGCGGCCCAGCGGATAGAGCCGCTGCAGCTTGCCGAGGACGTCCGGGTTCTTGGCCAGGCGATGGTCCCAGGCGGCGGTGCGGATGGAGCCGGGGCAGACGACATTGGCGCGCAGGCCGCTGCGGCCGAGCTCCACCGCGACCGATTTCGCATAGGCGTTGATGCCGGCCTTTGCCGCGGCATAGGCCGGATTGCCGAAATGGGCGATGGCGTTGACCGAGGAGATGAAGACGACGCTGCCCGAGCCGCGGGCGGCCATCGCCTTGATCAGCGGATCGGCGAACAGCATCACCCCGGTCAGATTGAGGTCGAGTTCATGCTCGATCTTGTCGGGGGTCAGTGCGGCAAGCGTCTCGGCGCGCGTCCAGCCGGCATTGTTGATCAGGATGTCGGGGACGCCATCCTTGTCGAGAATCGCTGCGATCGCGGCCTCGGTGGAAGTCCGGTCGAGGAGGTCGAAGACGTGGCGCGACGCGAGATGCGGGCTGCGGAGTTGGTCCGCCGACTGGTCGCAGCCGACGACGCGCGCGCCGCGCTCGGCCAACAGGGCCACGATGGCCGAGCCGAGGCCGCCTCCGGCGCCGGTTACCAGCACGGTCTTGCCTGCAAATTCGGCCTTTGAAACCACGCTGCGCGTCTCCCTGGGTCTACGATAGCCGGAAAACGCTAATTTAAGAAATGTAATTAAGCAACAGGATAATCTGCTTGCACAGCGCAAAATGATGGATAATGTAGGAAAGTCACATAAAGCTTGTGCTGCCTGAAAGCCGCAAGAGCACAGGCGCGCATCAAATGGGAGAGATCATATGACGCTTGCGAAATGGACTATAGGCCTGATGGCCGGAATGAGCCTGCTGGCGCTCGCCGGGCAGGCGGAAGCCGGCGAGGTGCGCGTCACCGTCGCCGAATACAGCGCCAAGACCGGGCCGTATTTCGAAGCGGTGAAGAAGGAATTCGAGGCGGCCAACCCCGGCATCACCGTCAAATTCGAAGTGGTGCCGTGGGAAGTGCTGCTGCAGAAGCTGACCACCGACATCACCGCCGGCACCAATGCGGATCTATCGATAATCGGCACGCGCTGGCTGATCGATTTCGTCCAGCAGGACGTCGCCGAGCCGCTGGACGGCTACATCAAGCCTGAGTTCAAGGACCGCTTCATCGACACTTTCCTGTCGCCCTCGATTATGGACGGCAAGACCTACGGCCTGCCGATCGCCGCTTCGGCGCGGGCCATGTACTACAACAAGGAATTGTTCGAGAAGGCCGGCATCGCCAAACCGCCGGAAACCTGGACCGAGTTGCAGGACGACGCACGCAAGATCAAGGCGCTGGGCTCCGGTACGTTCGGCTTCGGCCTGCAGGGCAAGGAGATCGAGACCGACGTCTACTACTACTACGCGATGTGGTCGCAGGGCACCGAGATCCTCAACAAGGACGGCACTTCGGGCCTCGGCACGCCGGGGGCACTCGAAGCCGCCAAGCTCTACAAGTCGATGATCGACGAGGGGTTGACGGAGCCGGGCGTCACCTCCAACAACCGCGAGGACGTGCAGAACCTGTTCAAGCAGGGCAAGGTCGGCATGATGATCACGGCACCCTTCCTGTCCAACCAGATCAAGGACGAGGCGCCGAACCTGAAATATGGCGTTGCCGCCATTCCGGCCGGTCCGACAGGCGCGCGCGGCACCTATGGCGTCACCGATTCCATCATCATGTTCAAGAATTCCAAGAACAAGGATGAGGCGTGGAAGCTGCTCGATTTCCTGTTCAGCACGGAACAGCGCGCCAAGTTCACCCAGGGCGAAGGCTTCCTCCCGGTGAACAAGGAAGAGGCCAAGATGGACTATTACGTCAACAATGCCGATCTGGCCGCGTTCACGGCGCTGCTGCCGGATGCCCGCTTCGCGCCGGTCATCCCGGGCTGGGAAGAAGTCGCCCAGATCACCTCGGATGCCATGCAGAAGATCTATCTCGGCGGCGACCCCGAGGCGGGCCTTAAGGAAGCGGCTGATAAGGCCAATGCGGTGCTGAAGAAATAGGGCGTATCTCCCTGCGCCCGGCGCGCCCCTTAGAGATAGGGGCGCGCCAAATTCTCCTGCCTCATGCCGTCGAGCGCTCAAGCCAGCCGATGCAAAATCGCTTCCTGCCCTATCTCCTGACCTTGCCCAGCCTGTTGCTGGCGGCGGTGGTCATCTTCTGGCCGGTCTGGGACCTGATCCAGATATCGACGCATGATGTCAGCCGATTCGGTCAACTGCGCGACTTCAACAATTTCGCAAATTATTCCGCCTTCCTCGCCGATCCCGACTTCCTGGCCGCCCTGTGGCGCACCGGCCTGTGGACCGTGCTGGTGGTCGGCGGTGCGCTGCTTTTGTCCATTCCAGTGGCGATGATCCTCAACACCGATTTCTACGGCCGCGGCATTGCGCGCGTCATCATCATGCTGCCCTGGGCGGTGTCGCTGACGATGACGGCGGTGGTCTGGCGCTGGGCGCTCAACGGCGAAAGCGGCATGCTGAATTCGGCGCTGATCGGGCTCGGGCTGATCCACGAAAATATCCAGTGGCTGGCGCGGGCCGAGACGGCATTCCCGATGCAGGTGCTGATCGGCATTCTCGTGACGGTGCCGTTCACGACGACGATCTTCCTCGGCGGCCTGTCGTCGATCCCCGACGACCTCTACGAAGCGGCCGCGCTGGAGGGGGCGACACCGCTGCAGCAGTTCCGCGAGATCACCTTCCCGCTGTTGAAACCGTTCATCAACATCGCCATCGTGCTCAACACCATCTACGTCTTCAATTCCTTCCCAATCATCTGGGTGATGACGCAGGGCGGACCGGCCAACTCCACCGACATATTGGTCACCCACCTCTACAAGCTGGCGTTCCGCATCGGCAAACTGGGTGAAGCGTCGGCGGTGTCGCTGCTGATGTTCGCCGTCCTGCTGATCTTCACCATGATCTATGTGCGGCTCGCCATGCGGGAGCAACGCGCATGACGCCGAAGCTGAAGCGCACGATCATTGCCTGGCTGCTGCTTTCGCCGTTGATCGTGGTGACGATCTTTCCGTTTGCCGTGATGTTTTTGACCGCGGTCAAACCGAGGCAGGAAGTGCTGTCGCCGACCTGGTGGCCGAGCGAGTTTCGCTGGTCGAATTTTGCCGACATGTGGGTGGCAACCGGCTTTGGCCAGGCGCTGGCCAATTCGCTCTATGTCTCGGTCATCGCCACCGTCGGCGCCATCCTCATTTCGGTGCCCGCCGCCTACGCCATGTCGCGGTTTCGCTTTGCCGGCTATGGCGCCTTCCGCCAGTTCCTGCTGATCTCGCAGATGATCTCACCGATCGTGCTGGTGCTCGGCCTGTTCCGGCTGATGGCCGCCTGGGGGCTGATTGAATCGACCACCGCGCTCGGCGTCATCTACATGGCCTTCAACGTCGCCTTCACCGTGTGGATGCTGCAGAGCTATTTCGACACCATTCCGCGCGATCTCGAGGAGGCCGCCTGGATGGAAGGGGCCGGCCGCTGGCTGACGCTGCGCAAAGTGTTCCTGCCGCTCTGCCTGCCGGCGATCGTGGTCACCGCCATCTTCACCTTCATCAATGCCTGGAACGAGTTCGTGGTGGCGCTGACCATGCTGCGAAGCCAGGAAAGCTACACGCTGCCGATCCAGGTGTTTTCGCTGGTCGCCGGCCGCTACACGATCGAATGGCACCATGTGATGGCGGCGACGCTGCTGGCGACGCTGCCGGTCGCGATCCTGTTCATCTGGCTGCAGCGCTATCTCGTCCGGGGGCTGGCGCTCGGGGCGGTCAAATAACGGCGCCATTCACTACGGAGTCTTCATGCGCATCTTCACCGCCTCGCTGGCGACGGAAACCAACACCTTCTCGCCGGTGCCGACCGATCGCGCCTCGTTCGAGATGGCCTTCTATGCCGGGCCGGGCAAACATCCGGACACGCCGACACTGTGCTCCTCGCCGATGGTGGCCTTGCGTCGGCGCGCGGCCAAAGACGGCCTGACCGTCATCGAAGGCACCGCCACCTGGGCCGAGCCGGGCGGCCTGGTGCAGCGCCAGACTTTTGAGGCGCTGCGCGACGAAATCCTCGACCAGCTCAAGGCGGCCTTGCCCGTCGATGCCGTGATCCTCGGCCTGCACGGCGCCATGGTGGCGCAGGGCTATGACGATTGCGAAGGCGATCTGCTGGAGCGCGTCCGCGCCATGGTCGGGCCGGATGTTGTGGTCGCTGTGGAACTCGATCCGCACAGCCACCTGACGCCGAAGCGGGTGGCGGCCTCCAACATCATGGCCTACTTCCTCGAATTCCCGCACACCGATTTCTACGAGCGCGGCGAGCATGTCGTCGAACTTGGGCTGGCGGCGGCGCGCGGCGAGATCAGGCCTGTCATTTCGACCTTCGACTGCCGCATGATCCAGGTGCTGCCCACCAGCCGCGAGCCGATGCGCGCCTTCGTCGATCGCATCAAGGCGCTGCATGGCAAGGACGGCGTGCTGTCGGTCTCGGTCATCCACGGCTTCATGGCGGCGGATGTGCCGGAGATGGGCACCCGCATCCTGGTCGTCACCGACAATGACAAGGCCAAAGGCGATGCGCTTGCGGAAAGGCTGGGGCGCGAGCTTTACGCCATGCGCGAAAAGACCGCGATGACGATGCTGAACACCGAGGATGGCATCGCGCGGGCGCTGGTCGTGCGCAAGGAAAATGCCGACAAGCCGGCTGTCATCGCCGACATCTGGGACAATCCCGGCGGCGGCGTCGCCGGCGACGGCACCGTCGTGCTGCGCGCCCTGCTGGAACGCGGCGTCGACAAGGTCGGCGTGGCGACGATCTGGGATCCGATCGCCGTCACCTTCTGTCAGGCTGCCGGCGAAGGCGCCGTCATCGACCTGCGCTTCGGCGGCAAGGCCGGCCCGCTGGCCGGCGAGCCGATCGATGCGAAGGTGTGGGTGCGGAAGGCGGTTCCGGAGGGATGGCAGAGCTTCGGGCCGAGCCGGGTGACGCTTGGGCCGACGGCGCTGGTGCGCATCGAAGGCACCGAAATCGACATCATCCTCAACACCAACCGCACGCAAACTTTCGAACCGGATATCTTCTCCAATATCGGCGTCGATCCGATGGGCAAGGATATATTGCTGATCAAGTCGACCAACCATTTCTACGCCGGCTTCGCACCGATCGCGGCCGAGATTATCTATGTGTCCGCGCCGAGTTCCTATCCAAGCAATCCGGCGGTGACCGATTACAGGAAGCTGACCCGGCCGGTGTGGCCCAGGGTCAAGGATCCTTGGAAACAGCCAATCTCCCCCCTCGTGGGGGAGATGCCCGGCAGGGCAGAGGGGGGCGCGAAGGATCGCGACGCTTCCTCTTCATAAGATGCACAAGGTTAGGTCAGACGAGCCACCCACTGGGCCGTCGGCGGGACAGCGCCCCCCTCTGGCCTGCCGGCCATCTCCCCCACAAGGGGGGAGATCAGCCATTCACACCAGCCCTCGCTTCACCATCATCGCCTCCGGCGAAGGCATCTTGCCGCGGAACGCGGTGTAAAGCTCCTCCGGATCCTTAGAGCCACCGGCAGCATAAATATTCTTCCTCAGCCTTTCAGCCAGCTCCGGATTGAAGGCATCCCCATTCTCTTCGAAGGCGGCGAAAGCGTCGGCGTCGAGCACTTCCGACCACATGTAGGAATAGTAGCCGGCTGAATAACCGTCGCCGGAGAAGACATGGCCGAAATGCGGGGTGCGATGGCGCATGGCTATCGTGTCCGGCATGTCAAGCTTCTCCAGCGTTTCGGCTTCGAATTGAAGCGGCTGGTCCGGCGCATCCGGCCTTGCATGATAGGCCATGTCGATCAGCGCCGATGCGGTGAACTCCACCGTGGCGAAACCAGCGCCGAAGGTGCGGGCGGCCAGCATCTTGTCGAGTAGCGCCTTCGGCATCGGCTTGCCGGTCTTCACATGCAGCGCATGCTTTTCCAGCACCGCCGGCACGGTCAGCCAGTGCTCGTAGAGCTGCGAGGGCAGTTCGACGAAGTCTCGGCTGACAGAAGTGCCCGCCACCGACGGCCAGGTGACGTCGGTCAGCATGCCGTGCAACGCGTGGCCGAACTCGTGGAACAGGGTTTTGGCCTCATCGACGGACAGAAGGGCGGCTTCGCCGGCCGGAGGCTTGGCGAAATTCATGATGTTGTAGATGACCGGCTTGGATCCATCGCCAAGCTTGTAGCCGGATTTCAGCGCGCTCATCCAGGCGCCGGAACGCTTCGAGGACCGGGCGAAATAATCGGCGAGGAACAGGCCGCGCTCGCTGCCATCGGCGTTCTTCACCACGAAGGTGCGTGCGTCGGGATGCCAGGCGGCGATGCCTTTCTTCTCCTCGAAAGTTATGCCGAACAGTTTTGTCGCGACGTCGAAGCAGGCGTCGATGACGCGGTCGAGCTGCAGATACGGCTTCAGCTCCGCCTCGTCGAAAGCGAATTTTTCCGCGCGCAATTTCTCCTGGTAGAAGCGCCAGTCCCAGGCGGCGAATTTCTCGTTGCTGCCGGCTGCGCTCGCCAGCCGTTCCAACTCCTTCTGGTCGGCGGCGGCCTTCTCCAGCGCCTTTTCCCACACCGGGTCGAGCAAATCGTGAACGGCCTTCGGCGTCTTGGCCATGGTGTCGTCGAGCTTCAGTGCGGCGAAGGAGCCATAGCCGAGCAGCTTGGCCTTTTCGGCGCGCAGCTTCAGCATATCGCGCACCACCGCGGTGTTGTCGCTGGCGCCGCCATTCTGGCCGCGCATGGTGAAGGCGCGGTAGGCGGTCTCCCGCAGGTCGCGGCGTTCGGAAAAGGTTGTGAACGGCTCGTAGATCGAGCGCGACAAGGTGACCGCGTAACGGCCTTTCTGGCCGCGCGTCTCGGCGGCCTCGGCCATCGAGCTCTTCACGAAGTCCGGCAGGCCGGCAAGATCGGCCTCATCAAGGAACAGCGCCCAGTCGCGCTCGTCGGCAAGGACATTCTGGCCGAATGTGGTGCCGAGCGAGGACAGTTCCTCGCTGATGTTGGCCAGCCTCTTCTTGCCGTCGGTGTCGAGCTTGGCGCCAGAGCGGACAAAGCCTTTCCAGGTCTTTTCCAGCACCCGCAGCGTCTCGGCATCGAGCTTCAGAGAATCGCGGCGCTGATAGAGGTCGTCGATGCGGGCAAACAGCTTCTCGTTCATCGAGATCGCCGAGAAATGCCTCGACATCTTGGGCGAAATCTCGCGCTCCAGCGCCTGGATCGCGTCGTTGGTGTGGGCGCCGGCCCGGCACCAGAAGATCGACGAGACATGGTCGAGCGGCTCGCCGGCAAGCTCAAGTGCTGCCAGCGTGTTCTCGATGGTGGGCGCATCCTTGTTGCCGGCGATGGCGTCGATCTCGGCTTCATGCGCCTTCAGCGCTGCGTCGAACGCCTGAGAAAAGTCGCCGTCGCCGATGTTGGCGAAATCCGGCAGGCCAAGCGGCCCTTGCCATTTGGTCAGCGGATGGACGGCGAGGTCGACGGTTTTCGTGGACGGCATGGGGGATCTTTCGATGATTGGCGAGCGGGTGGGCTTGCTCACCGATGTAGGTCGATGCCTGGCGCGGCGCAACCGCACGGCCGTTCAAGCTGGCGTCAGAAGCCGTCGCAATTTTCCGCGAGCGCCGCTTGCGAACTTGCGGTGATGCGGTTGCCGGTGACGGCAAACGTCTCCTGCATCAGCATGTCATTGTTGGGAAAATCATAGCAGGCGATGACAGTGGTGACATCGGCTTCGCTCTTTTCGATGCGATGCCGGATCGCGGCGCCGGCCACCGCACCCTTCCATTCGTCGATCGAGGCGATGAATTCCTGCTTCGACTGCACGACGCCGAGATCGTCGAGCTTGATGCGGACATCGTCGGCAAGGAGATCCGACAGTTCGGTGCGGTCGGCTACCAGCAGCGCCGAATACCAGCGGTCGATGATGGCGCCGTCATCGGCGCGGGCTGGGGTGAGATTAATCGTCAGCGCCGCCATGGCGAAAGCAATTGCACGCCAACCCCGCATTCCTCGCCTCCGCTTATCTGACCATGATCTTATCCGAAGCCCGGTGCCCACTTTTCGGGATCATGGTCTACCCCAAATCCGGCCGCTCGAAATCGCCGGTGTCCTTGTTCATCACCCAGAGTTCGCCGGTCGAAATGTCGAACCAGGCCCCGTGCAGGGCCAGCCGCCCCTTGCCTTCGAGGATCGAGACGCAAGGGAAGGTCCTGAGATTGGCGATCGAGTAGCGGATGGAGATGCGCTCCAGCGCCGTCTGCCGTTCCGTCGCCGTCATGAAGGTGCTGGACGACACGGTTTCGGCTGCCGGGGCGATCAGGCTCATCCATTTGCCGATGAAGTCGCCGGGCGAAAGCGGCGCCGAATTGGGGTCGAGCGCGGCGCGAATGCCGCCGCAGCGGCCGTGGCCCATGACCACGATGTTCTTCACCTTCAGGCTCTGCACGGCGAATTCTAGCGCGGCCGAGGTCGAGTGGAATTCACCGTCGGGCGCATAGGGCGGCACCAGATTGCCGACATTGCGCAGTACAAAGAGTTCGCCGGGGCCGGCGTCGAAGATTGCTTCGGGCGCCGAGCGCGAGTCGCAGCAGGCGACGATCATGGTTTCCGGCGCCTGGCCTTCGCGGGCGAGGTCGCGATAGCGTCCGCTCTCGCTGAGATAGCGGCCGTTCATGAAGTTGCGATAGCCGGCGAGAAGGTGTTCGGGGAGATGGGGCATGGGCGGCGTCTGGACCCTTTCAGGGTTGGATGCGGCGCGGTCCGTCGATATTCAGAGGATTGCGGCCTGAATTTCAACGGACCTGACTCTGGGAAAGCCTCTAACGGCAAAAGCCTGTCGCGGGCAATGCCGAATTGCGGATGGCTTCGTCGCAAATCGCCATGCGGCATTGCATGGCTCGCGGCTTGCCTCAGGCCCAGATGGCGACGGGAATGCCGTAACAATCGGCGAGCGGCGGATCGGGAAACGACCTTGCCTCGCCGCTGGCGATGCGTGCGGCAATCAGCATCATCGCTGCCGCGTCCAGGAAATCGTCGGCGGCAGCGCCTTTCGGTGGCGTCTGGTCGAGGAAGGCCTTTTCAAAGCCATGCTGGCACAGCAGCGCCTTGCGCTCTTCCATCCCAGCCGGATTGACCGCGCCCTTGATCTTCTTCGGCAGCGTCATTGGTTTTTCGCCATTCAGCCGGCAGAAGGCGACTTCCGGATGCGATTCGAAGACGCGGCCGCGCAGTTCGGGGCGCGCGATGAGCAGCGCGTCGATCTCGCAGATCTTGGCAAAAATGCCGAAAGCCTGGATCGAGACGCCGCGCGGCGGGTCGGAGGTCGCCTTGGCGATTTCGCTGGCGCGGCGATGCGCGGCAGACCAGGCTTCGATCGTGGTGAAGTCGTTGGTGTCGGCGTAAAGGGCCGCGCGGGAAGGGATAGAGAAGACGCTGGACTGCCTCGCCCCGAGCAGTGGCCGAACCAGCGCCTCCGGCCCGCGCCCGCCTCTTTGCGAAAAATCCGGCAGGCCGATGGGCATGTCGACGGCCACGACCGCATCGGCCGGCAAGGCGTCGAGCAGGGCTGCAAAGCTCCGAAAGACAGTCACCGACGGCGAAACGCTTGGCCCTCGATGGACGGCGATCCAGCCCGCCTTGCAACCGTCGACGCCAGCCAGCGCACCGGAGATCACGCCCGGCGGTCCCGCCCCGGATGTGTGAGATGACGCAGCTGAACCATCGCCATCGGGTGCGACAGGCTCTGGGCGTCGGTTTCCAGCTGCAATTCGTCGCCACCGCGTTTGGCCGTGCGCGCCAGGATCTCGTAGACCGCGGCCGTGGTCGACTGCAGCGCCTTGATCGGCGGCTGTCCCGACAGGATGCGGGCGAGGTAGACGGCCGCCGTCAGGTCGCCCAGCCCGTTCGGTGGCTTGTCGATCAGCCTGTGTTCGGCCAGCAGCGCCTGGCTGGCGTCGAGCAGCAGATTGCCGGTGCCGCCGGTCATCATCGACGGCGCCGACGTCACCAGCATGGTTCTTGGGCCGGCATGGAGGGCGGCTGCAATGACCGATTTCAGATCGGGCAAAGGAGCGCCCGCCATCCACTGCAGCTCGTAGCGGTTGGGGGTGGCAATGTCGGCGACAGGCATAAGCCGGTCGCGCATGGCGGCGGCGGTCGGCTCGGGCACATAAAGCCCGCCGGAATCGCCCATCACCGGGTCGCATATATAGACCGCGTCCGGCGTCTTCGCCTTGACCGCTGACACCAGCGAGGCGACGGCCTCGGCCTGGCCGGCCTCGCCGAGATAACCCGACAGCACGGCGCCGACCTCACCCAGCCAGGGCGCTCGTTCGAGATCGGCCATCAGCGCCTTGAACTGGTCGAGCGGCGGCACGATGCGCGTTGCCCTTCCATGGCCGGGGTGCCAGGGCAGGATGATTGTCGGCACCGCCCACACCGGAAAGCCCAGCGTCTCCAGCGCAAACACGGCGGCGCGGTTGCCGACCGAGCCGCGGGCGACATGGCTGGAAATGACGATGACCGCGCGCGGCGCGTCGGCTTTTTCGCTGTTCATGAAATTCCTAGCTGCCCCGGGAAACGTAGTACACGAGCCAGATCAAAAGGCCGAGGGCGACGATGAGCCCAAGCGTGCGGCCGATGCGGGTGCCCCAGACCTCGATTGGATCGGAGCGATCGGCCTCGGCGGCGGTGACATGATCTCGCGCGCCTTTCGCGGCGCGCGCGATGAACGACGTACCGCCGAGGCCACCCTCGTTCGCCACGCGCTCGATAATGCGGCGCGATTCGCTGTCTTCGTCGCGGCGTTCCGCCATGATCCAGTCCTGTTTGCCGGCGACCATATCGTGTTCGTGAGGGCAATCACAGGGCCTCGGGGGCGCATGAGTGCACTCCAGCCGCAGACATTTTCTTAAGCGCGGATTGTGCTAGATCAGAGTGGGAGCATGATCTTTAGGACAAAACGGTTCCCGTTTGTCCGTGAAAATCGGTTCCCACTTTTCGGGATCATGCTCTAAAGCTTCGTATGCAACTTCTGTCGAGGGACCACACCATGTTTGCCCAGCGCCTTGCTTCACCGTTCCCCTTCCGCAGCCTGCCGGCCGTGTTGATGATGGCCATCGTGCTGCCGCTGCTTGCCGGCTGCGGCTACAACACCATCCCGACAGCGGAGGAAAACGCCAAGGCGGCCTGGAGCGAGGTGCTGAACCAGTATCAGCGCCGCTCCGACCTGATCCCCAACCTGGTCGAGACGGTCAAGGGCTATGCGGCGCATGAAAAGGATACGCTCGACGCGGTGGTCGAAGCGCGCGCCAAGGCGACGCAGATCACGGTAACGCCGGAAACCCTGAAGGATCCCGAAGCCCTCAAGAAGTTCCAGGATGCCCAGGCTGGGCTGACGAGCGCACTGTCGCGGCTGATCGCGGTGTCCGAGGCCTATCCCGATCTCAAGGCCAACCAGAACTTCCTGGCGCTGCAGGCGCAGCTCGAAGGCACCGAGAACCGCATTGCGGTGGCGCGGCGCGACTATATCCTGGCCGTCAAGGACTACAATCTGACACTGAGGACCTTCCCCTCCGTGCTGTGGGCAACCTTCTGGTTCCGTAGCAACGAGCCCTTCGCCAACTTCACTGTCGAAGAAGACAAGATGCAGCCGCCGAAGGTCGATTTCGGAACGAAGCAGGGCGGGTAAGCGATCGGTTGGCAAGCTTGGTCATTTTCGGCCTTGTATTCCGTCACACCCCCCTCTGTCCTGCCGGACATCTCCCCCGCAAGGGGGGAGATCGGCGGCTTCGTGGCCGGACATCTCTTTCAAACGGTGAAAATTGGCGAAAGCACAGATGACGTCCGATCTCCCCCCTTGCGGGGGAGATGGCCGGCAGGCCAGAGGGGGGTGGGACGGAACGCCTACCTAGCCTTCCTTGGCATACTTCTCTGCTTCCTCTTCCCCCTCTGCGCCTTCGCCGCCGATCTGCCAGCGCTGACCGGCCGCGTCGTCGACAATGCCGGCATCATCGACGCAGGAACCAAAGCTACGCTGACGCAAAAGCTCGCCGACTTCGAGGCAAAAGGCTCCGACCAGATCGTCGTTGCCACGATCCCAAGCCTCGATAGCGAGGAGATCGAACCCTATGCCAATCGGCTGTTCCGCTTCTGGAAGCTGGGCCAGGCCAAGGAAAACAACGGCGTGCTGCTTCTGGTGGCGCCGAACGACCGCAAGATGCGCATCGAGGTCGGCTATGGTCTGGAAGGCACGCTGACCGACCTGCACACCAGGCTGATCATCGAAAACGACATGGTGCCGGCGTTCCGCGCCGGCGATTTCTCCGGCGGTATTTCCAAAGCCGTCGATGACATGGTGATGGTGCTGGAAGGCAATCCGGAAGAGCTGGAAGCGCGCGGCAAGCGCAACGAACAGCCGCCGGTCGACATGGACAATCTGTTCTTTGGTGTCTTCATCAGCGTCTGGGCAATCATTTTCTTCGGCAGCATGGCGGCCTCCATCCTGCCGCCGATCTTCGGCAAGAAACTTGGTCCCGGCCGCTACCGCTGGCTGGGCATGACTTTCGAGCCGCACAAGCGGTCATCCAGCGGCGGCTGGTCTTCGGGCGGCGGCGGCTGGTCGTCGGGCTCAAGCGGTGGTGGCGGCTTTTCCGGCGGTGGCGGTTCGTCCGGCGGCGGCGGCTCCTCGGGGAGCTGGTGACGAGATGACCGCACGCATCATCAATTCCTGGCATGACCGTTTCGTCACAATGACCGGCGCTGTTTTGCTGGGCCTGATGGTTTCGCTTGTCGACTTTGCCGCCATGGCTGCGGAGTTGCCCGCACTCACCGGTCGGGTGGTCGACAATGCCGACATCATCGATGCCGCGACCGAGGCGGCACTGACGCAGAAGCTGACAGATTTCGAGACCAAAGGCTCCGACCAGATCGTCGTCGCCACGGTTCCCAGCCTCGACGGCGAGGAGATCGAACCTTACGCCACCCGGCTGTTCAACTTCTGGCAGCTCGGCCAGGCCGGCAAGAACAACGGCGTGCTTCTGCTGGTGGCCAAAAACGATCGCAGGATGCGCATCGAGGTCGGCAATGGGCTGGAGGACACGTTGACCAACCAGCACGCCACACGGATCATTGAAGACGACATGGTGCCGGCCTTTCGTGCCGGCGATTTCTCCGGCGGCATTTCCAAAGCAGTCGACGACATGATCACGGTGCTTGGGGACAGTCATGGTGGTTGAGGGCGATGCGGGTGCACTGGAGGCGGTGACGATATGATGACGCGGATCATCAGCCCCGCCTGCCTTGGCCGTTTCACCGGTGTGTTGTTCGCCCTGGCGGTTTTGATCTTTGGTTCCGCGGCGCTGGCCGCGGACCTCCCCGCGCTCACCGGCCGCGTCGTCGACGATGCCGGCATTATCGATGCCGCGACCAAGGCAGCACTGACCCAGAAACTGGCGGATTTCGAGACAAAAGGCTCCGATCAGATCGTCGTCGCGACCATCATCAGCCTCGACGGCGAGGAGATCGAACCTTACGCCAACCGGCTGTTCCGCTTCTGGAACCTCGGGCAGGCGGGCGAGAACAACGGCGTGCTTCTGCTGGTGGCCAAGAACGACCGCAAGATGCGCATCGAGGTCGGCTATGGTCTGGAAGGAACACTGACCGACCTGCACACCAAACTGATCATCGAAAACGACATGGTGCCGGCCTTTCGCGCCGGCGATTTCTCCGGCGGCATTTCCAAGGCCGTCGACGATATGGTCATGGTGCTGGAAGGCAATCCCGAAGAGCTGGAGGCGCGCGGAAAACGCAATCCGGCCGACCACAGCACGCCCATCGATCCTATAGTCGCGATCTTCCTGATCCTGTGGGCGACGATGTTCTTCGGCGGTCTGGCGATGGCCTTCCTGCCACCGATCTTCGGCACCCAGCTGTCGCCGGGCGTGTATCAATGGCTAGGCATGACCTTTCGCTATGGTCAGGGGCCGAGCGGGTCGTCGTCGGGTTCAAGCGGCTGGACGACGAGTTCGTCATCGGGCAGTGGATGGTCATCCGGAAGCTCCGGCAGCAGCTGGTCGTCGGGCTCGAGTGGCGGCGGCGGGTTTTCAGGTGGCGGCGGGTCGTCCGGCGGCGGCGGGTCTTCAGGGAGCTGGTGAAAAGAAATGGCAACACGACCGATCAGCCCGCAGGACCATGAGCGCATCGCCGCCGCGATCCGCGCCGCCGAATCGAAAACCGACGGTGAGATCTACTGCGTCGTCGCGCATGCCAGCGACGGCTACTTCTTTCCCGCCGCCTTCATGGCGACATTGGGCATGCTGATCGTCAGCCTCGCCGTCGCCTATGGACTGGAGGCCTGGTGGCTGTCGATCCGGCTGCCGCATTTCGTCCTCGCCGAGCTGCTGGCACTGGCGTCGGTGCTGGTGCTCTTGTGGGCGCTGCCGGCCTTGCGCATCCATCTGGTGCCGCGCCGGCAGCGTTATCAGGCGGCCCATGACAATGCGCTCAGGCAATTCCTCGCCCGCAATGTCCACCGCACCGCGGCGCGCACCGGCGTGCTGGTCTTCGTGTCGATCGCAGAGCGCTATGCCGAAGTGGTCGCCGACTCCGGCATCAACAGCAAGGTCGGCCAGCATGTCTGGGACGGTGTTATCAACGACCTCACGCAGCATGCCGGCGACGACCGGCTCGCCGACGGCTTCGTCAAGGCGATCGGGCAGGTCGGCGCGGTGCTGGCCGAGCATTTCCCGGTCACGTCGGGCGACGCCAATGAGCTGGACGATCATCTCGTCGAAATCTGAAAGCCCGCCTGCAAACGCTACTCAGCCGGACGGCTGACGCGGTTTTCTGCGCTTCCGGTGCTCACCCACAAAAGTATGCTCCGCTCCGGTTCTCGAAACCCGCGCCATCCGCCTCGGCCGAGCGCGTTTTCAAGCAGGCTTTACCTCGGCGTCACCTACCATGATGGCCTGTGCGAAACGTCAGGTGCGCTCTGACGGGACTCTTGCAAATGGCCGATGCGGGTTTATGGTTAACAAATCATGAATACGCTGAGCATCGACATCAGGAAAGCCGAACCGCGCGACGCCGGCGCCATCGCCGACGTGCACCAACAGGCCTGGGAGGGCGCCTATTCCGGCATCATCCCGCATCGCTCGCTGACGTCGATGATCAACCGCCGCGGCGCCGACTGGTGGGCGAACGCCATCCGCCGCGCCGCCACCGTGCTGGTGGTCGAAATCGGCGGCACCATCGCCGGCTACGCCACGATCGGCAAGAACCGCGCCCGCGAGCTTCGGCAGCAGGGCGAGATCTATGAGCTTTACCTCCGTCCGGAATATCAGGGCATCGGGCTCGGCAGCCGGCTGTTCAAGGCGGCGCGGGCACGGCTTGCCGACCACGGGCTGAAGGGCATGGTGGTGTGGGCGCTGGAAGATAACCAGAACGCGCTGGCCTTCTATGCCGGCGCTGGCGGCCGCGACGTCGCCGAAGGCGTCGAGATTTTCGAGCAGAGAGCGCTGAAGAAGGTCGCCTTCGTCTGGGAATAGCGGACGCCGCCTCGGTTACAGGCCATTCACAAACTGTGCGCCTTCATTAGCGCTGCGTACCAATCGCCGCATTGCACCATGACGTTTCGCCCGCTATCGATCTTGGAAATCGAGAGAGGGATTTGAGCCATGCGCATTGAAGCCATTGCCAGCGGAAAGAACCCGCCTGAGGACGTCAACGTCATCATCGAGGTGCCGATCGGCGGCGAGCCGATCAAATACGAGATGGACAAGGAGGCCGGCACGCTGTTCGTCGACCGCTTCCTGCACACCTCGATGCGCTATCCCGGCAATTACGGCTTCGTGCCGCACACGCTGTCTGGTGACGGCGATCCGATCGACGTTCTCGTCTGCAACACGCGTGCGCTGGTGCCGGGCTGCGTCATCAATGTGCGGCCGATCGGCGTCTTGATCATGGAAGACAATGCCGGCCAGGACGAAAAGATCATCGCCGTGCCGTCGCCGAAGCTGACGCTGCGCTACGAAAACGTCACCGAATACACGCAGCTGCCCGAGATCACCCGTGACCAGGTCCAGCACTTCTTCGAACACTACAAGGATCTCGAGCCCGGCAAATGGGTCAAGATCGAAGGCTGGCACGATTCCAAATACGCCAAGAAGATGATCGTCGACGCGATCGCACGGGCGAAGGCGGCTAAGTAGCCGGCTCAGTTATCCACCCTGCCAAAGGCCGGGACGTTGCCGATGACGGTGTGCTTGTCCTTGCCGCAGGCAAAGGTCTTTGCCTTTTCGTCGGCCAGCTTGCGCGCCTGGTCATTGGCTTGCGGGTTGCCGGTGGCGAGCACCAGGCCGATTGTGCAGCCGTCGCGGGCATCCATCTGGGCGACTTTGGCGACGAGCAGCACTTCGGTCGGCTTGTTCTCGTCCTCGGGGTTGCTGATCGAGCGGCGGTGGATGACGGCGAAGGGAACGACGACGTCGCCCTTGGTCTCGATGCGCCACTCGACCTTGGCTCCTGACGAATTGAAGCCGGAAAAGCTCTCCCAGACCGTCGTCATGTCGCTGCTGGGCGGGAAGCCGTAAAACAGCGACTCACGGGCGTCGTCATAGGCGATCAGCACGGGAAAGCCCTTATAGCCGGAGCAGGCGAGTTCGGCCCAGTCGCCGTCGCCTTCCTCAGCTTGCGCGTAGGTGACGCAATCCTTTTGCGAGTCGAGGTCGGTGTAGACGCTGGATATGCCATCGGCATGGGCTGCCTGGCAGAAACCGGCAAGGACAAGCGAGAGCAGAAGAGTGCGCATGGCGGACAACCCGTTTCGAGCTGCCGCAGCGTATCGTCAAATGTTATTTCTTCAAGCTCGCCTCAATCAGCAGGTCCGCGTTGCGGGCGACCGACGCCGCCGGGCCGCCGAGGCCGAACAGCTGGCCGCTGATATAGGCGCCTTCGATCAGGAGCAGCAGGCCGTCGCCTAGCGTGTCGGCGTCTTGCGCACCCATCGATGCCGCCATTTCGCGCAGACGTCGGCGCAGCTCCTGCTTGTTGGATTCGCTGACAACGCGGGCCGGATGGCCGTGTTCGGGATATTCCACTGCCGCGTTGGTCATACCGCAGCCGCGATAGGCCGGTCTTTGCGTGCGCCTGCCGATGCGGGTCAGGAAAGCCTTGAGCTGTGCGCGCGGGTCGCCGGGATGGGCGGCCACGGCTTCGTCGAAACGCTCCCAATATTCGCGGTCATATTGCCTGAGGTAGGAGGCGGCCAGTTCGTCCTTGGAGGGGAAGCTGCGGTAGAGGCTGGGCTTGGTGACGCCCGCCCGCTTGACGATCTCATCGACGCCGATCGCCCGGATGCCGCGGCGATAGAACAGGTCGTGGGCCACGTCGAGGATCTTGTCCGCGGCCTTCGGGGCTGGCGACGCCTCGCTGATCGACGCTTCAATATTTTTGTCCGATGACATGCAAACAACCCGCTTGACAATGTTACTGACCGGTACGTATGTAGGCCATCACCTCATTGCAACGTACCGGTCAGTAACATGATAGCTCAATCCCGTCCCTTTGGCCAGCGCTACGCTTTCGTCGTGGTCGGCGTCATCTTCCTCTGCCTGCTGATCGCGGCCGGTCTGCGTTCGGCTCCCTCCGTGATGATGTTGCCGCTGGACAACAGCTTCGGCTGGGGACGCGATACCGTTTCGATTGCCGCTGCCATCGGCATCTTCCTCTACGGTCTGACCGGACCGTTTGCTGCAGCGCTGATGGAGCGGATCGGTCTGCGCCGCACGCTGCTTGCCTCGCTGGTGATCATGTCGGGCTCGACCGCTCTCAGCCTGCTGATGACCGAGCCCTGGCACCTCTTCCTCACCTGGGGCGTGTTTTCCGGTATCGGCTCGGGTGCTGTTGCCACCGTGCTCGGCGCCACCATCGTCAACCGCTGGTTCAAGACCAATCGCGGTCTTGTCATGGGGCTGATGTCAGCCTCCAGCGCCACCGGCTTGCTGGTGTTCCTGCCGTTGCTCGCCTCGCTCGCCCAGTCCGGCGGCTGGCAGCCGGTCGCCATCGCCGTCTCTGTCGCCACCGCCTGCCTGTTGCCGCTGGTCTGGCTGCTGGTGCCGGAGCGTCCGGCTTCGATCGGCATGGTGCGCTATGGCGCCGAGGCCGATGACGTACCGCCGGTATCGCCGGCATCGCAAGGCAATTTCCTGGCGCATACGCTCAACACGCTGCGCCGCGCCGCCGGCACCCGCGTCTTCTGGTATCTGTTTGCCACGTTCTTCATCTGCGGTTTCACCACCAATGGGCTGGTCGGCACGCATCTGATCTCCTTCTGCGGCGATATGGGTATCGCCGAGGTGCAGGCCGCCGGCCTGCTATCACTGATGGGCATCTTCGACCTGATCGGTACGACGCTGTCGGGCTGGCTCACCGACCGTTTCGACCCGCGCAAGCTGCTCGGCGTCTATTACGGCATTCGCGGTCTGTCGCTGATCTATCTGCCCTATTCCGGCTTCTCCGCGACCAGCCTGATCATCTTTGCGGTGCTGTACGGTCTCGACTGGATCGCCACCGTGCCGCCGACGCTGAGGCTCGCCAACGAAGCCTTCGGCGACCGCAGCGGCCCGCTGGTGTTCGGCTGGATCGTCGCCGGCCACCAGGTCGGTGCGGCAACCGCCGCCGCCTTCGGCGGCACCATGCGCGAGCTGCAGGGCAATTACGAACTGGCCTTCCTGATCGCCGGCATGACCGCGATCATCGCAGCCTGTATCTCGCTGCTGATCAATACCAGCAGGCCGGCGTTCGAGCCGGAGCCGCAGGCGGCTTAGCGCAGGCTTCCCCTTCTCCCCTTGTGGGAGAAGGTGTCGCCGAAGGCGACGTATGAGGGGTGTTCCAGGGAACGCAGACGTCTCACTCCACTGGAACACCCCTCATCCGTCTCGGCGCTACGCGCCGATCCACCTTCCCCCACAAGGGGGGAAGGAAGGGGTTGGTTGTTATCAAACCTTCATCATCCCGAGATGCTCCTGAAACATTGACGCCGGAGTTTGGCGGCTTCGTTCAAGCCATCAGGAGACAGCCATGAACAAGATCTCGTTGACCCGCCGCGCCTTCGTCACATCAGCGAGTGCGGCCGGTCTGCTCGGCGCATCGGGCCTCGCTTTGCCCTATTATTCGCGCGCCAGCCAGCGCCCGGCCTTCACCCATGGCGTCCAGTCCGGCGATGTCGATGCCTCGAGCGGCATGGTGTGGACGCGCACCGATCGGCCCTCGCGCGTCATGTTCGAAGTGTCGTCGACGGAGAGTTTCGCCAATGCCACCCGGTTGGCGCCGCTCGACACCTCGCCGGCCAGCGATTTTACGGTCAAGCGGCTGCTCACCGACCTCGCTTCCGACCAGGACATTTTCTACCGCATGACGGCCGCCGATCTTTCGGACATCAATGTCGTCTCCGAGCCGATCGTCGGGCGCTTCCGCACCGCGCCCGCCTCGAAGCGCGACATCAAATTCGCCTGGTCGGGCGACACGGCCGGCCAGGGCTGGGGCATCGACGAGACCGGCATGAAGACCTACGCCACCATCGCCAAGCATACGCCCGACTTCTTCCTGCATTCCGGCGACACGATCTATGCCGATGGCGCCATGAAGGATGAGGTCGATCTGCCTGGTGGCGGCAAATGGAAGAACGTCGTCCTCATCGACGGCAAGCGCAAGGTTGCCGAAACGCTGGACGAGTACCGCGACCAGTGGAAATACAACATGATGGACAAGAACGTGCTCGCCTTGAGCGCCATCTGCCCGACCTTCTACCAGTGGGACGACCACGAAGTGCTGAACAACTGGTCGGATTCGAAGGACCTGACCGCCGACGACCGCTACAAGGAAAAATCCATCCATGTGCTGGCAGCCCGCGCGGCGCGCGCCTTCCATGAGATGACGACCATCCGCTACGAGCCGTCGGAACCCGGCCGCGTCTATCGCAAGATATCCCACGGGCCGCTGCTCGACGTGTTCTTCCTCGATATGCGTTCCTATCGCGGCCCCAACGGTCCTGACATGCAGGACACCATGACGCCGGAGTCCCGTATGCTCGGCGAACAGCAGACCAAATGGCTGAAGCGCGAGCTGGCCAACTCCAAGGCGACCTGGAAGATCATCGCCGCCGACATGCCGCTTGGCCTCGTCGTCTGGAACGACGGCACCAAGAAGGTCGGCGCGGAAGCCGTCAGCAATGGCGACAATGGTCTGCCGAAGGGCCGGGAGCTCGAGATCGCCGACCTGTTGCGCTACATCAAGAACGCCGGCATTACCAACACGCTGTGGCTGACCGCCGACGTGCATTATACGGCCGCGCACTACTACAACCCCGACAAGGCGCAGTTCCAGGATTTCAATCCATTCTGGGAATTCGTCTCCGGCCCGATCCATGCAGGCACGTTCGGCCCCAACGATTTCGACATGACCTTCGGGCCGGAGCTGAAATTCATCAAGGCGCCGACCGCCGAACAGGGCCAGAACCTGCCGCCATCGGCCGGCCTGCAGTTCTTCGGATTGGTGGATATTTCAGGCGCTACCGAGCAGCTGACGGTGCGGCTGATGGATCGCGATGATAATGAGCTCTACAAGGTGACGCTGGACCCGGTGAGGTCGGCGTAGGGCTGGCTGTTTACCCTCCCCCTGTGGGAGGGTCGGCGAGGCGGCTTCGCAAAGCGAAGCCGGCGAGACGGGGTGGGGGCCAAGCGCAGACGTAGGAAGACCCCCGTCCCGTCCCGCTCCGCTTCGCGGATCGACCCTCCCCACAAGGGGAGGGTAAAGGAACCCGTCAATCCGGGTAGCAAACCGTCGGAATTTTCGGCCAAACCGCGCTGTCGCACCCTGCCGCCTGCTGCCTCCGCTTGAAGGAGGCGCTGACCGGGCCGGTTACCACGGGGTCGACGCCGTCTGGGGCGTCGGCAAACATCTGTTCGGCCGTCTGGTCGGACGTCGCCGCGGGATTGGCTTCCTTCAACGTCGCGGCCGATTGCGCGGCATTGGCCGCCAGCAGGGCAGCGAATGCGACCGAAGCGATGAGTGGCCAAAATCGGTTGAGTTTGTCGGTCATGAATTTCGAACTGTCCGGGCCCCGAAAGGTTCCCGCCTTGGTTAACAAAACCATCTCACACCGAGATGCTTAAGATTTGATGAGTATTTGGTGATGCGCCTCCTCTTTCGCAATTGCGAAAAACCCTGTATGAGCCGCGCAACCGAAAGAGGCGGCGCCTTTTTGGCCTGCTGCCTGCAACGCTCCCGAGACCACAACATGAAAATTCGTAATATCGCGATCATCGCGCACGTCGACCATGGAAAGACCACCCTTGTCGACCAGCTTCTGAAGCAATCCGGCTCCTTCCGCGACAACCAGCGCGTCGCCGAGCGCGCCATGGATTCCAACGACCTGGAAAAGGAACGCGGCATCACCATCCTGGCCAAGGCGACCTCGGTCGACTGGAAGGATACCCGCATCAACATCGTCGACACGCCCGGACACGCCGATTTCGGTGGTGAGGTTGAGCGCATCCTGTCGATGGTGGATTCGGCCATCGTGCTGGTCGATGCCGCCGAAGGCCCGATGCCGCAGACCAAGTTCGTAGTCGGCAAGGCGCTCAAGGTCGGCCTGAAGCCGATCGTCGTCATCAACAAGATCGATCGTCCGGACGCCCGGCATGTCGAGGTGGTCAACGAGGTGTTCGACCTGTTTGCCGCCCTCGACGCCACCGACGAGCAGCTCGACTTCCCGATCCTCTACGGTTCGGGTCGCGATGGCTGGGTTTCGGAAAACCCCGAAGGCCCGAAGGACCAGCAGCTTGCGCCGCTGTTCGACCTCGTCATCAAGCATGTGCCGGAGCCGACCGTTCATCCGGGCCCGTTCCGCATGATCGGCACCATTCTGGAAGCCAACCCCTTCCTCGGCCGCATCATCACCGGCCGCATCGAATCGGGTTCGCTGAAGTCCAACCAGGCGGTGAAGGTGCTGCACCATGACGGCACCCAGATCGAAACCGGCCGCGTCTCCAAGATCCTCGCTTTCCGCGGCCTCGAGCGCCAGCCGATCGACGAAGCCCAGGCGGGTGACATCGTCGCCATTGCCGGCCTGTCCAAGGGCACTGTTGCCGACACCTTCTGCGACCCGTCGGTGACCGAACCGCTGCATGCGCAGCCGATCGATCCGCCGACCGTGACCATGTCGTTCCTGGTCAATGACTCGCCCCTCGCCGGCACCGAAGGCGACAAGGTGACCAGCCGCGTCATCCGCGACCGCCTGCTGCGCGAAGCCGAAGGCAATGTCGCGCTGAAGATCGAGGAATCGCCGGACAAGGATTCGTTCTTCGTCTCCGGCCGCGGCGAATTGCAGCTGGCCGTGCTGATCGAGACGATGCGCCGCGAAGGCTTTGAAATCGCCGTGTCGCGTCCGCGCGTCGTCATGCAGAAGGGCGAGAACGGCGAATTGCTCGAGCCGGTCGAGGAAGTCGTCATCGACGTCGACGAAGAGCATGCCGGCGTCGTCGTGCAGAAAATGTCGGAGCGCAAGGCCGAGATGGTCGAGCTGCGCCCCTCCGGCGGTAACCGCCAGCGCATCGTCTTCCATGCGCCGACGCGAGGCCTGATCGGCTACCAGTCGGAACTGTTGACCGACACGCGCGGCACGGCCGTGATGAACCGGCTGTTCCATGCTTATGAACCCTACAAGGGGGAACTGCCCGGCCGCACCAATGGCGTGCTGATCTCCAACGAGCAGGGCGAGTCCGTCGCCTATGCCATGTGGAACCTGGAAGACCGCGGCCCGATGGTCATCGATCCCGGCGTCAAGGTCTATCAGGGCATGATCATCGGCATCCATAGCCGCGACAACGACCTCGAAGTGAACGTGCTGAAGGGCAAGAAGCTGACCAACATCCGCGCCGCCGGCAAGGACGAGGCGGTCAAGCTGACGCCGCCGATCCGCATGACGCTGGAGCGCGCGCTGGCCTGGATCCAGGACGACGAGCTGGTCGAGGTGACGCCGAAAACCATCCGGTTGAGAAAACTCTATCTCGACCCGAATGAGCGCAAGCGGTTCGAGAAGTCGGCCAAGGTGGTCGGCGCGGCATGATCGCCTGATGGTCTGGATTTAAGAGGGGCGAGGCACCGGTGCTTCGCCCCTCTTACCCACCGCTGCCGAGATGATGGCTCTGCGATCCGGTTCGCCGGCCAGGTCGATGCGGATAGTCGTTCCCTCGCGAGCTGGCTTACGCAAAGCCTTGGCCCCGTCCGGATCAACCACCAAAAGCCGCTTCTCCTCCAGCGCCTGAAGCCGCGATCGCGAGATGCCGAGCTCGCCGGCGAGCAGCCGGTCGAGCCGCAGCGATGTCGGCAATTCCAGCCCAAGCCTGAGTTCCAACGCGGTCGCGCTATCGCCATTGTGGCAGAGCCTCTGTTTGTGAACGACGACGTCGGAGAATTCCTCGACGCGACCCACCCGGCTGCGCAGTGCGACAACATCGAAGGCATGGCGGCGGGCTAGGACCGGATCGTTGCTTTCAAGAGCTGCCAGCAGCGTTGGCTCGATGTCGCGGCGGTTCCAACGTTCGAAAATGCCGAAATTCCACGAATTGTCGCAGTCGATGCAGCGGTAGATCAGCCAGACATCGATGCGCTTGCCATTAGCGTTGACGCGGAATTTGTCGCTGCAGCGATAGGCTTTCAAAGTGCCGCAGCGGTTGCAGTTGATGAGAGGTCGAGGTGCGATTTCGGGCGCAATTGCCCAGTGGATGCGCAGAGTGCCGGACATGCCGATAAGCCCTTCCCGTCGGGAAGTTCATCAGGTCGGCAATGTCGAGATGCCCATGCGGGCACGGCGTGGCGAGAGGCTGCGGTTCTCTGGAAATCAGGTGTCACGGGCGGAGCCACGCGACAGCGGTTCAGCAGTGCCAAACCGGTCTCGGACCGCCGCCTGAGGAACACATGAAATGAAGCTGACGTCGCTGATGCGGCGCCCTGCCAGGTGTAATCAGGGGAGTTGGCGAGACCGGCGGTTACTGAGGCAAAATCAAGCTCGAAATGGATGTCGGGACGGCTCTTCTACAGCAATTCCAGGAAAAGTGTGAAACGGTTTTCCGTCCGGAATTGCGAAAACAAGGCAACAGAGCGGCAGACAGACAAGCCTCGTGGTTTGCCTAATTGAACGCGATCTGCACCTTCATCGACAGGGTGCGGTCGCCGGCAATCTCGAACGCCGCAACCGCCTCGTCCATCGGATAGATGCCGGTCAGCAGAGGTTTGACGTCGACGCGGCGGTTGTTGATCAGGTCGACGGCCAGCGCGAACTCATCGTGGAAGCGGAAGGAGCCGCGCATCTCGATTTCCTTGGCGACGATGAGATTCTGCGGCAGCGACACATCGCCGCCAAGGCCGAGCTGGACCAGCACGCCGCGCGGCTTCAGCACGTCGAGCCCCGCCCGCACCGCGCGCTCGTTGCCGGAGCATTCGAACATCACGTCGAAACTGCCCTTTTCGATGTTGTAGGCGGCGAGGCTGGCGCCGTCGGTGGCGACATTGATGGTGCGGTCGGCGCCGACCTCCCGGGCCTTGACCAGCACGGCATACATGACATCGGTGGCGACGATCTCGCGCGCGCCGTGGACGCGCGCGGCAAGGATGCAAAGCGCGCCGATCGGCCCGCTGCCGGTGACCAGCACCCGCTTGCCGAGCAGTGAGCCGGCGCGGTTGATGGCGTGCAGCGTCACCGCGAAGGGCTCGGCAAAGGCGGCTTCGTTGATGGAGATATGGTCGGCTATCTTGTGGCACTGCCAGGCTTCGGCGACGAGACGCTGGCGGAAGGCGCCCTGTATGTGCGGCATCGGCATGGCGCTGCCATAGAAGCGCATGTTGAGGCATTGGTTCTGCATGCCTTGCAGGCAGTAGCGGCAGGCATTGCAGGGCCGGCTGGGCGAAATCGCGACGCGATCGCCGACGGCGAGGCTCGAGACGCCCGCACCAAGCGCCTTCACCGTGCCGGCAACCTCATGTCCCAGGATCATCGGCTCGCGCAGGCGGACCACGCCAAAGCCGCCATGGTTGTAATAGTGCAGATCCGAGCCGCAGATACCGCCGGCTTCGACTGAAATCTCGACCTGTCCGGCGCCAGCCGTGCCTGGATCGGTCTCTTCGATGCGAAGATCCTTTGCCGCGTGAATGACGATCGATTTCATGGCCGCGATCCTTTCTCAAGCCAGCGGTGTCAGCAAGGTCCGGCCGCTGAAATTGTCGCGCGTGCTGGCCCATCAAGCTCAAGGATGCCAAATCGCTATCGATGGGATATTCTTTGCCGTCCAACGCTCGAAGGCTCCGCCATGCACCTCACCTCGCTCCTGATCTTCGCCGCCGCTTTGTTCGTCGCTGCCGGTTCGCCCGGCCCATCGATCGCGGCGCTGGTTGCCCGTGTCATCTCGAAAGGGTTTCGCGATGTGTTTCCGTTCCTGCTCGCCATGTGGATCGGCGAGGGCATCTGGCTGTCGCTGGCGGTGTTCGGGCTGGCTGTCGTGGCGCAGACCTTTCACTTTGCCTTCGTCGTCGTGAAATGGGTTGGTGTCGCCTATCTCGCTTACCTCGCCTGGAAGATGTGGACCGCGCCGGTCGAGGCCAGGGAAGGCGAGATGCCGCGTGAGGATTCGGCGACAAAGCTGTTCTTTGCCGGCCTGGCGGTGACACTCGGCAATCCCAAGATCATGATGTTCTATCTGGCGTTGCTGCCGACCATCATCGACCTCGCTTCGGTCAGCGTCATCGGCTGGGTCGAGCTGACGGCGACGATGGCGGTGGTGCTCATCGCCATCGATCTCGCCTGGGTGCTGGCGGCTTCGCAGGCGCGCAAGCTGCTGAAGAGCAAGCGGGCGATGAAGATCGCCAACCGTATCAGCGCCGGCACAATGGCCGGCGCCGCGGCAGCTATCGCAGCGCGGTCATAGGGCATGACCCCAAACCGAAGGATCGCATCAGCGAAAGGCGGGATCTTTTTTTGCTTCGATGACCTTCGGTAGATCGGGTCACATCATTTCGATGATCGGCGCGATCTCGACACTGAACGCCGGGTCCATCAGGATCGGGCAACCCTTTGCCTTGGCGACGGCATCGTCGATGTCCTTCGCTTCGACGATCGTGTAACCGGCGGTCGGACTGCTGCCACCATTGTTCTCGACCTTGCCGCCGGGCAGCACCATCTTCGACTTGCCGACCGGATTGCCGCCGTCGACGACGGCCGAGCCAAGCTTGCCGTACCAGCCGGTCCAGGCGTCCATCGAGGCTTTCCGCTCGGCCTCGTCGGTCGGCATCTTGCCGGAGCCATGATAGACATAGAGAAATTTCGCCATGTTCTCCTCCCTAGGTGAGCGGCTCGAACCGGCACGCGGTCATGCCGCCTGCCGATCATCGGACCAAACGGGCAAACAAGCAACGGGATGCGAGACCGCTAATACGGCGCGGCTGGGCGATAGAAGCGACCGCTACCGTGGGAGAGTCGCGTTCGGTCCTGATTCTTGGCTATTCGGGAGCTAGACCTTCTCTATTAGGTCCATGCTATCAGACGTGCCGATTTTCCAGCCGGCGAAACATCCCAAGACGCCGCAGACCGAGCATCGAACCCCGACATAAAGCCAGCGAATGCCATCGCGATTTGGATAGATAGAAAAACCGACGCCGATGTTTGCGGCTTCGGAACCGCACTCAATGCACGCAAAGCGCTCAGGCTTGGATTCTCCCCAAAACTCCTCACTATCGCAGATAGGATGTTGGGACCCACAGACCGTGCACGTTCGTCGCGCCACGCCTTCATCATCGTCGGCATCAAGAAGAAATGACGTGGAACCGCATTTGCATCGCGCAAGCCGGAATTCGTTGACCTCAGATCCTTCGGAGGCATACGCTTCCAGGTATTCTGCGATGTCGGTGGGGTCGCTGCCAACCCACCACTTGCCTGACGTGTCTATCGTCATGTTTCACCTTGCCATGGCGTGGTATTCGTCGTTCGGCCGCATATCGATCGCCGCCGCCACCCGGTTCGACATGTTGAAAAAGGCGGCGGTCGAGGCGATGTCCCAGATGTCGCGGTTGGTGAAGCCGGCGTTGCGTAGCGCTGCCCGGTCAGCCTCGACGATCTTTGCCGGCTGTTCGGTCAGCTTGACGGCGAACTCCAGCATCGCTGTCTGCTTCGGTGAAAGATTGGCGGCGCGGAAATTCATCACCATCATCTCGCCGAAGGCCGGGTCGCAGGACAGCTGGCGCACCGCCGCGCCATGCGCGGTCAGGCAGTAATAGCAATGGTTGATCGAGGAGACGACGACCGCGATCATCTCGCGCTCCAGCTTCGACAGGCCGGATTCACCCAGCATCAGATCGTTGTAGGTGTCGGTAAAGGCGCGCAGCTTTTTCTCGTCGAAGGCATAGGCAAGAAGGACATTGGGCACCAGGCCGAGCTTTTCCTCGCATTTGGCGAAATAGGCTTTTGTCGCCTCGCTGAGCTCCGCGATGCCGAGGTCAAGCGCGCTGATCTTGCCGGACATGGGGTCTTCCTCCTCGTTCTCTACGGCCTGGCCGCCGAATTCCGATAATTTTTAGCGAGCCGTCAAACCTTTGTCGCCAAACGGCGGTCATCTGCTACCATAGTCGTAAAAGCATGTGACGGGAGGAGGACATCATGGCGAGCGTGAAATCCGCAGCTAAGCCGAAGAAAAAAGCCAGTGCAGCGGCGAAGCCCGACGAGAAGTCGGCCGGTCTCGCCGATTATCTGCTGGCACGCGCGCCGGCGGAAGACATTGCCACCTATGACGCCGCCGACCTTCAGCGCGCCGCCGATCTGGCCGGGCGGGCGGTCGCCGTCCACAAGAAGGGCCAGAGCGTCGTCGCCGTCGATGCCGAGTCGGGCGTCTCCCGCGAGGGCCGGCCGATGACGGTCATCACCGTCGTCAACGACAACATGCCGTTCCTGTTCGATTCGATCCTTGGCGAGATCACCGAGACCGCCGGCGAGCCGACTCTGGTCACCCATCCGGTCATCGTGGTGCGCCATGGCAAGGCCGGCGTCGACGAGATTCTCGGCGACGGCAGCGTCATCAAGGACGACAGCACCCTCGACCGGCTGAGCGTCGTCCATGTCCACATCCCGCGCCTGACGGCGGAGCAGGGGAACGCGCTCGCCGATCGCTTGCGCAAGATGCTGAACCAAGTCCGCGCCGCGGTCAGCGACTGGAAGCCGATGCTCGCCCGCCTCGACCAGGCGATCTCCGAGTTTCGCTATTCCGCCGTGCCGCTCGACAAGAAGAACGTCGCCGAGGCGATCGCCTTCCTGGAGTGGCTGCGCGACGACAATTTCACCTTCCTCGGCATGCGCGAGTTCAAATACACTGGCGGCGCGGAGAGCGGCAATCTGGAGCGTGCCGACAAGCCCGGCCTCGGCATCCTCTCCGACCCCGACGTGCTGGTGCTGCGGCGCGGCACCGAAGCGGTGACGACGACGCCGGAAATCCGAGCCTTCCTGCATGGGCCGGAGCCGCTGATCGTCACCAAGGCCAACGCCAAGTCGCTGGTGCACCGCCGCATCTATCTCGATTATATCGGCGTCAAGACCTACACCGCCAAGGGCGCATTGTCGGGCGAATTGCGCATCGTCGGCCTGTTCACCTCGACCGCCTACACGCGCTCGGTGATGAAGATCCCGTATCTGAGGTCAAAGGCCGAAACCATCATCGCCAAGTCGGGCTTCGACCGCCACGACCATTCCGGCAAGGCGCTGATCAACGTCCTGGAGAGTTATCCGCGCGACGAACTGTTCCAGGTCCCGGTGCCGATCCTGAAGAAGCACGCCGCGGCCATTCTCGGCCTGGTCGAACGGCCGCGCGTCCGAGCCCTGGTGCGTGTCGACCAGTTCGACCGCTTTGTCTCCATCCTCGTCTTCGTGCCGCGCGACCGCTATGACAGCGTCGTGCGCGAGAAGGTCGGCACCTACCTCAAGACAGTGTTCGAAGGCCGTTTGTCGGCTTACTATCCGGCCTTCCCGGAAGGCGGGCTGGCGCGCGTGCATTTCATCATCGGCCGCTCCGGTGGCAAGACGCCGAAGGTCGAGCAGGAGACCGTCGAGGCGGCGATCCGCGACATCGTGCGCACCTGGGACGATGCGCTGGCCGATGCGGCAGAGGCCGGCGGCAGCGATCAGGCGTTGAAGGCTATCGCCGCGCGGTTTCCTGAGAGCTACCGCGATTCCTTCAGCGCGAGCGTGGCGCTGGCCGATGCCGGGCGCATCGCCAAAATCAGCGCCGCCAATCCGATCGCCATCGACTATTATCGCCATGGCGAGCAGAAACCGCATCAGGCGGCATTGAAGATCTATCATCACGGCAGCCCGGTGGCGTTGTCCAGACGGGTGCCGGTGCTGGAAAACATCGGCTTCCGCGTCATCAGCGAGCGGACGTTCGAGGTTGACGAGGACAGCGGCGACACTGTCTTCGTCCACGACATGGAGCTGGAGAACAGCTACGGCAAGCCGATCGACCTCACCGATGGCGGCGCGCTGTTCGAGGACGCGTTCCTGTCGGTGTGGCGCGGCGATATCGACAATGACAGCTATAACGGCCTTGCCCAGACCGCGGGCCTGTGGTCGGGCGAAGTCACCATCCTACGCGCCTATGGCCGCTATCTGCAGCAGGCCGGCATTCCGCAGAGCCAGGATTTCATAGCAGCCGCGCTCAACCGCTATCCCGACATTGCGCGCGGCCTGCATGCGCTGTTTGTGGCCCGCCTCGGCCCAACGGCCGGGACGGAAGGCGTCGTCGCCGCCAAGCACCTCAAGGCCAAGATCAAGGACGCCTTGGAAGAGGTGCCCAACATCGATGACGACACCATCATCCGCCGCTACCTCAACCTGATCGAATCATCGCTGCGCACCAACCATTTCGTTGCCGAAACGAAGGCGAGAGGCCAATCGCTGGCGATCAAGCTGGACTCGCAGGCGGTCGAAGGCCTGCCGGCGCCGCGGCCCTGGCGCGAGATCTTCGTCTACGGTTCCGAGGTGGAGGGCGTGCACCTGCGCTTCGGTCCGGTGGCGCGCGGCGGCCTGCGCTGGTCGGACCGCGCCCAGGATTATCGCACCGAGGTGCTCGGCCTAGTCAAGGCGCAGCAGGTCAAAAACGCGGTCATCGTGCCGGTCGGCGCCAAGGGCGGCTTCTTCCCCAAGCGCCTGCCCGCAGGCGGCAGCCGTGACGCGATCTTCGAGGCCGGCACCTCGGCGTACAAGAACTTCGTTTCCAGCCTGCTGTCGATCACCGACAATATCGGCCTGGATGGCGTCATCCCACCGGCCGGCGTCGTGCGCCGCGATCCGGACGATCCCTATTTCGTCGTCGCGGCCGACAAGGGCACGGCGACCTTCTCCGACACCGCCAACGCTATTTCGGAGAAGCACGGTTTCTGGCTCGACGACGCCTTCGCCAGCGGCGGCTCGGCCGGCTACGACCACAAGAAAATGGGCATCACCGCCAAGGGCGCCTGGGAAGCGGTCAAGCGGCATTTCCGAGAAATGAACCGCGACATCCAGACCTCGCCCTTCACCGTCGTCGGCGTCGGCGACATGTCGGGCGACGTGTTCGGCAACGGCATGCTGTTGTCGCCGCAGACCAGGCTGATCGCCGCCTTCGACCATCGCGACATCTTCATCGATCCCGATCCGGATATAGCGGCGTCGATGACCGAGCGGGTGCGCATGTTCGCGCTGCCGCGCTCGTCCTGGCAGGACTACGACAAGACCAAACTGTCGGAAGGCGGCGTCATCGTCTCGCGCAGCCAGAAGGCGATCACGCTACCGCCGGCGGCAGCCGCCGCGATCGGCCTCGCCAAGACCACCGCGACCCCGGTCGAGATCATGACCGCCATCCTCAAGGCGAATGTCGACCTTCTGTGGTTCGGCGGCATCGGCACTTATTTGAGGGCCTCGGGCGAAACCAACGCCGATGTCGGTGACCGCGCCAATGACGCCATCCGCATCACCGCGCTCGATGTTCGGGCGAAAGTGATCGGCGAGGGCGCCAATCTCGGCGTCACGCAGCGCGCCCGCATCGAGTTCGGCATGAATGGCGGCCGCTGCAATTCCGACGCCATCGACAATTCGGGTGGCGTCAACTGCTCCGACGTCGAGGTCAACATCAAGATCGCGCTGGCGTCCGCCATGCGCAAGGGATCGCTGACCCGGCCGGCGCGCAACAAGTTGCTCGCCGAGATGACCGACGAGGTCAGCGGGCTGGTGCTGTCCAACAATTACGAACAGACGCTGGCGCTTTCCATCGCCCGCAAGCGTGGCCTCGCCGACATCGCGCATCAGAGCCGCTTCATGACGGCGCTGGAGGCGCGCGGCCTGCTCGACCGCGCTGTCGAAACGCTGCCGTCGCCGGCCGCCCTTGCCGAACGCGAGGCGCGCGGCGAGCCGCTGACCCGGGCCGAGCTCGGCGTGCTGCTCGCCTATGCCAAGATCGTGCTGTTTTCCGACATCGTCGCCAGCGACGTGCCGGACGATGCGCATTTCGACCGCGACCTGATGGGCTATTTCCCCGACCGCATGGCGAAGAAATACGCAACCGAAATCCACGGTCACCGTCTGCGCCGCGAAATCATCGCCCGCGTCGTCGCCAACGACCTGGTTAACCGCGGCGGTCCGTCCTTCGTCAACCGGCTGCAGGAAGCCACCGGCCGCACTGCCGCCGACGTCGTGCGCACGTTTGCCGTGGTGCGCGATGGCTTTGCGCTGCCGGCGCTGTACCGCGAGATCGATGCGCTGGACAGCCAGATCGACGGTCAGGCGCAGCTCAACCTCTATCAGTCTGTCAGCCGGCTTATCTTTGTGACCAGCGGCTGGTACCTGAAGAACGATGCCGGCACCGCAGCGCTCGGCCAGCGCATCGCCGAACTGCAGGAGGCGCGCAAGGCGCTGGAGCCGAAGCTGACCGCGCTGCTGCCTGCCTTCTCGCGCGAGCGGGTCGAGGAGCGGCGGCACGGCCTGTTCAAGGCCGGCACGCCGGAAAAGCTCGCCGCGCAGCTGGCGCTGGCGGATCTCGCGGAACTGATCCCCGACATCGCATTGACGGCGCGCACGGCCAATGCCGACATCGTCGCGGCGGCCAGGGCGTTCTTCGCCGTCAGTGATGCCTTCCGCATTCCCCGCGTCGAAGAGGCAGCGCGTTCGATCACGCCGTCGGACTATTACGACCAGCTGGCGCTGTCGCGCGCCACCGACACGATCGGGGCGGCCCGGCGTGGCATCGCCGTGGCGGCACTCACCGGCCATGCCATGACGGCGGATCCTGTGGCGGCCTGGCTGGAAGCCGGCGGCGAGCGGGTGGCGCGCATTCGCGAGCGCCTGCAGGCATTGACCGAAGGCGGCGACATCACCGTCTCGCGGCTGTCGGTGGCGTCGGGGCTGATGAGCGATCTGACGGGGATGTGAGTTCCAAAGCTTCGGTTCCTCGCCCCCGCCTGAGCGGGGGAGAGGTGGCCGCGAAGCGGCCGGAGAGGGGGCCTTCGTAGGGCTAAGCTTTGACCGGCATATCCAAACGTACGGCGCTTTTCCCCCTCTCCGTCTCGGCTCCGCCGAGCCACCTCTCCCCCCACTCCGTGGGGGCGAGGAACTCGAGAGCAATGAGGGGGTAGCCCAGCGCTTGATATTTGCACGGGCACTCGAAACATGCAGACATGGCGCCCGATACGGGCGGAGCAGGGATCTTCAGCATGGCGGCAGTAGAGACAGTGCAGCGGGCTTCGGGGCGTGGCATCTGGGGCTGGATGTTCTTCGACTGGGCGGCGCAGCCCTTCTTCACCGTCGTCACCACCTTCATCTTCGGGCCTTATTTCGCCTCGCGCATGGTCAGCGATCCGGTCATGGGGCAGGCAATCTGGGCTTGGGGCATCGCCGCCGCCGGTCTGGTCATTGCCGTTTTGTCGCCCATCCTTGGCTCGATCGCCGACCAGACCGGTCCGCGCAAACCCTGGATCGCTTTTTTCGCAACGATCAAGATCACCAGTCTTTGCCTGTTGTGGTTGGCCGCGCCCGGCTCGAATGCGTTCCTGATCGTGGCGTTGTTCTCGTTGGCCTCGGTGGCGGCGGAGTTCTCGACCGTCTTCAACGATTCGATGATGCCGCGCCTGGTGCCGAAGAGCGAGATCGGCCGCATCTCGAACATCGCCTGGGGTCTCGGCTATCTCGGCGGTATGGTCGCATTGATCTTTGTCATTGCCTTCATGGCCGGCTCGCCGGAAACCGGCAAGACGATCATAGGCCTCAATCCCATCTTTGGGCTCGATCCGAAGCTCGGCGAAGATGCTCGCGCCACGGGACCGCTCTCGGCAGGCTGGTATTTCCTGTTCATCCTCCCGATGTTCTTCTTCACGCCGGACGCCATCAAGGGGATTCCGATCGGGCCGGCGGTACGTGAGGGCCTATCGGAACTGAAGTCGACTATGGCCGAAGCACGCAAGCGCGTCGGTATTTTCCGCTTCCTTGTCGCCCGCATGATCTACCAGGACGGCGTCAACGCACTGCTTACGCAGGGCGGCGTGTTTGCCGCGGCGATGTTCGGCTGGTCGATCACCGAAATCGGCATTTTCGGCATCATCCTCAATGTCGTCGCCATCTTCGGTTGCTGGATCGCCGCCCGCGTGGATACGGCCTTCGGCTCGAAAGTGGTTGTCATGATCTCGCTCGTGATGTTGACGGTGGCCACCGCCGGCATTGTCTCGACCGGGCCAGGTTTTACATTGCTTGGCCTCATACAGCTCTCGACCACCGATTCGGGCGGCCTGTTCGGCACCGCAGCGGAGAAGGCTTACATCCTGTACGGCCTGCTGATCGGTCTCGCCTTCGGGCCGGTGCAGGCGTCGTCACGCTCGTACATGGCGCGCAGCGTGACCGCAGCGGAGTCCGGCCGCTATTTCGGCATCTATGCCTTGTCGGGAAGGGCAACGAGCTTCCTGGCGCCGTTCCTGTTGGCAACGATCAGCTGGGCCACCGACTCAGCGCGGCTCGGTATGGCGGTGATCATCCTGTTCCTCGGCATCGGCATCGCGATATTGATCAAGACGCCATATCCAGCGGATCAGCCGGTGGAATAGCTCCTTCCCTTCTCCCCTTGTGGGCCTGTTGCGCAGTTGCTGACCAGATAGCGTTGAGCGTTGAAAGCAGGCGATTGCTGCT
>NZ_JBSKBR010000019.1:0-96975 GCF_053714315.1 Mesorhizobium sp. PL10 | reverse complement strand
GCTCGCTCAAGGCATCACCCAATTCCGGCATGCCGGTGTGGCAGGACAAGCTGTTCATCGGGCTGGCTCGCACCGCTGCCGATGCGACGGAATATTTCCAGATCCCGACCGGGCGCGTGGTTGAAATTGGCACGCAGGTGGCGATCTGACACAAAAGGCCGTGCCCGAAGGCACGGCCTTTGACGTTTTGCGCTACGGCGTAGTTCTACCCAGCCAGTGCAGCCTTGTTCGTCTCCAGAAACTGCTTCAGCGGCACCGATTTGCGGCCGGAGAGTTTTTCGACGGCGTCCGTCACCATTTCGAGGTGACCGGCACGGGCGGCGGCGTCGAAGGATACCAGAACCTTGGCGAGGGGTTCGGGCAGGCCGGCCGACTTCATTCCCTCGGTCAAAGCTTCGTCGGAAAGCTGGATAATCTGGATCGGCTTGCTGGTGACTTCGGTGACGAACGCCGCGACCTAGGCAGCGGTGTGTGCCTTGGGGCCGGTCAGCGTGTAGGTGGTGCTTTCGCCTGTATCCGAAGCAAGTCCCGCAGCGATTGCCGCCGCGAAGTCGTCGCGTGAGCCATAGGAAATGGCGCCGTTGCCGGCGGATGTATACCACTGCCCCGATGCGAGGATCTGCGGCATCGCCATGAACAGGTTCTCGTCATACCAGCCGTTGCGGAAGATGGTGTAAGGGATGCCGCTCGCCTTGATCGCTTGCTCCGTGTCGTAGTGGTCGGGCGCGAAGACCACCGGGGAGCCCGGCTCCGGGTTGGGCATCGAGGTGTAGAGGAGGTGGCCGACGCCTGCCTGCCTGGCTGCGGCGACGGCTGCCAGCTGCTGTTCGCGCCGCTTCCCCCGAACCTCGACCTGGTTGGTCGAGATGATCAGCGCCCGGTCGGCGCCGGCGAAGGCCTTGGCAAGCGAGGCCTGATCGTCGAAGTCGGCCGCCCGGACGGTGACGCCGCGCGCCGCGAGATCGGCAAGGTTGTCAGGCGTGCGGGTGGTGGCGATGATCCGGTTCGCGGGAACCTTTTGCGTGTCCAGCAGGCGGTTGATGACGCTGCGGCCGAGCTGGCCGGAAGCGCCGGTGACGAGAAGGGTTGCGGTCATGGGGGATCCTGACGGTTGCGCCGGAATGGCGGGTGCTTTGGTAGTCTCAAAAAGAGACCAGCACTAAAATAGGAATTGACCCCATGCCGTAAAGAAGGCAGTTTTCCGGGAGGTAGGCACACGCAGGGAACCAGCGATGGACGGCAAGATCGTCAATCTGAAATCGAAGATCGAGATCTACAGAGCCATGACGGGCGGCGCCAATTTCTCCGATTGCCCGGTTCGTGGCGTCATCAAGGGCATCAACGGTAAATGGAGCCCATTGCTGGCGATGGCGCTGGCGGAGAAGCCGTATCGCTTCGGTGAATTGCGGCGGCTCGTGCCCGATATTTCTCAGCGTATGCTCACCCAGACACTGCTTGAGCTGCAGCGCGACGGCTATGTGCATCGCGAAGTTTTCCCGACCAAGCCGCCGAGCGTCGAATACAGCCTGACCGACCTCGGACGCTCGATGTTCGGCGCCTTGCATCAATTGATCCTGTGGGCCGAACTAAACCACGACGCGGTGCGCGAGGCGCGTGCCGGTTTTGATGCCGCCCAAGGCTGAACAGCCGAAGGGCCGCCGCGACTTGATTTCATCCGGTCGCTGAAGGATTGTCCCGGCCAGATCGGCTTGGGGGCACTGGCATTTCCTACGATATCGCAATTGCAGGCGCCGGCCCGGCGGGGCTGGCCACGGCGCTCTATCTCAAACGCGTCGGGCATAACGTCACCATCTTCGAACGCTTCAAAGAGCCGAAGCCGGTGGGCTCCGGCCTGATCCTGCAACCGACAGGGCTGAGCGTGCTCGCCGACCTCGGCCTGCTCGACGACATCTTGGCGCTGGGCAGCCGCATCGTGCGTTTGCACGGCGCCGATGCCACCACCGGCCGCACCGTGCTCGCTGTGCGTTACGATGCGCAGCCCGGCGGGCGCTTCGGGCTGGCGGTGCACCGGGCGGCGCTGTTCAATGTTTTGTTCCGCGCCGCGCAGCGCCAAGGCATCGCCATCGAAACCGGCGTCGAGATCGAGACGATGGGCGTGGGCGAGCGGGCGAACCTGGTCTTCGATACCGGGCGAGGGGCAGGGCCGTTCGACCTTGTCGTCGACGCCAGCGGGTCGCGCTCGAAGCTGCGCCGGTGCCTGAACGATCCGGCCGAGCCGCGGCCTCTTACCTACGGCGCGTTCTGGGCCTCGCTCGGCTGGCGCGACGGCTTCGACGAGAATGCGCTGCTGCAGCGCTACGACAAGGCCAGCGTGATGATCGGCGTGCTGCCGATCGGCCGGCCGCAGCCAGGCGCCGAGAAGATGGCGGCGTTCTTCTGGAGCCTGAAGCCGGCGGATGTCGAACAGGTCCGCGCGGCAGGGCTCGACGCCTGGAAGGCGAGGCTGGTCTCGCTATGGCCGGCGTGTGAGGCGTTCACCAACCAGATCGACAGTTTCGACCAGTTGTCGCTGGCCCGCTATGGCCACCACACGATGAAGCTGCCGGCGGGACGGCGCCTGGCGGTGATCGGCGACGCCGCGCATTCGACCAGCCCGCAGCTTGGCCAAGGGGCCAACATCGCGCTGCTCGATGCGGCAGCACTCAGCCATGCGCTGGCACAAGCGAGCAGCGTCGAGGCAGCGCTGGAAGCCTATGCCAAAGCGCGCCGTTGGCATGTCCGGATCTTCCAGTTGCTGTCGCTGGCCCTGACGCCGTTCTACCAGTCGGACGGAACGATGCTGCCCTTCTTCCGCGACAGGCTGGTGGCGACCATCGCGAAAGTCCCGCCCGTGCCAAGCGTGCTTGCCTCGATGGTGGCCGGAACGCTGATCGATCCGTTCAGGCGGATCGGGCTAGAGGAGGCGCACTGGCCAGATCATCCGGCGGGATCAGGGTCGACAGAAACGCCTTTTTCGAGCGCAGGAATTGACGCAGGCGCTGCGGATAGTCAGGCGCCACGGCGTCCCTGATCGAGGCGCGTTCGCTCAGCCTCTTGCGCCAGGCCTGGACCAGCGGCTTGCCGTCGAGAATGCCGAAATCGCCGATCTCATCGAAAGTGTCGAGATAGCGGAAGACCGGGCCGTAGACGGCGTCGACGAGACAGAAGCGCTCGCCGGCGAACCATGGCCCTGTCTGGTTGGCCAGTTCGTTCTCCATGCGGTCGAACATGGCCGACAGTGCGCTGGCTTCGGCAAGAAAACCCGCCTCTGTCGACGCCGAGTAGAACCGGCCTATGGTATTCAGCGTCGCCGAACCGAATTCGATACAGGCGCGATGGCGGGCGCGGGCGTAGGGATCGGCCGGGTGGAGCGGATTGGACTGCGTTTCCTCCAAAAATTCGAGGATAACGGCGGATTCGAAGATCACCGTCTCGGCGCCATTCGCCTGCACAATGAGCAAAGGCACCTTGCCCAGCGGCGAGACCGCCTTGAACCAGTCGGGCTTGTCGGCGAGGTCGATGGTGACGCGGTCGAACGGCACACCTTTTTCAGCCAGCGAGATCGCGGCGCGCTGGACATAGGGGCACAGATGATGGCTGACGAGAATGAGCTTGCCAGTCATTTCATTCTTCTCAGGCATGTCACTCACCCCAGACATAGTTCAACCCGCCGTCCTCGACGCGCGTCGACAGGAACATCAGGCGGGATGATTTTGGCGCCGGACCTTCGAGCCGCTCGCCTGATGCCATGTCGAAGGCGGCGCCGTGCCATTGGCAGACCAGCCTGCCGTCCTTGCAGTCGAGCGGCCCGCCGAAATGCAGACAGACATTGGCGGCGGCGCGGATGCGATCACCGCTGCGCCAGACATGGACCTCGCGGCCGAAGAACGGTGCGATCAGGCTGCCCGTCTGCGGGACGTCGGCGACTTTGCAGATTTCGTGTCTCATGGTTTTTCTCGGATTGATGCGATTGCATGTATATAGATGCAGGTGCATTGACTGTCAAGCTTGATGCAGTTGCATCTATCGTCTAAGATGCGGGGCATGATCGAGAAAGCCACGCCTTCACCCGAAGCCATCAAGGCCTGGGCGCGCCTGATGCGCGTTTCGCGCCAGCTCGTCGAACAGGCAGAACAGGCTTTGAAGGATAGTGGTTTGCCGCCGCTCGACTGGTACGACGTGCTGCATGAGCTGGCCGAGGCGGGCGAGGGCGGGCTGCGACCGTTCCAGCTGACCGAGCGGACCCTGTTTGCGCAGTACAACATCTCGCGCCTGCTGGCGCGGCTCGAGGCTGACGGACTGATCGAAAAGCTGAAGGTCGCCGATGATGGTCGCGGCCAGACCATCCGTATTTCTGCCAAGGGCCGCGAGACGCGCCGGCTGATGTGGTCGGTCTACGGACGCTCGATCACCGAGTTGGTCGGCGACAAGCTCTCCGGGGACGAGCTGAGCATGCTGTCGGCCTTGCTCGGCCGACTGCGCCACCCGCCGGTTAAGGACTGAGAGGACCGCGCTGCGAGCCTGACGACATTCGGCCGGCTATCAGGCCGAATGGCTGCCCCAGAGATAGGCCAGCGTCGACAGCACGCCCAATCCGGCGCGCACCAGGTGCATAGTGCCCCATTTGACGATCAGGGCTCTGGCTTGCGGATTGTCGGCGCTCGCGTCTATCGCTTCCAGCAGCTTGTTGGTCGGCATCATCACCATCAGCGTCCACGGCCAGGGCAGGATGATCAGAATCGCGCCAACGAGAAAGGCGAAACCGCCAGTCTGCCACCAGGCGATCAGGCCGAGAACGCAGGCGACAACGGCGATCGACGCCTGCATCGCCGCGCCGCGCTTGTAGGAAGGCTGCCATTCCCTGAGCAGCGCCTTGTCGTCGAGGCCAAGCCGCGCCGGCTGTTCGGCGACGCTGACATAGATAGCGGCGCCGGCAAATGCGGCGGTGACCGTCAAGGCGAGCAATCCGACCAGCATGTTCTTTCCCGAAATGAACCGTCCGAGCAGAAATAGGGCTTGCAAGGGCAAGAGCAATACGGCATAGAACGCCGAACCGTAACGTACGGTACGGCTTGGCCATTGCTGGCTAGGCCCTGACGCCGAGGAACGACTGTGTTGCAGGCAAGCGCCGACATTGACACCAGCGCGACGCTGACGGAGCGGCAGAAGGCCGTTCTGGACGCGGCCTTGCGCCTGCTGGTCGAGGAGGGCGATAATCTGACCATGACGGCGGTTGCGCGCCGCGCAAGCTGCTCCAAGGAAACGCTCTACAAATGGTTCGGCGACCGCGACGGGCTGTTGACGGCGACGGTTCAGTGGCAGGCCTCGAAAGTGCGCGTGGTGCCGGTCGACGGTGAAAAACTCGATCTTGCCTCGCTGACGGCAAGCCTCGAAGGTTTCGCCTCGGACTGGCTGAAGGTGATTTCGAGCGACACGTCGATCGCGCTGAACCGCGTCGCAGTCGGCCATGCCGGGCCAACCAAGCGTAAAGAGGGCAAGGACGATCTCGGCGCCATCGTGCTGGAGAATGGCCGCTTTGCGCTGGCCAGACGGCTGAAGCCGGTGCTGCTTGCCGGCAGGCAGGCAGGGCTGCTTGATTTCGCGGATGCCGAAACGGCGTTCCGCAGCTTTTTCGGGCTGGTCGCCCGCGACGTGCAGATCCGTCTCCTGCTCGGCGACCGGCTGGAATTGACTGAAGCGGCAATCGGCGGCGACGCCGTCCGGGCAACGCAACAGTTTCTCGCTCTTTTCGGAGCAAAAACCGGGCCGAAAGGCCTCTGATTCATAAAACGGGAAGGAAGACCAAAATGCGTGTCTATTACGATCGTGATGCCGATCTCAACCTGATCAAGGGCAAGAAGGTCGCCATCATCGGCTATGGCAGCCAGGGCCGCGCGCATGCGCTCAACCTCAAGGATTCCGGCGCCAAGGAAATCGCCATCGGTCTCAAGGCCGGCTCGCCGACCGCCAAGAAGGTCGAGGCCGACGGGCTCAAGGTGATGAGCGTGGCGGACGCCGCCAAATGGGCCGACCTGATGATGATGGCGACGCCCGACGAATTGCAGGCCGATATCTACAAGAACGAGATCGCGCCGAACATCCGCGATGGCGCCGCGATCGCCTTCGCGCACGGCCTCAACGTGCATTTCGGCCTGATCGAGCCGAAGTCGACGGTCGACGTCGTCATGATCGCGCCGAAGGGCCCCGGCCACACGGTGCGCGGCGAATACCAGAAGGGCGGCGGCGTGCCTTGCCTGGTCGCCGTCAACCAGGACGCTTCGGGCAATGCGCTCGATCTCGCTCTGTCCTACGCCTGCGGCGTCGGCGGCGGTCGTTCAGGCATCATCGAGACCAATTTCCGCGAGGAATGCGAGACCGATCTGTTCGGCGAGCAGGTCGTGCTGTGCGGCGGTCTGGTCGAGCTGATCCGTGCCGGTTTCGAGACGCTGGTGGAAGCCGGCTACGCGCCCGAAATGGCTTATTTCGAGTGCCTGCACGAGGTCAAGCTGATCGTCGATCTGATCTATGAAGGCGGCATCGCCAACATGAACTACTCGATCTCGAACACCGCCGAATGGGGCGAATACGTCTCGGGTCCGCGGATCATCACCGCCGAGACCAAGGCCGAGATGAAGCGCGTGCTGAAGGACATCCAGACCGGCAAGTTCACTTCGGAATGGATGCAGGAGTACCGCGCCGGCATGTCGCGCTTCAAGGGCATCCGCCGCAACAATGACAGCCACCAGATCGAGGAAGTCGGCGCCAAGCTGCGCGCCATGATGCCGTGGATCTCGAAGAACAAGCTGGTCGACAAGGCCAAGAACTGATCTGCGATTTCATCGTTGAACAGGAAAAGCCGGCGGAGCGACCCGCCGGTTTTTTCATGCCTGTTATCGATCAAGGCTTGTTATCGATCAGGGCCTGTTATCGATCAGGGTAAGAACGCTCAGCCATAGTGCCAGTGCGGCTTTGGTTCGGTGCCGATGAACTCGACGCCGATGCGGTCTTCTCTGCGCCAGCGCACGATGGACTTGTAGCCGATGCCGTCGACCGGCACGTACAGCAGGAATTCGTCCGGCACGCGCGCGTCGATCGGCACCTTCAGCTCGGCGCCGCCGGCATGCATGTTGCGCACCGTGCATGTGACCTCGGAATTGTTGAGGCCGGTCAGGATCGTCGCGCCTTTCAGCACGCGCTGCCGGTATTTGTTTCTCAATTCGTTGTCGGCCATGACGGCACGTCCTTCGCTGCCGGATTGGGCGCGATCGTCAGATGGGGGCACCGTATCATGGATAGACCGAGCCGATAAACAGACGGTTAGCGGCAAGAGATCCAACGCTCTCGCCCAAAAACGGAACGGCGCCGCGATGGGCGGCGCCGTCATGCATTGTCGCTTACAGCTCAGCTATAGGGCGACCAGCATTGCTGGCGCGGGCCATTATACGGCTGGAACGTGTTGTCCCAGGACCGGTAAGACCGGTAGCGGTCGTAGCACCACTGAACATGGGCGCTGGAAAGACGCTGCGTACGATAATAGCGCCGGGGCGCCGGCTGCACGTAGTAGCCGTTGTTGTAATAGCCGTTGTTATAGATGCTGCCGAGGCCGAGGCCGAGACCCAGGCCGAGAACCGCGGCGGCGCCGGTATCAAAATCGCGGCTGTGACGATGGCGATGATGGCGCCAGCGCCAGTTGTCGTCGCCATTCCAGTTGTCGTTGTTCCAGTTGCCCGACCGGGCATAGCGACGGCCGTCGTGGCGACGCCACTGCCAATCGTTGAAGGACCGGCGGTCATTGCCGCCCGCCCATTCGTCGCGAACCGGCGTGATCGTCGGGGCTGCGGTGCTTGACGGAATCGACAGGACTGGCTGCAGGATCGGGCCGGCGGCGGACGGCGCCGTGAGACCCGAGACGAGACCGAGCGCTATCAGCCCGGATTTGACCGTGGAAGAAAAGAGCGAGTTCATTGCACTCTCCAAGCGATACAGGCCCCACGCCCAGAATACCCCAGGGAAGAGGCCTATTGATGGAACTTTCCATCTGAACGGAGGATGAACAGAAAGGTTCCATCAACCGTGGCGAGCAAGGGCGAGACCCTTGTTTTCGACACCGCTTGCAGGCAAAGGTCACGGCCATGTCGCTGCGCCTCGCCACCTTCAATGTCGAAAACCTGATGAACAGGTTCGATTTCTCCGGCTACCGCAACCAGCTCAACGAAGACCGCACGCTGGCGCTTTTCGACATCCAGAGCGAGGCCGAATACAGGATGCTGGAGCAGGCGCGTGCGATCGCGCAGTCCGACGATACGCGCCAGCTGACGGCGCTGGCCATAGCCGCCACGCGCGCGGACATCATCTGTATGCAGGAGGTCGACAATATCGAGGCGCTGAAGGCCTTCGAATACGGCTATCTCTTCAAGATGGTGGGCGAGGGCTACCGGCAGAAATACACCACCGCCGGCAATGATTCGCGCGGCATCGACGTTGCCGTGATGATGCGCAACGAGACGGCGCAGGGGCAGCCGATCGAGTTCGTGCGCATGACCAGCCATGCCTATGTCACCTTCGAGCAGTTCGGCCTGTTCACGCCGGAGCTGGAGGCACTCGGAAACCAGGCCAATGAGCGGATATTCCGGCGCGACTGCCTGGAGATCGACCTCAAGGTCGGCGGCGTGCCGCTGACGCTCTATCTCGTGCATTTCAAATCGATGGGCTCGCCGCGCAACGGGCTCGACGGGCGCGAAGCGACGATGCCGATGCGCGTCGCCGAGGCGCAGGCCGTACGACACATCATCGAGGAGCGCTTCAGCAAGGATCACGCGGCCGACAAGCGCTGGGCGATCTGCGGCGACATGAACGACTACCGGCAACGGGTGAAGATCGAGGGCGACGCCGTCGACGGCTACCGCTTCCAGGTGATCGACGAGAGCCAGTCCTGCATCAACGTGCTGACCGCTGGCGGCTTTTGCGAGAACGTCGTCGAGCGTCGGCCGGAGATGGACCGCTGGAGCTTCTATCACACGCGCGGGCCGAAGGAGCGGCATCTGTGCCAGCTCGACTACATCCTGTTGTCGAAGGGGTTGGCGGCAAAGAATGCCACAGCGGTTCCCGACATCATCCGCAACGGGCAGCCCTGGCGCACCATCTTTCCGGCTGGCCAGGCGGTGGAGCGTTTTCCGCGCGCCGGCTGGGACCGGCCGAAAGCCTCGGACCATTGTCCGGTGGCGATCACGCTGGACATGGCCTGAACGTGAGCTTCGACCTGCCGCGCAACGTCATCCTGCCGGTCGACGAAATCGACGTGCGGCTCGACCCTGGCCCGCATGCGTTCGAGCGCGACAATCAGGTGGCGATCGAGGAGAATTGGCGCCGGGAAATCGCTGCCAAGCCGGCACTGTTCGACGGCACCGTGGTGCTGCTCTCGGCGCTCGCCTGGGGCGACAACCGTCTCGTCGGGCGCTGTCACGCGGTGAAGTACTCGACCTTCATGCTGTGGCGACAGAACCGGCAGGGGACTGGCGCGGAGCATGCCTATGGCCACGCCATGCTGGTCGCCGGCGACAATGCGCTGGTGGCGATCCGCATGGGGCCGCACACGGTCATGGCTGGTCGTGTCTATTTCGCCGCCGGCTCGTTCGAGCCAATCGATTTTCGCGACGGCCGCGTCGATGTCGATTTCAACATGATCCGCGAAGTGCGCGAGGAGACCGGGCTTGACCTGACGACAGCTGCGCGCGGCAGGCGCTACCACGCGCTGTCGACTTCGACCGGCACGGTTCTCTTCCGCCGCTACCACGTCGATGAGCCGGCCAGTGAGATTGCGCGGCGCATCAGCGCCTTCGTCGCCACCGAGGCCGATCCGGAGATCGAAGGACCGGTGATCATCCGCCATGCCGCGGACCTGCCGGAGGGGCTGGCGCCGCATATGAAGCCCCTGGTCGAGTGGCATTTTGCCCGCAGCGGTGAGGACCCGTGATCAGGGGAAGAGCGGCGGCAGTGTCTCCGGCGCTGTGCTTTCCCGTTCAGAGCTTGCTGCCGGTAGCGGCCGGGTCCGGGCGCCATCGTCCTTGTAGTAATAGCTGTAGCCGTTGATCGCCGGCGCGCCGCCGAGGTGTGCGTAGAGAATTCTCGACCCCTCGGGGAAGAAACCTTTGCGGGTCAGGTCGATCAGTCCCTGCATGGACTTTCCCTCATAGACCGGATCGGTGATCATCGCCTCGGTGCGGGCCGCCAGCCGGATCGCGTCGTTGGTCTCATCCGAGGGGACGCCATAGGCCGGATAGGCATAGTCGGGATTGATGACGATCTCGTCGTCGCGCACGGTGCGGCCGAGCCCGACAAGGGCGGCGGTGTCGTCGACGATGCGGCGCACCTGGGCGCGGGTCTGGTCGAGCGTGCCGGAGGCGTCAATGCCGATCACCCGGTCGGCGCGGTCTTGCGCGGCGAAGCCGACGATCATGCCGGCCTGCGTCGACCCGGTCACCACGCAGACAATGATGTAGTCGAAGGTGAAGCCGAGCTCGGCTTCCTGGCTCGCCACCTCCTCAGCGAAGCCGACATAGCCCAGCCCGCCGAACTTGTGCACCGAGGCGCCGGCCGGGATCGGGTAGGGCTTGCCGCCGGCGTCCTTCACCGACTGGATAGCGTCCTCCCAGCTCTTGCGGATGCCGATGTCGAAACCGTCATCGACCAGGCGGCTGTCCGCGCCCATCAGCCGCGTCATCAGAATGTTTCCGACCCGGTCGTAAACCGAGTCGTAGTGGGGCACCCATTTCTCCTGGATCACCACGCACTTCATGCCGATCTTGGCGGCGGTCGCAGCGACCATGCGCGTATGGTTCGACTGGACGCCGCCGATCGACACCAGCGTGTCGGCGCCGGAGGCAATGGCGTCCGGGACGATATATTCGAGCTTGCGCAATTTGTTGCCGCCCATGGCGAGACCGGAATTGCAGTCGTCGCGCTTGGCGTAGACCTGCACCTTTCCGCCCAGCGCCGCGCTCAGCCGCGGCAGATGCTCGATCGGCGTCGTGCCGAAGGTCAGAGGGTAACGTTCGAATTTTGCGAGGAGTGACATCGATCTGTCTCCGCCGTGATCGTTTTCGATCGGCGGAAGATAGGCGCAATTGTGCGAAAGGTGCTTTCGAACTTGCGCCAACGATTCTTGCATGCTTCACAGATGGGCGATCCGATTGCCAAGATCATCCATGAAAGATCATCAAAATGGAAGAAGCTTCCACGTCGGCCCTTGACCGCATCGACATGAAAATCCTGCGTGCGCTCCAGGCTGAGGGACGGCTGACCAATGCGGAGCTGGCGGCCCGCGTCAATGTCAGCGCCGCCACCTGCCATCGGCGTACGCAGCGCCTGTTTGAAGAGGGCTACATTACCGGGGTGAGGGCAGAGATCGCGCCCGTTGCGGTCGGCCTTGGCGCGCTGGTCATGGTCGGCGTCGTGCTCGACCGTTCGACACCGGAAAGCTTCGCGGCTTTCGAAGAGGCCGTGCTCGAACTCAAGGAGGTGCTGGACTGCAATCTGGTGGCCGGCGACTTCGACTATCTCCTGAAGATCAGGGTCCGCGACATGGCGGATTTCAACAAGCTGCATGGGCAGAAACTGATCGCGCTGCCGGGCGTTCGGCAAACCCGGACCTTCTTCGTCATGAAGGAGGTCAAGGAGAATGCGAGACTGCCGTTCTGACAGGTCTCAAAGCGCAAAGTCAGCGTGGCGTCTTTTGCTGCGCCGCCTTGCGGTCGCTGCGGGCTGCGGCGACAAACAGGATGACGCCGAGACCCAGCAACCCGCCCATCGCCGTCCCCATCGTCTGGCCGACTACGCCCTGAAAATCGGCTGTGACGCGATCAGGATTGGCCATGCCGTAGCGGGCCAGATACCACCAGATGCCGGCAAGGGCGCCTTCGATGATGACCATCGCCAGGATCAGCCGTGCTTTCTTGCTCATTGCCACTCCTCGACCAGAGATGCTTTGCCCTAGCATCGCAGACCGGACGACAACAGTGTTGTCGGCGTCGGCAAGCACCCAAGTTGTGGATAGCAGATTACTCGTGCCGCAGCGCGTCGATCGGATCGAGCCTGGCGCCGCGCAGCGCCGGGAAGAAGCCGAACACCATGCCGATCAGCGCCGAAAAGCCGACGGCGAGCAGAATGACCGCCGGGCTCGGCGCAAACGGTATGGCCAGCGTCGCCGAGGCGAGGCCGGCCAGCGCCAAGCCGATCAGGATGCCGATGATGCCGCCGAGCAGCGACAGCACCGTCGCCTCGACCAGGAACTGGATGAGGATGTGCTTTTCATGCGCGCCGATGGCCAGCCTGATGCCGATCTCGCGGGTGCGCTCGGTGACCGAGACCAGCATGATGTTCATGATGCCGATGCCGCCGACCAGCAGGCTGACGCCGGCGACCGCGCCCAGCATGCCGGTCATGGTGGTGGTGGCGCTGGCCATGGCGTCGGCGATCTGGGTCATGTCGCGGATCGAGAAATCGTCTTCGCGGTCGGGCGTGATGCGCCTTGTATCGCGCAAGATGTCCTCGACGCGCGGCTGCAGTTCGGTGGTCGGCGTGCGGTCGTCGGCGGCGACGTAGATGTTGTCGATGTCGCGGTTGCCGGCGATGCGGCGCTGATAGGCGGCGAGCGGCATCAGGACGACATTGTCCTGGTCCTGGCCGAAGCCGGTATAACCCTTGGGTTCGAGCAGGCCGATGATCTTGCACGAGGTGCGGTTGACGCGGATGATCTCGCCCTCGGGATCGCCGGCGCCGAAGAATTGCTGGCGCACCGTCTCGCCTATCAGGCACACGCCGGTGCCGGAGCGTGTCTCCGAATCCGAGAATGGCCGTCCCGAAACCAGCTTCCAGTCGCGCGCGTCGAGATAGGCGCTGTCGGTGCCGGTGACGCCCGAGGTCAGGCTCTCGGTGCCGAAGATGACGCGCACCTGTTTTTGCGAGGCCGGGGCAATGGCGCGCGCCCCAATGAGATGCGCGACGAGTGCCGCGACATCCTTGTCGGCCAGCGGCCGCACCGCCTGGTCGAGCCCACCCGGTCCGCCAGTCCCGGCCGGACGGCCGGAACGGACGACGAGCAGGTTGGAGCCGAGCTTGGCGATATCGGATTTGACCTTGGCCGTGGTGCCCGAGCCGATGGTCAGCATGGCGATGACGGCGGCGACGCCGATGACGATGCCGAGCAGCGTCAGGAACGAGCGCAAGACATTGCGGCGGATGGAGCGCAGGGACAGGCGGACGGTTTCCCAGATCATTGGGCTACCTCGAGATCCTTCGAATCGGAAGCGACGTGGCCGTCGAGGAAGCGGATGGTGCGTTCGGCATAATCAGCGACGTCGGCCTCGTGGGTGACCATGGCGATGGTCAGGCCAAGCTCGCGGTTCAGCCGCGTCAACAGCTCCATGATCTCATGAGTGCGGGCAGTGTCGAGATTGCCGGTCGGTTCGTCGGCAACGAGCAGCGTCGGCCGGGTGACGATTGCGCGCGCGATCGCCACGCGTTGCTGCTGGCCGCCGGAGAGTTCGGCCGGCGTGTGGTGCTCGCGGCCGACAAGGCCGACCTCGGCCAGGGCCTGCATGGCGAGGTCGCGGCGCTCGCGGGCCGGGGCGCCGCGATAGATCAGCGGCAGCTCGACATTCTCCGCCGCCGTGGTGCGCGGCAGCAGATTGTAGCCCTGGAAGACGAAGCCGATGTAAAGATTGCGCAGAAGCGCGCGGCGGTTGCGGTCGAGCCGGCCGGCATCGATGCCCATGAAGGAGTAGGTTCCAGCGGTCGGCGTGTCGAGGCAGCCGATGATGTTCATCGCCGTCGACTTGCCCGAACCGGACGGACCCATGATGGCGACGAATTCGCCACGCTGGATGGCAAGATCGACGCCGGCCAGCGCATGCACCTTGGCTTCGCCCTGGCCATAACTCTTCCAGACCGTGTCGAAGCCGATGAGGGTCGCGCCCGCGGCCACGGCGTCAGCTCCGCAGCTGCGAGGCGGTGATAACCTCTGCGCCTTCGTCGAGGCCGGACGTGATCTCGGTCAACTCGCCGTCGGTGGAGCCGATCTTGACGTTGACCGGATGTGGCCGGCCATTCTCCAACACATACAGCGTGCGCGAGCCGTCGGGGGGCGCCTTCGCCGCGTCGCGCTGCCGGTTGGGGCGGCCCATGCGGCCGGTGAACAGGTCGCTCAGGCTCCAGCTGCGGGCCGCCTGCTGTGCCGGCCGGTAGCGGAAGGCGGTGGAGGGCACGGTGAGCACGCTTTTGGCTTGCCTGGTGACGACCGAAACCGTGGCGGTCATGCCGGGCCGCAGCAGCAGCTCATTGTTGTCTACCTCGAGCCGCGCATTGTAGGTGACGACGCCGTCGGTGGTGACCGAGGCGTAGGAGATGTCGCGGATCTCGGCGTCGAACGGCCGCTCCGGAAAGGCATCGACGGTGAAGCGCGCATGCTGGCCTGATTTGACTGCGCCGATATCGGCTTCGTCGACAGCCGCCACCAGTTCCATGTTTCTCAAATCGGCGGCGATGATGAACAGCACCGGCGCCTGCAGCGAGGAGGCGACCGTCTGGCCGGGGTCGACCGAGCGCGTCAGCACGATGCCGTCGATCGGCGCATAGATGGTGCTCTTGGCAAGGTCGGTCTGCTGCGCCTTGAGGTCGGCCTGGGCGATCGCGAGATTGGCTTGCGCGCTGTCGAGCGCCGCCCTGGCGCGGTCGCGCGTGGCGGTTGCGGCTTCGAGCGACTGGTCGGTCGCCATGCCGCGTTTGGTGAGGGCTGCCGCGCGCGTCAGGGCGCTTTCGTTTTCCTGCAGTGTCACCTTGGCAGTCTCGACGGCTGCCGCAGCCGCCTTGGCCGAGGCCTCGGCGCGTTCGATCTGGACCTCGAGTTTCACCGTGTCGAGTGTCGCCAGAACGTCACCCTTCTTGACCTGCTGGTTCTCCTCGGCCGAGACCGAGCGGATGATGCCGGACAGCTCGCTCGATATATCGACCTGGGTGAGGGGCTGCAGCGTGCCGGTCGCCGACACCGCGACGGTGAGGTCGGCAATTGTGGCCGGCGTGGAGGTGTAGTCGATCTTGGCGGGAGAGCCGGCATACCATTGGTAGCCCGCGAGGCCCCCGGCAAAGGCGATCAGCGCCAGCAGGGCGTAAAGCCAGAAGCGGCGGCGCGTCTTGCGCACGCCGCTTCGGTCCAGTCCAAGCGCCGCCTCGATGGCGGAATCCGATTCCGTCTTTGGCAGATTGACAAGCTGGTCCACGCCGGACCCCTATGAAAGCGCAATGTCCCTATATGTGCACAGATCAGGCTTGGTGGTTCGAATATCAAATTAAATTTCGGCCATGTTCGGATTGAGGCGGAAGGTTTTCCAAGATGCAGACGCGCAATTACTTGCTCTACGATGTGTTTACGACCGAACGGCTGGCCGGAAATCCGCTGGCTGTCGTGCTCGACAGCAAGGGGCTGGACACAGCGGCCATGCAGGCCATCGCCCGCGAGTTCAACCTCTCCGAATCGGTTTTCGTGCTGCCGCCGGACGATCCAAAACATCGCAACCGTATCCGCATCTTCACGCCCGACTATGAAATGCCGTTTGCCGGTCACCCGACCGTCGGCGCGGCGATTGCGCTGGCCGAACTCTCAGGCGAGGGCGACGCCGGAATCTTCGTGCTGGAGGAGAACATCGGCCCGGTGCGCTGCGCGGTCAGCAAGCATGATGGCGCCACCTTTGCCGAGTTCGACCTGGCCAAGTTGCCGGAGCCGTTGAAGCTGGAGGCCGACCCGCATGCGATTGGTGCTGCCCTTGGCCTGGCGCCGCACGAAATCGGCTTCGAGAATCACCTGGTATCGTTCTGGTCCGCCGGCGTGCCCTACGTCACCATTCCCGTCGCCAACCTGGAGGTGGCGGGCCGGATCAAGCTGGACAACCAGGCCTGGTCCGAACTGGCGCCGCGCAAGAGCGAATGGGCTTTCGCCAGCCCGTATGCCTATTGCCGCCAGACGGTGAACCACGACAGCGCCTTCCACGTCCGCATGATCGTGCCGGGCACGCCTTCCTATGAAGACCCGGCAACTGGTTCGGCGGCAGCCGCCTTTGCCGGCGCCATCATGCATTTCGATGGCCCGACCGACGGCATTTCACAGCTGTGGATCGAGCAGGGACTGGAGATGGGCCGCTCGTCGCGCATCCGGCTCGAACTCACTGTCGAGGCCGGAAAACTGGCCTCCGCGCGCATCGGTGGCCATGCCATCAAGGTGGCGGAAGGCAAGCTGTTCGTTTGACCATCTGCGGCACTTCGGCGTTTTGTCGGGAAATGATTCCGGCAGGGCTGGACAGGACCGGTATCGGCGGCTATATGCCCGCCAACACCGGTTTTGCCGGTCGAGTGGGTGCGTAGCTCAGTTGGTAGAGCAGCTGACTCTTAATCAGCGGGTCCACAGTTCAATCCTGTGCGCACCCACCAAATTCCTCAAGGAATTCAGTGGGATATTATTTCGGAGCCGAAACGTTCGGTTGTCCGAAAAGCCATTTGGGCACGTTTTCGGGCACGAAGCCGGTCAAGGTGTTCCGCCCGTTCGTCGCCGGTCGATACCGGCATAGTCAGGAATGCAGGTGAAGAACACGGGCCACTGATCCCGGCCGGCCGATTTGCGTCGCAATCCCTAGATGCGCGTAGCGCTATTTTCCCGGCTACCAAAATGTCGCGTCGGCGCCGGCCGATCGGCGCTTCGCTCTTGGTCTGATCGGCCGCCCACCTCAATGATTCCGACCAGTGCGCGAACAAACTGAACCATATCGTTTGCCGTGATGGCTGCCTCGTCAGGACTTTGCCCAATGTGCTCGGCGGCTGCGCAACATGACAGGCGGATGAGATCGTAGTGTGAATCCCTTTCATCCTCCGGAAACGCCGCTATTTTAAGGGCTCGGCGATGAATCAACCGCAGCAATTGTTCGAGAGCTGCTCCGACGACACTCATGCGTTTGCTCCGCATTGGTCGAGCGTTTTCCGGCGCTCCAGGGCGCGCGTTGTAACGTCGATGAGGGAGGTGGTTTCCCGTCCCCGTGATGTGGAGGGTGCGTCACAGCCGTTAATATATCGTTTCCTTCTAATATAAGACGCATCGCACAAGCCGCCCTGCAACTAGGCTGGGGCCGGGCGCCTCCTCAGAAATCGTTCGTGCAAGCATCATTGTAAAGCAGGCGCCGGCTCACAAAAAAAGAGCCCGGAAGCCGTAGCCGCCGGGCCAATTCATTGGCGCGCTCATCATGGAAGCCACCCGGCAGTAGCAGCTGAGACGACGATGGCGAAGCCGGTGAGGCGCAGGTACGTCAAAGGTTGAAGTCGGTTCGCCCTATGGCGATCTCGCTGGGGCAAGCGATCTGAGCGACGCTTAATGTCAGCACCACCGAGTTTTGAGTTGCTGTTATGCGTTTTGAATCTCTGACCATTGGAGACAGCCGTTCCGAGCTTCATCGACTTGTGCGTCTTCGCTTTCGGATTATGCGGCGCCTTGATGAGGTCGACCGCTCGGCAGACCTTGTCCTGTCGGCTGCGGCCGAGTTGATCGAAGCTGTCAAAGTTGAGCAGGCCAAGAAGGTCAGGGAAGCCTTGCCGGAAAGCTGGACTTTGGGGCTGTGACGCAGGAGCAAGAGCACCGACGTTGGTTCTTGGCACCTCTTTCCTCCGAAGCCCTCTTGCGGCGTTGGTGACGTTCTCGACGTTTCGCGATTTTGACGGTCTAAAATCTCCTTTGCGGTAAAAAGTGTCGGTGACGGTCTCTTCTCTGTCTCCGTCTCCGTAGTAAGAAACTGTTCGGGAACTGTCCAACAACAGTTCCGAGTCATGATGCCGAACGCCTTGTCATGAAGTTCGTCCCGACGAGGCGCGAACCTCCCGCGTTCAAGGTTTCGATAGTGCTGGGGGTAGCCGTTGCGGTTATCTCCGAGCCGCACTGACAAAACGGGGCGGCCCGGATCTGGTTGCGGTGAGCGGTGTCTACTTCTCCGACACACCGGCCTCAGCAAAGCTCGCCATCCTGGCATGGCATTCCAGCGCCGAGCGCACGATGTTGACGGCAAGACAGGCGCCTGAGCCTTCGCCGAGCCGCATGCCGAGATCGAGCAGCGGCGGCAGGCCGAGCGCTTCCAGCAGGCGGCGATGGCCGGATTCGGCCGAGACATGGGCGGCGATGGTGTGGGCGAGGCCGCTTGGGTGCAGCCGTGCCAGGGGCGCTGCGGCAGCGGTGCAGACGAAGCCGTCGAGCAGCACAGGCACATTGTTGCGGCGCGCGGCGAGTGTGGCGCCGAAAATGGCGGCGAGTTCGCGGCCACCAAGGGCTGCGGCGATCTTCAGAGGGTCGGACAGTGCAGCGGCATGGCGCTCGAGGCCGGCTTCTATTGCGGTGACCTTGCGCTTCAGCCCGGCATCGTCGACGCCGGTGCCTCTGCCCGTCCATTTTTCCGCGCCGCCGCCGAACAGAGCGGTTGAAATGGCGGCCGCCGGCGTCGTGTTGCCGATGCCCATCTCGCCGAAGCAGACGAGGTCGATATCGCCGGTCACAGCGTCGTAGCCGGCGGAGACAGCGGCAAGGAAGGCTTTTTCCTCCATCGCAGGGGTTTGCGTGAAGTCGCCGGTCGGGTGGTCGAGGTCGAGCGGGATGACGTCGAGTTCCGCACCGGCGATGCGGGCAAGCTGGTTGATGGCGGCACCGCCGCCGGCGAAATTCGCCACCATCTGCACGGTCACCTCAGACGGGAAGGCCGATACGCCCTGCGCGGTCACGCCATGGTTGCCGGCGAAGACGAAGACTTTGACGCGGTCGAGCTTCGGCATGTCGCGGCCCTGCCAGCGCGCCAGCCAGGCGGCGATGGTCTCCAGCCGGCCAAGGCTGCCTTGCGGCTTGGTCAGCGTGTCCTGACGGCGGGCGACGGCATTGGCCGCCGTGTCGCTGCCGGTGGGCAAATCGAGGCAGGCTGCGCGCAGTTCATCGAGCGATTTGAAGGGCATGGGGGCAGGATCTCCAAAGATGATTCAGGAAAGGGAAACGGAAGCGACGAGCAGGACGGTGATCTCGCCAAGCTGCTGCAGGGCGCCGATCGTATCGCCGGTCTGGCCGCCGATCTGGTTGAGGCAGAGCGCGCGCAAGGCGCTGAAGACGAGGGCAAGCAGGATGAGCGCGGCAAGTCCGCCGCCGAGGCCCAGAGCCAGCAGGGCGACGGCGCCGATGGCGGCGCCGAGTACTGCGGTTTGCAGGGAGATATCGCCGGCGCCGGCCGACAGGCCGTCATGGCGCGCCGGCGCCGCCAGATGCATGAACGCGCCCAGCAGGCCGCGCGAGGCGGCATGGGCGGCAATGAGCGCAAACAGCACGCTGGTTGGATTGGCTATCTGCGACAACGCGCTCCAGCGGATGAGCAGCGACAGGCCAAGCGCCGAAGCGCCATAGGCGCCGATTCGGCTGTCGCGCATGATCTCCAGTTTTTTATCGCGGGTCTTGCCGCCACCAAAGCCGTCGGCGACATCCGACAGCCCGTCCTCGTGCAGGCAGCCAGTGGCGAGCAGCGTTGCGGCAAGGGCAAGGGCGGCCGCCGGTCCTGCGGCAAGGCCGAGCTTTACACCGATGGCGTAGACAACGGCGCCAACCAGCGCCACGGCGAGGCCGGCGATTGGCGCGGCCCAGATCGCATCGGCAAGGCTACGGCCGCGAAAGTCGAAGAGCGGGAGCGGCAGCCGTGTGAAGAAGACGAGGCAGAGCGTGACGTCGTCGAGTGCCTGCCGGGGTGAGGGGACTGTGCTCATCCGCTCCTCGCGATGGCATGGAAGAAGGTGCCGCTGACATGGCCGCGCCGGTAGCCGGAAGCGCCGAGCGGATTGCCCTGGCCGTCGGCGAGGTCGGCCAGCGGCTCGTCACTGCCGGTGGCAGTCATCTGCGCATAGTGGAATTCGTGGCCGCGGATCAGCGTGCCTTCCGCGCCCAGCGGGCAAGCGGCGCGCAGCCGCGCCTCGCGGTAGCCGAGGTTCATCTTGCGCTTGGCGAAGCTGGTGGAGTGGCCGAGCAGGCCGAGCATTTTGTGCGTTTCGCCGGACGCATCCTCCAGCGCTTCGCCCAGCACCATGAAGCCGCCGCACTCGCCATGGACTGGCTTGCTCGCAGAGAAGCGCACCATGCCTGCGTGGAAATTTACTGCCGCCGCAAGGCGGCCGGCGTGAAGTTCGGGATAGCCGCCGGGCAGCCAGCAGACATCGCAATCCTGCGCCGGCGCTTCGTCTGCAAGTGGCGAGAACGGCACGATCTCCGCGCCGGCCTTGCGCCAGTGGACGGCGACATGCGGGTAGAGGAAGGTGAAGGCGGCGTCTTCCGCCAGCGCAATGCGCTGGCCCGGCGGCGGCAACGCGTCGCCGAAACTGCCCTGCGCTGGCGAAAACGGCGCCGCCAGCGCCATGATGGCGTCGAGGTCGAGCGATTTTTCGACCATGTCGGCCAGCCGATCGAGATGTGCCATCAGGTCGGCGTATTCGCCGGCCTGGACGAGGCCGAGGTGGCGCTCCGGCAGGTTCAGCGTGGGATCGCGCAATATGCTGCCGACGACCGGCAGGCCGAGTGCTTCGATGGCTTCGCTGCACAGCTTGCGGTGACGTTCGCTGCCGAAGCGGTTGAGCACGACGCCGGCCATGCGCACGGCGGGGTCGTAGGTTGCAAAACCCTTGGCCACGGCCGCCGCCGTCGTCGACTGGCCGGAGACGTCGAGCACCAGCAGCACCGGCAAATGATAGAGCCGCGCCAGGTCGGCGGCCGATCCGGTGCGGCCTTTGGCAGCCGGTATGCCGTCGAACAGGCCCATGGCGCTTTCGAGAAAAATGAAATCGGCGTCCTCGGTGGCGTTCCCCGCCAACGCGTTGAGCAGATCGGGCGACATTGCCCAGCTGTCGAGATTGACGCCGGACAGGCCGGTCGCCGCGGTGTGAAAACCGGGATCGATGTAGTCGGGACCGGATTTGGCGCCGCGCACCTTGATGCCGCGCCGGGCGAGCGCCCGCAAGATGCCGATGGTGACGCTGGTCTTGCCGGAGCCGGAGCGCGGCGCGCCGATGATGATGGCGCGGGTCATGCGTCACCCGCCAGTGCCGCGCGCATGGCGACGATGCCACCGACGACGATGAGCGCCGGTGAGGCAAGCCCGGCGGCAGCGGCCGCTTCGGCGATGGTGGCAAGTGTCGCGACGACGGTGCGCTCCTGCGGTGTCGTCGCCGAAACGATGACCGCCGCCGGCGTCGATGGCGCCAGCCCGCCTTCGAGCAGCGACGCGGCGATCACGGGCAGGTTGGCCATGCCCATATAGATGACCACAGGCTGGCCGGTGCGGGCGATTGCCGCCCAGTCGAGGTCATCATCGGTGCCGGCGGCGTGTCCGGTCGCCAGGATGACCGCCTTGTTGATGCCGCGCATGGTGGCCGGGATTCCGGTGGCGGCCAGCGCACTCAGGCCCGATGTCAGGCCGGGCAGCACGCGGAACGGGATGCCTTCCCGCGCCAGCGCCAGAGCTTCTTCGCCGCCACGGCCGAAAATATAGGGATCGCCGCCCTTCAGCCGGACGACACAGCGGCCTTCGCGCGCCAGCCGCACCAGGAGGGCGGTGATGTCGTCCTGCTTCATCGACGGTTTGCCGCCGCGTTTTCCCGCGAAGAACAACTCGGCATTCTCCGCAACGGCCACGACATCCGGCGAGACGAGCGCATCATAGACGAGGGCATCGCATTGGCCGAGCGCGGCCAGCACTTCCAGCGTCAGGCAGCCGGGATCGCCGGGGCCGGCGCCGGCCAGCCAGACATGGCCGGGCTCGAGCCGGCGCGGCTTGAACTTCAGCCGGGCGAGCGCCCGGTCGAGCGTGGCGCCGTTATCCTTGGTCTTGCCGCTCACAGTCCGTCCCGTCCGCGAAAACGCCGCTGGTAGTGGGCGTCGTACAATGAACTCTCGCCAAACCCTTGCGCTGCCAGCGAGCGGCCGACGAAGATGATCGCCGTGCGCTCCATCGGGTCGGCGGCAAGCAGCGCCTCGATGGTGGCCAGCGTGCCGGTCAGCACGCGCTCATCCGGCCACGAGGCGCGAAAGACGATCGCCACCGGGCAATCGCCGCCATAATGCGGCGTCAGCTCGGCGACGACGCGGTCGATGGCGTGGATGGCGAGATGTATGGCGAGCGTAGCGCCGGTGCGGCCAAAGCCGGCAAGCGTTTCGCCCGGCGGCATTTTCGAGGCACGACCGGAGACGCGGGTCAGCACCAGGCTTTGCGCGACTTCGGGAATGGTCAACTCGCGACGCAGGGCTGCGGCAGCAGCGGCGAAAGACGGGACGCCCGGCGTCAGCGTGTAGGGAATGCCGTGCTTTTCCAGCCGGCGGATCTGCTCGGCAACCGCGCTCCACACCGATAGGTCGCCGGAATGCAGGCGGGCGACATCGTGGCCGGCCTTGTGGGCTTCGAGGTAGGCGGCCTCGATCTCGTCGAGCGACATCGGCGCGGTGTCGATCAGTTTCGTTCCCGGCGCGCAGTGCTGCAGCAATTCGGGCGCGACGATGGAGCCGGCATGCAGGCAGACGGGGCAGCTCGCCAGCAGTCGCGCGCCGCGCAGCGTGATGAGGTCGGCGGCACCCGGACCGGCGCCGATGAAATGGACGGTCATGGCGCGTCTCCGCTGATGGCGATAGCGCAGGTGACCGGGCCGAGCACCGTGCGGGGCCCGAGCAGTTTTGCACCGGCGCCGGCGACGGCAAGGGCTGATGCCTCGGAGACGGAAGGCGTGCCGGCGCGTTCTTGCGAAACGTCGGAACGGCTGAGCACCGCCGACGAGGCGGACTGAAGGGCTGCGTCATCGACGATTATGACCGGAAGATTGAGCGTGCGGCCGGCGGCGGCGATCGCTTCTTCATCCTTCTTGAGTGCGGCTGTGGCTAGTGCGGACAGCGCCGTCATCGTCAGGCCGTGCGCTTCAACAGCGGTTTCGATCGCCGCCAGCACATCTTCGACGCTCACGCCCTTCCGGCTGCCGATGCCCGCGACCATCATGGTTTCATCCAGCTCCATTGGGTGACCGGCATGGCCGGCCGCCAGGCCTGCATCGAGCCGACAGGGGAAGCGCGGGAAATGGCGATGCGGGTGAGATCGCCGCCCCGCTTTGTGTGCTGGGCCAGTAGCAGGGCCTCCATTTCCAGCGTCACGGCATTGGCGACGAGACGGCCGCCGGATGGCAGCGCCTTGATGGCGGCATTCAGCACGCCGATGTCACTGCCGCCCCCGCCGATGAAGATCGCGTCCGGCGTGGCCAGTTTGTGAAGCGCCTTGGGTGCCGACCCTTCCACCACGACAAGGCCGGGAACGCCGCAATGCGCGGCGTTGCGGGCGATGCGGGCCGCACGGTCTTTGTCAGCCTCGATGGCGATGGCGCGCATCGAAGGGTGGGCCAGCATCCATTCGATGCCTATGGAGCCGGAGCCGGCGCCGATATCCCACAGCAATTCGCCACCCCGCGGCGCCAAAGCTGCAAGCGTCATGGCGCGGATATCGTGCTTGGTGATCTGGCCGTCATGCTCGAACAGATGATCGGCGCGGCCAGCGGTCAACGGCAGGATCCGCGCTTCCGGTGTCGATTCAAATTCGAGCGCCAGCACGTTGAGCGGATTGATATCTCCAAGATCGAAAGCATCGGCACGAGCCGAGCGCTGCTTCTCGTTTGGCCCGCCGAGCGCTTCCAGGACCGTCAGCCGCGAGGCGCCGAAATCGAGCTCAACGAGCAGGCGCGCGATCGCCGCGGGCGCGTCGCCGTCCGATGTCAGCGCCAGGATGCGCGCGTTGGGCTGCAGCAATGGCCGGATCAGGTCGAGCGGCCGGCCATGCAGCGAGATGGTCTCGATGTCCTGCAAGGGCCAGCCGAGCCGCGCCGCCGCCAGCGAAATGGCCGAGGGTGCAGGGATGACATGCATCTGCTCAGGCTTCACCTTGCGGGCCAGGGTGGCGCCGACGCCATGGAAGAATGGGTCGCCGGAGGCGAGCACGCAGACGCGCCGGCCGGCGAGCGCCAGCACGTCCGCCATGCCCGGATCGAAGGGAACCGGCCAGGAACGCGGCTCGCCCTTGGCGAGCGAAGCGACCAGTGCCAGATGCCGCTTGCCGCCGAAGATGATCTCGGCCTCCACGATCAGCCGCTTGGCCTCGTCGCCGAGACCCGCTAAACCGTCCTCGCCGATGCCGACGATGGAGAGCCATCTGGCGTCGCGCGGACCCTTAGCAGGCATGATGACCCACCGCATTCTGATCCTTGGCGGCACCAGCGAAGCCCGGCAACTCGCGGGAAAGCTGGCCGCGCGGAGCGATCTGTCTATTACCCTGTCGCTGGCAGGCCGTACCGAAAGCCCGGTGGCGCAAGGCGTGCCGGTGCGCAGCGGCGGATTTGGCGGCGCCGACGGGCTGGCCGCCTATCTCAGGGAGACGGGCACCGACCTGCTGATCGACGCGACGCATCCCTATGCCGCGCAAATCTCCGCCAATGCAGCGCAGGCCGCGCAAATGACCGGCGTGTCGATCCTGGCGCTGCGACGCCCGGGCTGGGAGCCTGTCGACGGCGACCGATGGACGCTGGTCGATACGGTGGGCGATGCGGTGCTGGCGCTGGGACTGGAGCCGTGTCGCGTCTTCCTGGCGCTCGGCCGGCAAGAGGTGGCGGCTTTCGAGGCCGCACCGCAGCACCATTATCTCATCCGCAGCGTCGATCCGGTCGAGCCGAAACTGGCGGTGCCGGATGCCACCTACCTTCTGGCGCGCGGGCCGTTTCGCGAGGCGGACGAACGCGCATTGCTCAAGGAGCACCGCATCGATGTCGTCGTGTCCAAGAACAGCGGCGGCGAAGCCACGTACGGCAAGATCGCCGCAGCGCGGACGCTTGGCATCGAGGTGGTCATGGTGCGCAGGCCCACCCTGCCTGACGTGCACTCGGCCGGAACCGTTGAAGCGTTGGCCGCGATGCTCGATCATGGTCTTGAGCCCGTCGCGGAACGCGGCGTATAGACCAGCGCCGGCTTGTCGCCGCGCTTGATGATCCTTGTTTCCGGCGAACCGATAATGATGCAGGTCGCCATATCGGCCTTTTCGGCCTCGACATCGGCCAGCAGAAACACCTCGATACGCTCATCCGGCCTGCCGGCGGCGCGGCCGAAGATCACCGGCGTGGTGCCGGGCAGGATCGCGGTGAGGCATTCGAAGGCGCGGCCAAGCTGCCACGGTCGCGCCTTGCTGATCGGGTTGTAGAGCGCGATGACGAAGCCGGCGCCGGCCGCTGCCAAAAGGCGCAGTTCGATCAGGTCCCAGGGCTTGAGATTATCGGACAGCGAGATGGCGCAGAAATCGTGACCGAGCGGGGCGCCGATCCGGGCGGCAACCGCCAGCATGGCGGTGACGCCGGGCACGACGGCGACATCGACGGCGCGCCATTCGGCCGGACCGGCCTCGATGGCCTCGCAGACGGCAGCCGCCATGGCGAACACGCCGGGATCGCCGCCGGAGACGACGGCGACATCATGGCCCTCGGCGGCCTTTGCCAGCGCGTCCCTGGAGCGGGCGAGTTCCTCACGATTGTCGGAAGCGACGCGGGTCTGGTCCGGGCGCAAGTCCAGCCGGTCGAGATAGGGTTTGTAGCCATAGAAGAACTTTGCCTCGGCGACGGCACTGCTGGCTTCCGGCGTGACCTGATCGGCATTGCCGGGCCCGAGGCCGATGACGGTCAGGCGGCCACTCATGGCTTGGCTCCCATTCCCATAACGCCAGGCCGGCCGGACCAGCCGGCGACCAGCACGATGGCGAAATAGGGCGCCTTGTCGTCAGGCTTGTCGGCGAGCTTCATCGAGACGCTGCCGGCCATGGTGCCGCGCTCGACATAGACGGCGCGGGCGAGCTTGCCGGTCGCCTCCAGCGCGCGCCTGATCTTGGGCAGGTTGCGGCCGACCTTCATGATCACGGCAGCGTCGGTATCGGCGAGACGGCGAGTCAGCTCGAACTCGCTCATCGTGCCCGGCAAGACCGTCAGCACATCGTCGCCCTGAACGATCGGCACACCGGTCTGCGACCAGCAGCCGGACATTGCGGTGACGCCGGGGACGACTTCGGTCGGAAAGCGGTGCGCGAGGCGCACATGCAGGTGCATGTAGGAGCCGTAGAACAGCGGGTCGCCTTCCGACAGCACGGCCACCATCCGGCCGGCTTCGAGGTGCTCGGCGACTTGCTCGGCCGACTGCTCGTAGAAATCGGTGATCTGTGAGCGGTAGTCGTCGTGATCCTTGTCGATCTCGGTGGTGACGGGATAGAGCAGCGGCAGTTCCAGCATGTCGGCCCGAAAGCGCGCCTCGACGATGGCGCGGGCGTTGCTGTTGTTGCCGCGCTTGGCGAAATACGCCACGACATCGGCCTCAGCCAGGACGCGCGCGGCCTTCAGCGTCAACAGTTCGGGGTCGCCGGGACCGGTGCCGACGCCGACGAGGCGGCCTTTGGGCGACCCTTCTTGGACAAGCGCGTTCACAGGCCCGGCCTCGCCAGCGAGTTCAGCGCGGCGGCGGTCATGGCGCTGCCGCCAAGCCTGCCGCGCACGATGGCACAAGGCACGCCGTAGGAATTCTCGGCCAGCGCATCCTTGGATTCGGCCGCACCGACGAAACCCACCGGCATGCCGATGATGGCAGCCGGCTTGGGCGCACCGTCGCGCAGTTTTTCCAGGAGATAGAACAGTGCCGTCGGGGCGTTGCCGATGGCAACGACCGAACCCGCCATGCGCTCGCCCCACAGGTCTATTGCCGCGGCCGAGCGGGTGTTGCCGATCTTCCTGGCGATGTCGTGCGTGCGTGCGTCGCGCAGCGTGCAAATCACCTCATTGCCGGCCGGCAGCCGGGCGCGGGTAACGCCGTGGGAAACCATTTCCGCGTCGCAGAAGATCGGCGCGCCGGCTGAAAGCGCGGTGCGGGCGGCGGCGACGAAATCGCTGGAGAAGACGAAATGGCTGGCGGCTTCGACCTGGCCGCAGGCGTGGATCATGCGGATGGCGACATCGGCTTCGGCGTCCGAAAAGCGCGACAGGTCCGCCTCGGCGCGGATGATGGCGAAGGAGCGCTCGTAGATCGCGTTGCCGTCATGGATGTAGTCGTAGGCGGCCATGCTCATTTCCGTTTTTTAGTTTGGGCCTGTCGGTAAGCCTCGGCGATTGCCGCCGGCCCGAGCCTTGTCAGGCAGGCGGCGGCGGTTTCGCCTTGATATCGTGCGCTGCGGACCATTGCGGCGATGCGACCGATGCCGCGCGCGGCGTCATAGCCCGGCCTGTAGCCCGCAGGAAGGGGCTTTGCCGTCGCGTTCACGACAAGTCCGGCTCCGTTTTCGCCGCCGACCAACGTTAGCGCAGCCGGGCCGGGGTGCGCGCAGCCCTTGGCGCAACCGGAAATGTGCAAGGTGAAGTCGAGGATGTCAGCGTTTTGCGCGGCGATCGTCTCGGCGATGTCGCGGGTGGCGATGCGGCCGGAGGCGCAGGCCGGCGTGCCGGGGCAAGCGGCGATGCGGATGCGCGGGTCGGTGGCGGTGGTGACGAAGCCGAGGGATTTTGCTTTGGCTTCGAGGAGGTGGTTGGCGGCGGCTGGCTGGCCGAGGAAGAGGAGAGCACGACCCGGGGCGAGGCGGATTGCTGATGTGCCGAGGGTGAGGGCCTGTTGGGCAAGCGCGATGAGCTTGTCGGCCGGCATGCTGCCGTAGGGGAGGCCGAGGCCGAGGGCGGTGGCGTTTGCGGTCAGGTCGAAAGTTCCGATAGGTCGGCGATCCTGCACACCCCCCTCTGTCCTGCCGGACATCTCCCCCGCAAGGGGGGAGATTGAGCTGTCGTTGCCGCGTTCGCCAATCACAAGCGTGGCGTCATTTCTAGCTGAGAGGGAGGCGCCAGCGGCGGAGCTGCCGATCTCCCCCCTTGTGGGGGAGATGTCCGGCAGGACAGAGGGGGGCGCGACAGAGTGCCAACCCGCGAGAGAAGCCAATTGCCTCTCTAGCAAGTCCCTCGCGTGAGCTTCACGCCCTTTCTCGGCGACCATCCGAAGCACCGCGACGGCAATGTCGCGTGCGGCATCTTCCTCGACCGTTGCAAGTCGCTTCGCGCTTTGGCCGTCGCCAGCAACCGACATGGCCCACACGACTCCAGCGCCGCCTCGCACCGCACTCAGCCTGACATCCGCCGTCACCGCATCCAGCGCCAACTGCCCGCCGCCATCGACAACCACCGAAACCTTCGGCCCCAGCCGCGGCGTCAATCCCGCTTCCTCAACCGCCGCCCTGATCCGCTCGGCCAGAGCCCGCGGATCGGCGATCTCATGCGGATCGATGCCGGCCAGCGGCCCGGTCTCGACCGGCACGCCGGTGCGCACGGCAATCCCCAGCGCATCGACCTCAGCCGCCAGCAGCGCCGCACTTTCCGCCGTGAGCCCGCGTATCTGCAAACTGCCGCGCGCGGTGACTTCCATGATGCCGTTGCCGTGCCGCAGAGCGGTTTCGCAGAGTCCGATCAACGATTTGGGGGAAAGTCCTCCAGCAACCGGGTTGAGCCGCACCAGCAGGCCGTCACCGGTTTGCATCGGCGCCGACAAAGCCGGGCAGGCGCCGCGCCTTGAGAAGGCGTTCATGCGGCGACCCCGTGCGCCTCGGCCTCAGCGATCAGCGCGGCGAGATCGTCGTCGACGGAATTGCGCAGGGGATGCCAGAGACCGCGCCGGCGCGCCGACAGGAAGCGCTCGGCGATAGCCTTCGCGGCGGCGGGGTTTTCCCGCAGGATGAAGGCGCGCACCAGGGGATCGCCGACATAGGCGTCGTGCACCGCCTCGATCAGCGCGCCTGAAATGGCGTGCGTGGTTTCGGCGAAGCCGATGAGACGGTCCACCGTCTCGGCGAATTCCGATGCGCCGCGCGGGCCGTGCCGCATCTGGCCAGCGATGAAACGGGCGTTCACGGCACGCGCCCGCACCACCCGCGACACGGCTTCGCCGACCGAACGCGGCTTGGGCTTTTGCGGATCCGTGGTGTCGAGCACGATCACATCGGCATTTCGGCCCAGCGTCGCCAGGGCCGCCGAAAAGCCGCCGATGAAGGCGACATCGGCGGAACCTTCGAGAATGTCGCGGCCGGGGTCGTCGCCGGTGTGGACGAGAAGATCGGCCTCGGCGATGCGGGTCTCGAAGGCGCCGGGGGAGGCGATGCCTTCGCCGTCGGCGCCGCCATAGGCATGCGATGTGGCATCGAGATAGGCGCGGCCGATCTCTTCGCGCGCCCCCCAGTCGCCGCTCGACAACAGGTCCTCGACGCCGGCGCCATAGGTGCCGGGCGAGGTGCCGAAGATGCGCGGGCTGATCCGGCCATCGGCGCGGGTTTTTGCCGCGAGCGGGTTTTCCGAATCCTCCTCATCGCGGGCGGCGACAGCGTTGGCGGCGGCATCGATCAGTGCGATCTGGGTCGGGAACATGTCGCGGAACAGGCCCGATATACGCCACGTCACGTCGACGCGCGGGCGGCCGAGCGTGGCCGGGGGCAGCACCTCGATGCCGGTGATGCGGCCAGTGGCGGTGTCCCATAGCGGCCGGCAGCCCATCAACGCCAGGCCCTGCGCTATCTCTTCGCCGCCGGTGCGCAGCGAGGCCGAACCCCAGAGATCGATGACCAGCGAGCGCGGCCAGTCGCCATGCGACTGCATGTAGGCGCGCACGACTTCCTCTGCCGCTGCCTTGCCGAGTTCGCAGGCGGTCGGCGTCGGCATGGTGCGCGGGTCGGAGGTGAAAAGGTTGCGGCCGGTGGGGAGCACGTCGGAGCGGCCGCGCGCGGGCGCGCCGGCGGGGCCGGCCTTGACGTGGCGGCCGTCGAGGGCCGCCAGCAGCGCCGACTTCTCGGCTTGCGCGCTTTGGCGGCGCATGGCGTCGGGTTCGTCGTCGGGCGCGCGGCCATAGATGTGAAGGCCGTCCTTGACGGCGAAATCCTTGAGGTCGCAGAGCCAGGCGTCGATGCGGCGCAGCGCCTCGTCGGGTGCATCGGTCCTGGCGACACCGGCTTCGGAGGCGAGGCCGGTTTTTTGGGCGGTGTCGACGATCAGTTTTGCCAGCCGATCGCGGCGGCGGCGGTCGAGGCCGTCGGCCTGGGCATACTCGTCGACCAGCCGTTCCAGTCTGTGCTGCTCCTCGTCGAGGCCCGCGCCGGCCAGCGGCGGTGGCAGATGGCCAAGCGTGACAGCGGCGATGCGCCGCTTCGCTTGTGCGGCCTCGCCCGGGTTGGAGACGATGAAGGGATAGATGACCGGCAACGGGCCGGTGACGATTTCGGGAAAGCAGGCTTGCGACAGCGCAACTGTTTTGCCCGGCAGCCATTCCAGCGTGCCGTGCGCGCCGACATGGATGATGGCATGAACGCCGAGCGATTTGCGCAGCCACAGGCCGAAGGCGATGAGGTCGTGGCGCGGGGGCAGCGTGGGGTCGTGGTAGTCGGCGCGGCGGTCGGCGGAACGGCCGCGATCTGGGGCCAGCGCCACGGTGATGTTGCCGAAGGTCGCGGCGCGGAAGGGGAAATGTGGCGAGGTTGGCGCGTGAGCACCCCCCTCTGTCCTGCCGGACATCTCCCCCGCAAGGGGGGAGATTGTGCTGTCACCGCCGGTTTCGCCAATCTCCAACTTCGGAAGTGACGCATCGACGGCAAAGCTGCTGATCTCCCCCCTTGCGGGGGAGATGTCCGGCAGGACAGAGGGGGGTGCCTCGCGCGAACTTCTCTCTTCGGCCTTTCCCCATGCCGCCTCTACCGCAGCAATAGCTTTAACCGGCAGACCCTTCGAGAAGTGGCGATACTCCTCCACCTCCAGCCCGTCGCCACTCCGCTCCAGCAAATCCAGCAACCCTCGCGGCGTTTGTGGAATCCCTTCAACCGCATAGCCCTGCTCCTTCAGGTCATGCAGCATGGCGAGCACGCTCGACGGCACATCCAAGCCCACGGCATAGCCGGTGCGGCCGGGCGCGCTTGGATAGTCCGGAATCAGGATCGCCAGCTTGCGCTCGGCGAGAGCTGTCTCCTGCAACCGGATGAAGGCCGCTATCCTGTCCGCGACCTGCGCCACGCGATCCGGCTCCGGCCGGTTGGCGAAGGCGCGGTGGCCAAGTGCGGGATCGGTCTCGCTCTCGCCCTTGAAGGAAATCGCGCCGGCGAGGATGCGGCCGTCGAGTTCGGGCAGCACGACATGCATGGCGAGGTCGGCGGGCGCCAAGCCGCGCTGGTTCCTGTCCCAGACGTCGCGGCGTGTGGTGGCGACGATCACCTGGAAGACCGGCACGCCGGCACGGTCGAACAGGGTTTCGACGCCGGGTTCGGCGCCGGAAGCGAAGGCGGTCGCGGTGATGATGGCGGCGGGGTTTAGCGAGGCCAGTGCGGTTTCGACGAAGGCCAGCGACGTCGGGTCTTTCAGGCTTGAGACGAAGATCGGGACGGGGAGGATGCCGCGCTGGCGGAGCGCCTCATAAAGCGCGTCGATGGGCGCGACATCGGCAGCCAGCAGCATCGAGCGGTAGAAGAGGATGGGGATGATGGCGATATTGTCAGCGCCGCGTTCCCGCCCACCCCCCTCTGTCCTGCCGGACATCTCCCCCGCAGGGGGGGAGATTGAGCTCGCATCAATGGCTTCGCCTATCTCAGACGAAATAGCGCCTGCATTCGTGACGGCCGATCTCCCCCCTTGCGGGGGAGATGTCCGGCAGGACAGAGGGGGGTGTGCAGGATTGCCAATCTCAATAACCCCACGCCCCGGCTGATAATACCCCGCCTTCGGCACGCTGACCGGCTCGGCCGCCGCCACATTCGACCCAGCCAACCCCGCCAGCCGCTGCACCAGCCCGCTCATATTCGCCGGGCCGCCCTCGCGGAAATAGCCGAGCAAGGCGTCCAGCTCCGCGCGCGGCAGCGTCGAGGCTTCGATCAGCCTGAGATCCTCGTCATGGCTTTCGCCGGGCAGCAGCGCCAAGTTTATGCCCCGCTCACGAGCAGTCGCGGCAAGCTGGTCGCAGCCATAGCGCCACCAGTCATAGCCGCCGAGGATGCGCACCAAGATCACCTTGGCGTGGCGGGCGACGCTGTCGACCCAGAGGTCGACGGACATGGGGTGGCGCAGGTCGCGGAGCGCCGCCAGCCGCATCGAGGGCAGGCGGGCGGTATCGGCCTTCCATGCCGCAGCAAGGCCGGCGAGGTCGCTGTCGGTGAAGGACAGCGCCACGATATCCGCCGGCGTTTGCCTGAGATCAACTGGCTCGGCGAGATCGTCGAGCGAGGTGGATGTGGTCGTGAGTATATGCATCGCTGCCTGTGTTTTCGCGTCAGCCGGCCAGTATAGCCTCGATCGCCGGGCGGTTCAGCCCCTTCAGCCCGATGACAACGAGGCGCGAGCGGCGGTCGTCCTCGGCGGTCCAGGCGCGGTCATAGTAGTGGTTGACGCGCGGGCCGACGGCCTGCAGCAAAAGCCGCATCGGCTTGCCGCCGACATCGACGAAACCTTTGACGCGCAACACATTCTCTTCCTCGGCAACGGTGGCGACACGCTTTGCCAGGTCATCCGGATTGGCGATCGAGGGAATGTCGACAATGAAGGTGTCGAAATCGTCATGCTCGTGGTCGAAGGCGCCGTCATGATGCGACTTGCGGTTCTCGATGTCGTCCTCGACGCCGAGGCCGAGGCCGAGCAGCACCGAGGGGTCGACCTTGCCATGCGCGGTCGGCACGATTTTTACGGCACGGGCGGAGTGCTCATTGATGATGGCGTTGGCGCGGGTTGAACCGGCCGAGTCCATCAAATCGCTCTTCGACAGGATGATCAGGTCGGCGCAGGCGATCTGGTCCTCGAAGACTTCCTCGACCGGGTCGTCGTGATCGAGCGTCTCGTCAGCCACGCGCTGCGCCTGAAGCGCGTCCATGTCGTTGGCAACGCGGCCTTCGGCCAGCGCCGGGCCGTCGACCACGGCGATGACGCCATCGACGGTCACGCGGCTTTTCACCGTCGGCCATTGAAAGGCCTGGACCAGCGGCTTGGGCAGGGCCAGGCCCGATGTCTCGATCAGGATGTGGTCTACCTTCGGCGTCAACGCGAGGATCTGGTTGAGCGCCGGCACGAAATCGTCGGCGACGGTGCAACAGATGCAGCCATTGGCCAGTTCGACGATGTTTTCCTCGGGGCAGGTGTCGATGCCGCAGCCTTTCAGGATCTCGCCGTCGATGCCGATGTCGCCGAACTCGTTGACGATGATGGCAATGCGCTTGCCCCCCGCGTTTTCGAGGAGATGGCGGACCAGCGTCGTCTTGCCGGCGCCGAGGAAGCCGGTGACGACAGTGCAAGGAACACGGGAAACGGAAGCGTTCATGGTCAGTCCTTCAGCAGGTCGAGGGGTGGAATGCGGGCAACGAGGCCGCGCTTGAGGCTATCGGGCCGGCCGCGCCAGGGGATGAGGCCATCGGTGGAGGTGGCGAAGAGCTTTGCGCCGGTGACGAGGTCGGCACCACTGGCTGTGGTCAGATCGCCGAAGACATAGCTCCAGCAGCCATCGCGCAGGATGGCGGCGCTCAGTCGGCGCTTGCAATTGCCGAGGCATTCGACGGTGCGGACGCGGATGTCGTCATCGGATGCGGCGCGGCGCGTGTCGCCGGCCAGCAGTTCGCCGGCGCGGGGATGGGCGTCGGAGCCGGTCTCGTCGCGGCAGGAGGCGCAGACGACGACGGTGACGCCCGACAAGGCATCGCTATCGGCGGACGAAACATCCGCTGTGCCAGCCGAAAAACTGCTGTTCTGGTCCAAAACCGGGCTCCTTGCCCGGAAACCCGCCGGGCGATCGGATTATATAGTCGCAGACGGCAGGTCTCCTGGCTCGCGAGTCGTCGCCTTGGTTAGCCGCCTTCCCGGTGTTACCCAGTGGCTTTCGGCCCAGGCTCATCGCTTACAGTTGCGGGGACAGCCGCGGATTTGGGATTTTGTCCCGCACCGCATTCCCTCTTGGCCCTTGCCGTTGCGGGCAAGGGACCGTCTGGAGCGGATTTAGGCTTTTGCGGGCAGCGGTGTCAACGCACGGCTACGACACGGCGATGTCGGCCAGCGCCGGCCCCAGATCGCCGGCCGGCGCGATTTGCATGCTTTCCAGTTCAAGCCAGCCCTGCATCTGCTTCAATTCCTCGAAGAGCTGAGCGGCGGTGTCAGGCGGCGCGCCGCGCTCGGCGTAGGCGGCGTGGACACGCAGCACGCCTGCCGGACGATCGGCCTTGAGGTCGACGCGGGCGACGATGCGGTCGCCAAGGAGGAACGGCAGGACGTAGTAGCCATACTGCCGCTTGTCGGCCGGGGTGTAGATCTCGATCCGGTAGTGGAAATCGAACAGGCGCTCCGAGCGTGAGCGCTCGAAGACGACGGGGTCGAACGGCGCCAGCAGCGCGCGGGCCTCGATTTTTCGGGGGATGCGGGCGTCCCGGTGGAAGTAAGCCGGCTTGTCCCAGCCTTCGACGCGAACCGGCAGCAGTTCACCCAGCTCGACCAGTTCCTCCAGTCGGCCCTTCATGTCGGCCGGCGACAGGCGGAAATAGTCGCGCAGGTCGCCGGAGGTCGCGATGCCGTGGGCGCGGGCGGAAATGCGCAGCAATTCGCGATGTGCGTCCTCGGCGGCCGGCACCGGCAGATCGAGGATCGCCTGCGGCAGCACGCGCTCGGGCAGGTCGTAGAAGCGCTCAAAGCCACGGCGGTGCGCTGTGGTGATGCGGCCGGCCCAGAACAGCCATTCGAAGGCATGCTTGGCATGGCTCCAGCCCCACCAGCCGCCCGAGCCTTTTTGGCCTTCCAGGGCCGAAGCGGCGATCGGTCCGCGCTCGACGACCGCGCGATAGATCTCCTCGATATAGGCGGCGTGCTCGCGGCCCCATTTGGCCAGCCCCAGATACATTTCGTCGCCGCTCTCGGCTCGCTGCATGCGCCAGCGCATCAAAGGCCAGGTCTCGACCGGCAGGAAGGAGGCCTCATGCGCCCAGTATTCGAACACCGTGCGCTTGCGGGTGACGGCGGCATTGTCGAGCAGGGATAAGGGGTAGGACCCAAGGCGCGAATAGAGCGGCATATAGTGGGCGCGCACCACGGCGCTGACGGAATCGATCTGCAAGAGGCCGGTGCGCGAGAGCACGCGGGCGAGGTGGCGGCGGTCCGGTGTACCGCTCGGCCGCGGGTCGGTAAAACCCTGCGCGCCAAGGGCGATCCGCCTGGCCATGGCGAGCGATATTTTGTCCTTCATCAAGATACCTTTGCCCCTGGTCCTGTTGCCGTATTTTTAGCCGGTGATTCCGGCCATGCTAGCAGGCTTGTGGCGGGAGACATGTCAGGAGACAAAAGTGGAGTAGAAAGTGAAGGAAATCAAACAAGAGCGGATCGGACCAGTTTTTCCCGACCTGCCGTCCAGCACTGCGTTTTGAACAAGGTTTGACTTGCTTCGCCGAAAGCCCTGCGCTAACCCTCGCCGCGTTGCAGCATAGGCACCTAAAACGGTTCAGCGGTTAAACTGTCACGCTTCCGCATTAGGGTTGGTTGCTGTAATCAACGTGGATTGGCCGCCAAGGGAAAGCCGCAGCATGAACGCACTGCTCAGTTCGTACCTGCCCATCGTCCTCTTCATCGCCGTGGCGGCGGTCATTGGCCTGGTGCTTATCATAGCGCCGTTCCTGGTGGCCTACCGCAGTCCCGATCCCGAAAAGCTTTCCGCCTATGAGTGCGGCTTCAACTCGTTCGACGATGCCCGCATGAAGTTCGACATCCGCTTCTACCTGGTGTCGATCCTGTTCATCATCTTCGACCTGGAAGTGGCCTTCCTGTTTCCGTGGGCGGTGTCGTTTTCGAAGATCGGCATGCTCGGTTTCTGGTCGATGATGGTGTTTTTGGCGGTGCTGACCATCGGCTTTGCCTATGAATGGAAAAAAGGAGCGCTGGAATGGGATTGAACGACAGTTCCGGTACGCTCGTTGCGCCGAAGCCCAAAGGCCTGATCGACCCCAATACCGGTCGTCCGGTCGGTTCTGACGATCCGTTCTTCCTCGAGATCAACAATGAACTCGCCGACAAGGGCTTTCTGGTCACCTCGACCGAGGCGCTGATCACCTGGGCACGCAGCGGTTCGCTGATGTTCATGACCTTCGGTCTGGCGTGCTGCGCGGTCGAGATGATCCACACCTCGATGCCGCGCTACGATTCGGAGCGGTTCGGTGTTGCGCCGCGCGCGTCTCCGCGCCAGTCCGACATCATGATCGTCGCCGGCACGCTGACCAACAAGATGGCGCCGGCGCTGCGCAAGGTCTACGACCAGATGCCGGAGCCGCGCTACGTCATCTCGATGGGCTCCTGCGCCAATGGCGGCGGCTATTACCACTATTCCTATTCGGTGGTGCGCGGCTGCGACCGCGTCGTGCCGGTCGACATCTATGTCCCCGGCTGCCCGCCGAGCGCCGAAGCGCTGCTCTACGGCATTCTTCTGCTGCAGAAGAAGATCCGCCGCACCGGCACGATCGAACGGTAAATCCATGGCCGCATCCCTTAGCGAACTGTCGACCTATCTCGGCGAAAAGCTGCCGCATCGCGTCCATGACCCGGTGCTGGCCTATGGCGAACTGACGATCTCGGTCGAGCCCGGCGACCTGACCGACGTGGCGACCTTCCTGCGCGACGATGCGGGCTGTCAGTTCATTTCGATCATCGATGTCTGCGGCGCCGACTACCCGTCGCGCGCCAAGCGCTTCGACGTTGTCTATCACTTGCTGTCGCCGAAGCAGAATTTGCGCATCCGCATCAAGGTCCAGGCCGACGAAGAGGCGCTGGTGCCGTCGCTGACATCAGTTTATCCCGGCGCCGACTGGTTCGAGCGCGAGACCTACGATCTCTACGGCGTGCTGTTCTCGGGCCATCCGGATCTGCGCCGCATCCTCACCGACTACGGTTTCGAGGGTCATCCGCTGCGCAAGGATTTCCCGCTGACCGGGTTTGTCGAAGTGCGCTACGACGACGAAGCCAAGCGCGTGATCTATGAGCCTGTCGAGCTGAAGCAGGAATTCCGCAATTTCGATTTTCTTTCCCCGTGGGAAGGCACCGACTACGTGCTGCCCGGGGACGAAAAAGCCAAGACGAATTGAGGCGCCAGAATGGCTGAAACCTCCGTCCGCAATTTTAACATCAACTTTGGACCTCAACACCCTGCGGCGCATGGTGTTTTGAGGTTGGTGCTTGAGTTGGACGGCGAAGTGGTCGACCGCGTCGATCCGCATATCGGCTTGCTCCACCGCGGCACCGAAAAGCTGATCGAGCACAAGACCTATCTGCAGGCGGTGCCCTATCTCGACCGGCTCGATTATTGCGCGCCGATGAACCAGGAGCATGCCTTCGCGCTTGCCGCCGAGCGGCTGCTCGGCATCGAGGTGCCGAAGCGCGGCCAGCTGATCCGCGTGCTCTATTGCGAGATCGGCCGCATCATGTCGCACATCCTCAATGTGACGACGCAGGCGCTTGATATCGGCGCGCTGACGCCGCCGCTATGGGGCTTCGTCGAACGCGAAAAGCTGATGGTTTTCTATGAGCGCGCCTCCGGTTCGCGCATGCATGCGGCCTATTTCCGCCCCGGCGGCGTCCATCAGGACTTGCCGGCGAAGCTGGTCGAGGACATCGGGAAGTGGATCGATCCGTTCCTGAAGTCGCTTGACGATCTCGACAAGCTCTTGACTGGCAACCGCATCTTCAAGCAGCGCAATGTCGACATCGGCACGGTGTCCCTGGCCGATGCCTGGGCCTGGGGTTTCTCCGGCGTCATGGTGCGCGGCTCGGGTGCGGCCTGGGATCTGCGCAAGTCGCAGCCTTATGAATGCTATTCCGAGATGGATTTCGATATCCCGATCGGCAAGAACGGCGACTGCTACGACCGTTATCTCGTGCGCATGGAAGAGATGCGCCAGTCGGCCAAGATCATGCGCCAGTGCGTCGACCTCTTGCTTGGCAAGGAGAGCACCGGCCCGGTGTCGAACCTCGACGGCAAGGTGGTGCCACCGAAGCGCCAGGCCATGAAGCGCTCGATGGAAGCGCTGATCCACCACTTCAAGCTCTACACCGAGGGCTATCGCGTGCCGGCCGGCGAGGTCTATGCGGCCGTCGAGGCGCCGAAGGGCGAGTTCGGCGTCTATCTCGTCTCCGACGGCACCAACAAGCCGTATCGCTGCAAGCTGCGCGCCCCCGGTTTCGCGCATCTGCAAGCCATGGATTTCCTCTGCCGCGGCCACATGCTGGCCGACGTCACCGCCGTGTTGGGTTCACTCGATATCGTGTTCGGGGAGGTCGATCGGTAGCAATGAATGCTCTTGTCACTGCAGCCGTTCTGGCAATGGCGGCCCAAGTTCCCGCATGGGGTCCGGATGGTCGACTTCTGTCGAGAGACTTGGTCAAAATCGGATTTGAGCTGGTCGCTGAAGGTGACTTGTTGATGGGGCGCACGTACGAGAGGCACGCGCCGATGGATCAGGATTTTGTTATTCATTCCCATCCGGCATGCCCGATTGAGACGTTCGTAGCCCAAGTGCCCGGCCGGCCGAGGCCTTATTGTGTCTCTTGGGTTGGTGATCGGTATGATGAATATGTCCGCCTGAAACGCGGCAAAGAAGAGTTTGTGTGCGTGTTAGGGCAATCTGAGAACTGCTATCGAGTCTCCAGTTCGGTTCAATAAGAAAACATAAAAGCGAAAATCCATGTCAGTCCGCCGTCTCGCAGAAGCCAGCGTCCAGCCAGCCTCCTTCGCCTTCAACCGGGCGAATGCGGCGGCCGCCAAGCAATGGATCAAGAAATATCCGAAGGGCCGCGAACAGTCGGCGATCATTCCCCTGCTGATGATCGCGCAGGAGCAGGAGGGCTGGGTCACCAAGGCGGCGATCGAGACGATTTCCGACATGCTCGGCATGCCGCGCATTCGCGGGCTCGAGGTCGCGACCTTCTACACGCAGTACCAGCTCAATCCGGTCGGCACCCGTGCCCATATCCAGGTCTGCGGCACCACACCCTGCATGCTGCGCGGCTCGGAAGCGCTGATGGACGTGTGCCGCTCCAAAATCCATCACGACCAGTTCCACACCAATGACAAGGGCACACTGTCGTGGGAGGAGGTCGAGTGCCTTGGCGCCTGCGTCAACGCACCGATGGTCATGGTCTTCAAGGACACGTTCGAGGATCTGACGCCGGAACGGCTGGCCGAAATCATCGATCTCTACGATGCCGGCAAGGGTGCCACGGTCCCCACAGGACCGCAGAACGGTCGAACCGGCTCCGAGCCGGCGCCTGGCCTGACGACGCTGACGAGCGAAAAGGCGATCCTCAAGGCGACGCGCGACAAGGAAGCCAAAGCGGCGACCAAGGCTGCCAAAGCGGCGCCAGCGGCAGTTGCGCCGGCCGCTACGGTTTCGCAGGCGCCGGCCGCAGCGCCAGTTGCGCCGTCCAAGGCCGGCAAGCCAAAGACCGATGCTCCAGAGACCAGTCCGGCTCTGAAGTCGCCATCGCCGGTCAAGGTCGCGCCCGAGGTGGAAAAAGCAGCGAGCGTTGCCGCACCGTTGCATTCGGCTGCCAATGCCAATCTGGCTGCGCCGGAAGTCGAGGAGGTCTCGAAACAGCGTAGCGGCCCCAGGAACAAGGCCGAGCCGGCGGCTGCCTTCAAGGCGCCGGAAGTCAAGATACCAGCCGCCAAGCCGGCAAAACCGTCGCTGGAAGACAAGAACCGTCCGGCCGGCATCGACAGGCCCGCAGCGGTCGACGATCTCAAGCTGATCTCGGGCGTCGGCCCGAAGATCGAGGGCATCCTGCATACGCTGGGCATCTTCACCTTCGCGCAGGTCGCTTCCTGGAAGAAGGCCGAGCGCGACTGGGTGGACGGCTATCTCGCCTTCCAAGGGCGTATCGACCGCGACGACTGGGTCGGTCAGGCCAAGGTGCTCGCCAAGGGCGGCGTCGCCGAATACATCCGCGTCTTCGGCAAGAAGCCGGTCTGAGGGACGAACAATGCTTCAGGATAAAGACCGCATCTTCAACAACATCTACGGCCTCTTCGACAAGTCGTTGGCCGGCGCCATGGCGCGCGGCGCCTGGGACAACACGCCGGGCATAATCGCCAAGGGGCGCGAGTGGATCGTCAACGAGATGAAGGCGTCGGGTCTGCGCGGCCGCGGCGGCGCCGGCTTCCCGACCGGGCTGAAATGGTCGTTCATGCCCAAGCAGAGCGACGGCCGGCCGAGTTATCTCGTTGTCAACGCCGACGAATCCGAGCCCGGCACGTGCAAGGATCGAGACATTCTACGCAACGATCCGCACACGCTGGTCGAGGGGTCGTTCATTGCCGGCTTCGCCATGGGCGCGGTCGCCGCCTACATCTATGTGCGCGGCGAGTTTGTCCGCGAGCGCGAGGCGCTGCAGCGCGCCATCGACGAAGCCTATGAGGCCAAGCTGATCGGCAAGAACAACACGTCGGGCTACGATTTCGACATCTACATGCATCACGGCGCCGGCGCCTACATCTGCGGCGAGGAGACCGCGCTGCTCGAAAGCCTGGAAGGCAAGAAGGGCCAGCCGCGCCTGAAGCCGCCATTCCCGGCCAATGTCGGCTTGTACGGTTGTCCGACAACGGTCAACAATGTCGAGTCGATCGCAGTGGCGCCGACCATTTTGCGCCGGGGTGCGGCCTGGTTCTCGTCCTTCGGCCGCCCCAACAATGTCGGCACCAAGCTGTTTTGCATCTCGGGCCACGTCAACAATCCGTGCACCGTCGAAGAGGCGATGTCGATCCCGTTCCGTGAACTGATTGAGACGCATTGCGGCGGCATTCGCGGCGGCTGGGACAATCTGCTCGCAGTCATTCCGGGCGGCGCTTCGGTGCCGTTGGTGCCGGCCGAGCAGATCATCGACGCGCCGATGGATTTCGACGCGCTGCGCGACCTCAAATCGGGCCTCGGCACGGCAGCTGTCATCGTCATGGACAAGTCGACCGATATCGTGAAGGCGATTGCCAGGCTGTCCTATTTTTACAAGCACGAAAGCTGCGGCCAGTGCACGCCGTGCCGCGAGGGCACCGGCTGGATGTGGCGGGTGATGGAGCGGCTGGTGCGCGGGGAAGCACAGAAACGCGAGATCGACATGCTGCTCGACGTCACCAAGCAGGTGGAAGGCCATACGATCTGCGCGCTGGGCGATGCGGCGGCATGGCCGATCCAGGGCCTGATGCGGCATTTCCGCGGCGAGGTGGAGCGACGCATCGACGAGTTTTCGCGCAACGCGCACCGGGCCGAGCCGGTGATGGTGGCGGCGGAATAGATTTGAAATACGGGCGCAAGCCCGGGACTGACATATAGGGGCGGGGCAGACGAAGAAACGACCAGGAGATATCTATGGCGCCGTATTCGAACCCTTTGATGCCCAATTTGGACCAGCTTGAGAAGATGAACCAGGATTTGACCAGGATGATGCCGAGGGAGATGGCCAGCGCCGTCAACCTTCTCGCGCATCCTGTCGCCGGTGCCGCCGCCATGTCGGCGCTGGGCTTCGGCCTCGCCAACCACGCCTTTGGCGTCTGGCTCGGCGCTATGTCGGGCGCTGCCGAGGCTTCGCAGCGGATTTTCCAGCCGATCATCGACGATTTCGACCAGCGCGCCGAGCGTTACTCGGAGACCGCCCCCGCCACCAAAGCGCGCGCCGCGACCAAGACCCTGATCGCCGAGGCGCAGACCTTTGCCCAGGAGGTGACTGATATTGCCGCCCGCACCGTCAATGCCGAGCCGGAGAAGGCCGATGCCGTCGCCGAAGACGCGACGACCGGGCTGATGCCGGAGGATTTCAGGCAGCCCAAGACCATTGCGCGTCCGTCCAAGCCGTCGGATCTCAAGGCAATAACGGGTGTTGGGCCGAAGCTGGAAAAAGTGCTGAACGGCCTCGGCATCTGGACCTTTGCCCAGATCGCTGCATGGACGCCGGAAGAGATCGCCTGGGTCGAGGATTACCTGTCGCTCAAGGGCCGCATCGGCCGCGACGAGTGGACCCGCCAGGCGGCGGCGCTGACGCTCGCCGCCAAGGCGAAGAGGTAGGGGGCAGGCATGGATGTCCACGACAGGCGCGATGTTCTCGATGTGCGCAATGCCATCGTCAGCAACTCCAGATTTGACGATGTGAACCTGTCGAACACGCAGTTTCACAATGTCAACCTGTCGGCGGCCCTGATGGACGACGCGAACCTCTCGAACGCGTTTTTCAACAATGTGAATATGAGCAACGTGAAGATAGAAAACGCTGACGTCGCCGGCATGATGATCAATGGCATCAGGCTGAGCGATCTGTTTCAGGCATATGAGACGGCGCAGACCGCCGGGGGCAATTGATGGCAAAGCTCAAGGTCGACGGGAAAGAAATCACTGTACCCGACCACTACACGCTGCTGCAGGCGGCCGAGGACGCGGGCGCGGAAGTGCCGCGCTTCTGTTTCCATGAGCGGCTGTCGATCGCCGGCAATTGCCGCATGTGCCTGATCGAGGTGAAGGGCGGGCCACCCAAGCCGCAGGCCTCCTGCGCCATGGGCGTGCGCGACCTGCGCCCGGGCCCGAATGGCGAAACGCCGGAAATCTTCACCAACACGCCGATGGTCAAGAAGGCCCGGGAAGGCGTGATGGAATTCCTGCTGATCAACCATCCGCTGGATTGTCCGATCTGCGACCAGGGCGGCGAATGCGACCTGCAGGACCAGGCCATGGCCTTCGGCGTCGATTCCTCGCGCTATCACGAGAACAAGCGGGCGGTCGAAGACAAGTATATCGGGCCGCTGGTCAAGACGGTGATGAACCGCTGCATCCACTGCACGCGCTGCGTCCGCTTCACCACGGAAGTTGCCGGCATTTCCGAGCTCGGCCTGATCGGCCGCGGCGAGGATGCCGAGATCACCACCTATCTCGAAAGCGCCATGACCTCGGAGCTGCAAGGCAACGTCATCGACCTTTGCCCGGTCGGCGCGCTGACCTCAAAGCCGTTCGCCTTCCAGGCGCGGCCGTGGGAGCTCACCAAGACCGAATCCATCGACGTGATGGACGCCGTCGGCTCGGCGATTCGCGTCGATAGCCGCGGCCGCGAAGTCATGCGCATCCTGCCGCGCGTCAACGAGGCGGTGAACGAGGAGTGGATTTCCGACAAGACCCGTTTCATCTGGGACGGCCTGCGCACGCAGCGCCTCGATCGCCCCTATGTGCGCAAGGACGGCAAGCTCGCCCCCGCAAGCTGGACGGAAGCGTTCGCCGCGATCAAGGATGCGGTGTCCAAGGCTGCGCCCGAAAAGATTGGTGCGATTGCCGGCGATCTAGCTGCGGTTGAGGAAATCTACGCGCTGAAACAGCTCATGGCTTCGCTCGGCTCGAAGAACACCGATTGCCGCCAGGATGGTGCAGCACTCGATCCGGCGCTGGGCCGCGCCAGCTACATCTTCAACCCGACCATCGAGGGCATCGAGCAGGCCGACGCTGTGCTGATCATCGGCGCCAATCCGCGCTTCGAGGCCTCGGTGCTCAACGCCCGCATCCGCAAGCGCTGGCGCATCGGCAATCTGCCGGTCGGCGTCATCGGCGAGGTCGGCGACACACGTTATGACTATGAGCAGCTGGGCGCCGGTCCGGAATCGCTGAAGGATCTGGCCGACGGCAACGGCAGGTTCTTCCAGGTGCTGAAGAAGGCGACGCATCCGCTGATCATTGTCGGCCAGGGCGCGTTGGCGCGCGCCGACGGAGCCGCGGTGCTCGGCCAGGCGGCGAAACTCGCCGCTGCCGTCAACGCCGCCCGCGCCGACTGGAACGGCTTTGCCGTGCTGCACAATGCGGCTGCCCGCGTCGGCGGCCTTGATGTCGGCTTCGTACCGGGCGAGGGCGGCAAGAACGTCGCCGGCATGCTCGGCGACAGCGACGTGCTGTTCCTGCTCGGCGCCGACGAGATCGACATGTCAAAGACCGGCGGCGCCTTTGTCGTCTATGTCGGCACCCATGGTGACGCCGGCGCGCATCGCGCCAATGTCATCCTGCCGGGCGCCGCGTACACCGAAAAGTCCGGCACCTATGTCAACACCGAGGGACGCGTGCAGCAGACCAACCGCGCCGGCTTCGCACCGGGCGATGCGCGCGAAGACTGGGCCATCATGCGGGCGCTGTCGGATGTGCTGGGCAAGAAGCTGCCCTTCGATTCGCTGCAGCAACTGCGCGCCAGGCTCTATGGCGAATATCCGCATCTCGCCCGCATCGACCATGTCGAGGCAGGCAGTGCCGATGATATCGCCAAGGTAGCGAAGCTCGGCGGGCGGCTGAACAAGGGCACTTTCACCTCGCCGGTCGCGGATTTCTATCTGACCAACCCGATCGCACGGGCCTCCGCCGTCATGGCGGAATGCTCGGCGCTGGCGAAGAGCGGCTTCAAGCAGGCGGCGGAATAAGCATGGAAACCTTCCTCTCCTTCTACGTGCTGCCGGCGCTGATCATCGTCTTGAAGTCCGTTTTGCTTATCGTCGTGCTTCTGATCGGCGTCGCCTATCTGCTTTATGCCGACCGCAAGATCTGGGCGGCGGTGCAGTTGCGGCGTGGCCCGAACGTCGTCGGCCCCTGGGGCACGCTGCAGGCCTTCGCCGACCTGTTGAAATTCGTGTTCAAGGAGCCGGTGATCCCGTCCGGCGCCAACAAGGGCGTTTTTCTCCTGGCGCCATTGGTTTCCGCCGTGCTGGCGATCTCGGCCTGGGCGGTTATCCCCGTCAGCGATGGCTGGGCGATCGCCAACGTCAATGTCGGCATCCTCTATGTCTTCGCCATCTCCTCGCTAGAGGTCTATGGCGTTATCATGGGCGGCTGGGCGTCCAACTCGAAATATCCGTTCCTCGGCGCGCTGCGTTCGGCCGCGCAGATGGTGTCCTATGAAGTCTCGATCGGCTTCGTCATCGTCACCGTGCTTCTGTGCGTCGGCTCGCTCAACCTGTCGGACATCGTCATGTCGCAACAGGACGGCCTGGGCACCAAGCTTGGCCTGTCCAACACCTTCCTCGACTGGCATTGGCTGTCGCTGTTCCCGATGTTCGTCATCTTCTTCATCTCGGCGCTGGCCGAAACCAACCGGCCGCCCTTCGACCTCGTGGAAGCCGAATCGGAACTGGTTGCCGGTCACATGGTCGAATATTCCTCGACGCCGTTCCTGCTGTTCTTCCTCGGCGAATATGTCGCCGTGGTGCTGATGTGCGCGCTGGCGACGATCCTGTTCCTTGGCGGCTGGCTGCCGCCGTTCGACTTCGCGCCCTTCACCTGGGTGCCCGGCGTGATCTGGTTCGTGCTCAAGATCTGCCTGATGTTCTTCATGTTCTCGATGGTGAAGGCCTTCGTGCCGCGCTACCGCTACGACCAGCTGATGCGGTTGGGCTGGAAAGTCTTCCTGCCGATCTCGCTGGCGATGGTGGTGATCGTCGCTGCCTTCCTCAAGCTCACGGGGATGGCGTGATGCGCGATTTGGTAATCTTGCTGTTAGGCGGCGCCTCTGGGCTCTTGGTGGGGTGGCTTATGACGCGCTCTGGGGCTCCACTCGAGCCATACCGGAAAAGGCAAAATAGTTTTTTGGGCTTTCCCCTACCCGATGAGGTGAAGCAATTGGACGAGCATTTCGCCAAGCGCGTCTTGACGGCTTACCCGCTCATACTGGGCGTCATGTTCGCGACCGTTGCGTTGGTCGCCTTTGGGAGTGGCAAATGGGTGCACTAACTCAGGCCGCAAAATCGCTACTGCTGCAGGATTTCGTCAGCGCCTTCTTCCTGTCGATGCGCCAGTTCTTCGCGCCGAAGGAGACGATCAACTATCCGCACGAGAAGGGGCCGGTCAGCCCGCGCTTCCGTGGTGAGCATGCGCTGCGCCGTTATCCCAATGGCGAGGAACGCTGCATCGCCTGCAAGCTGTGCGAAGCGATCTGCCCGGCGCAGGCGATCACCATCGAGGCCGGCCCGCGCCGCAATGACGGCACGCGGCGCACCGTGCGCTATGACATCGACATGGTGAAGTGCATCTATTGCGGCTTCTGCCAGGAAGCCTGCCCGGTCGACGCCATCGTCGAGGGCCCGAATTTCGAATTCGCGACGGAGACGCGCGAGGAACTTTACTACGACAAGGACAAGCTGCTGGCGAATGGCGACCGGTGGGAGCGCGAACTGGCGCGCAACATCTCGTTGGACTCGCCCTACCGCTGACATTTGACGCATGGACGGGGCGAGGGGCCTCGTCTAAGGACAACGCAACTTGCACACCGGAGGCGGTGGCAGACATCAAACAGGACGAGCGTCCTGTTTGGACAGGAACCCGGGGGATCCCCAATGCTGAGTGGACTAGAGGCGGCCTTTTTCTACCTCTTCGCCTTTGTCGCGGTGGCGTCGGCCTTCATGGTCATTTCGTCGCGTAACCCCGTGCATTCCGTGCTGTTCCTGATCCTGACCTTCTTCAATGCCGCCGGCCTGTTCATGCTGACCGGCGCCGAGTTCCTGGCGATGATCCTGCTCGTCGTCTATGTCGGCGCGGTCATGGTGCTGTTCTTGTTCGTCGTCATGATGCTCGATGTCGACTTCGCCGAGATGAAGGAGGGAGCGCAGCAATATGCGCCGATCGGTGCATTCGTCGGGCTGATCCTGGCTTTCGAACTGATCATCGTGCTCGGCGGCTACAGCTTCGCGCCGCGACTGGCGTCGACGGTGTCGAAGCCGATCCCGGACCTCGCCGCGCGGACAAACACGGCCGCACTCGGCGACATCCTCTACACGGACTACCTCTATTACTTCCAGATTGCCGGCCTCGTGCTGCTGGTTGCCATGATCGGCGCCATCGTCTTGACGCTGCGTCACAAGGAAGGGGTCAAGCGGCAGTCGATCGCTGCCCAGGTCGGCCGTACGCCGGCGACAGGCATGGAAATCCGCAAGGTCAAGTCGGGCGAGGGGCTCTGAGGATGTTCGACCGTTTGAAGAAAAAATACTGGGGAGAGGAGCTTTCCTCCTGGTCGGTTGCTTCGGCTCAAAGGGCGGCGTCAGTATTTGTCTGGAATCGCGACGGGAAGTTGACCCTCAACATCAAGAGCGAAAACTTTTCATACGTTCAGGCGCCAGGCCGGAATGATGGAACAGTTACCTTCGAAGCTTCCGCAATAGACAGCTTGCTGGACGCCATAGCGTCTGCGCGTTCAATGATTAAACAAATGCCGGGAAAGGTTTGATCTGGCTATGGTCGTCGGCATCGCGCATTATCTGACCGTATCGGCGATCCTGTTCACGCTCGGCGTGTTCGGCATCTTCCTGAACCGCCGCAACATCATCGTCATCCTGATGTCGATCGAGCTGATCCTTCTGGCGGTCAACATCAATTTCGTCGCCTTCTCGGCCGCTCTTGGCGATCTCGTCGGACAGGTGTTTGCGCTGTTCGTGCTGACGGTCGCCGCCGCCGAGGCGGCTATCGGACTTGCCATTCTCGTCGTCTTCTTCCGCAACCGCGGCTCGATCGCGGTCGAAGACGTGAACCAGATGAAGGGTTGACGGGGCTAACATGTATCAAGCGATCGTCTTCCTTCCGCTGCTCGGCTTCCTGATCGTCGGCCTGTTCGGCAATTCGCTCGGCGCCAAGGCATCGGAATACATCACCTCGGGCTTCCTGGTGATCTCGGCCGTGCTGTCCTGGGTCGCCTTCTTCTCCGTCGGCTTCGGCGAGGGCGAAGTGTTCACCGTGCCGGTGCTGCGCTGGATCCAGTCCGGTGGCCTCGACGCCTCCTGGGCGCTCAGGATCGACACGTTGACCGTGGTCATGCTGGTCGTCGTCAACACCGTTTCGGCGCTGGTCCACATCTACTCGATCGGCTACATGCACCATGATCCGAACCGGCCGCGCTTCTTTGCCTATCTGTCGCTGTTCACCTTCGCCATGCTGATGCTGGTGACGGCCGACAATCTGGTGCAGATGTTCTTCGGCTGGGAAGGGGTGGGTCTCGCCTCCTACCTGCTGATCGGCTTCTGGTACAAAAAGCCGTCGGCCAATGCTGCCGCGATCAAGGCCTTCGTCGTCAATCGGGTCGGCGATTTCGGCTTCGCTCTCGGCATTTTCGGCGTCTTCGTTTTGTTCGGCTCGGTCAATCTCGGCACCATCTTTGCCAATGCCGCGACCTTCATTCCGGCCGAAGGCGCTGAGCATGGGGCGGCGGTGCTGACCTTCCTCGGCTATGCGCTCGACAAACAGGCGGCCATGACCATCGTCTGCCTGCTGCTGTTCATGGGCGCGATGGGCAAGTCGGCGCAGGTGCCGTTGCACACCTGGCTGCCGGACGCCATGGAGGGCCCGACGCCGGTCTCCGCGCTCATCCATGCCGCCACCATGGTGACCGCCGGCGTGTTCATGCTGGCGCGCCTGTCGCCGCTGTTCGAGCTGTCGCATTCGGCGCTGACGGTCGTGACCTTCATCGGCGCCTTCACCGCCTTCTTCGCCGCCACCGTCGGCCTGGTCCAGAACGACATCAAGCGCGTCATCGCCTATTCGACCTGCTCGCAGCTCGGCTACATGTTCGTGGCGCTCGGCGTCGGCGCTTATGGCGCTGCCATCTTCCATCTGTTCACGCATGCCTTCTTCAAGGCGCTGCTGTTCCTCGGTTCGGGCTCGGTCATCCATGCCGTCTCCGACGAGCAGGACATGCGCAACATGGGTGGTCTCCGGACGCTCATTCCCAAGACCTACTGGATGATGGTGATCGGCACGCTGGCGCTGACCGGCGTCGGCATTCCGGTGACGGTCATCGGCACCGCCGGCTTCTTCTCCAAGGATGCCATCATCGAGGCTGCCTTTGCCGGGCACAATTCGGTTGCCGGCCTCGCTTTTATCCTGCTGGTCATCGCCGCCTGCTTCACCTCCTTCTACTCTTGGCGGCTGATCTTCATGACTTTCCATGGCGAGCCGCGGGCGAGCCACGACGTCATGCACCATGTCCATGAATCACCGCCGGTGATGCTGGTGCCGCTGTTCATCCTGGCGGCCGGCGCGCTGTTTGCCGGCATTATCTTCCACGGCGCCTTCATCGGCGAGGGCTATGCCGAGTTCTGGAAGGCCTCCCTGTTCACGCTGCCGGACAACCATATCCTGTACGAGATCCACGAATTGCCGTTGTGGGTCGAGCTGGCACCGTTCGTCGCCATGGTCATCGGCTTTGCCGTCGCCTGGAAGTTCTACATACGCTCGCCGGAATTGCCGCGGAGTGTGGCCGCCAACCATCGCCTGCTCTACGCCTTCCTGCTCAACAAGTGGTATTTCGACGAGCTCTACGACGTGCTGTTCGTGCGCCCTGCCAAGGCGCTGGGCCGGTTCCTGTGGAAGACCGGCGACGGCGCCATCATTGATGGGCTCGGCCCGGACGGAGTATCGGCGCGCGTCGTCGACGTCACCAACCGCGTCGTCAAGCTGCAGACCGGCTACCTCTATCACTATGCCTTCGCCATGCTGATCGGCGTGGCCGCACTCGTCACCTGGATGATGCTCTGATGACCGCCGTGCCAATCCTCTCGCTGGTCACCTTCCTGCCGCTGGTGGGTGTGCTGCTGATCCTGCCGATCAGGGATGACAGCCCGAATGCGCGCCGCAACATCCGCGCCATCGCATTCTCGACGACGGCGTTCGTCTTCCTGGTGTCGCTGTTCATCTGGACCGGCTTCGACAATTCGCAGGCCGGCTTCCAGTTCGTCGAAAAGTTCGCCTGGCTGGATTCAGGCATTTCTTACCATATGGGCGTCGACGGCATTTCGATGCTGTTCGTCATCCTGACGACGTTCCTGATGCCGCTTTGCATCCTGGCGTCGTGGGAAGCGATCGACAAGCGGGTCAAGGCCTACATGATCGCCTTCCTGCTCCTGGAAACGCTGATGATCGGCGTGTTCTGCGCACTCGACATCGTGCTGTTCTACGTCTTCTTCGAGGCCGGCCTGATCCCGATGTTCATCATCATCGGCGTCTGGGGCGGCAAGCGCCGCGTCTATGCCTCGTTCAAGTTCTTCCTCTACACGCTGGCCGGCTCGGTGCTGATGCTGCTCGCCATCATGGCGATGTTCTTCCAGTCCGGCACCACCGACATCCCGACGCTTCTGACGCACAACTTCCCAGCCAATATGCAGACCTGGCTATGGCTCGCCTTCTTCGCCTCCTTCGCGGTCAAGATGCCGATGTGGCCCGTGCATACCTGGCTGCCCGACGCGCACGTCGAGGCGCCGACGGCAGGCTCGGTCATTCTGGCCGCCATCCTGCTAAAGATGGGCGGGTACGGCTTCCTGCGTTTCTCCCTGCCGATGTTCCCGCTGGCGTCCGAAATGTTTGCGCCGCTGGTGTTCACGCTGTCGGTGGTCGCCATCATCTACACCTCGCTGGTGGCGCTGATGCAGGAGGACATGAAGAAGCTGATTGCCTATTCCTCCGTCGCCCATATGGGCTTCGTCACCATGGGCATCTTCGCCATGAACCAGGAAGGCGTGCAGGGCGCGATCTTCCAGATGCTGTCGCACGGCCTCGTCTCCGGCGCGCTGTTCCTGTGCGTTGGCGTCATCTACGACCGCATGCACACGCGCGAGATCGACGCCTATGGCGGGCTGGTCAACAACATGCCGAAATACGCCACGGTGTTCATGGTCTTCACCATGGCCAATGTCGGCCTGCCCGGCACTAGCGGCTTCGTCGGCGAATTCCTGACCATGCTCGGCGTGTTCCGGGTCAACACCTGGGTGGCGTTCTTCGCCGCCACCGGCGTCATCCTGTCGGCCGCCTACGCGCTCTGGCTCTACCGCCGGGTGATCTTCGGCGCGTTGACCAAGGAAAGCCTGAAGGGTCTGCTCGATCTCTCGACGCGCGAGAAGGCGATCATCTACCCGCTGGTCGTGCTGGTCATCTTCTTCGGTGTCTATCCCGCCCCCGTCTTCGATGCCACGGCCCAGTCGGTCAAGGCGCTCGTCACCAATGTCACCGCATCCATCGGCGCCGCGCAGACCGCGGCGGCGAACTGACCAGAGGTTTTGCGAACCATGACGCCGGACCTTTATTCCAGCCTTTCGCTCTCGACGCCGGAGCTGATCCTCGCCATCGGCGCGCTGGCGCTCTTGATGGTCGGCGCCTATTCGCGCGCCAACATGGTCAACCTGGTGACAGGCCTTGCCGTGGCGGTGCTGGTGATCGCCGGCCTGTGGCTGGTCTTTTCCACGGGGCAGGGCAGCGCCTATGGCAACGCCTTCATCCAGGATCCCTTTTCCCGCTTCATGAAGGTGCTGTCGCTGGTCGGTTCGGCGGTGACGCTGGTGATGTCGATGCGCTTCGCCAAGCAGGAGCATTTCGACAAGTTCGAATACCCCGTGCTGATCCTGCTGTGCACGCTCGGCATGATGCTGATGATCTCGGCCAACGGCATGATCGGGCTCTATCTCGGTCTCGAACTGCAATCGCTGGCGATCTACGTGCTGGCCGCGATCAATCGCGACAATCTGCGTTCGACCGAAGCCGGCCTGAAGTACTTTGTGCTTGGCGCGCTGTCGTCGGGCATGCTGCTCTACGGCATCAGCCTGGTCTACGGCTATACCGGCAATGTCGGCTTCCAGGAAATCGCCTCGGCGCTCGGCAGCGGCGAACGCCAGCTTGGCCTCGTCGTCGGCCTGGTCTTCGTTTTGGCCGGCCTCGCTTTCAAGATATCGGCGGTGCCGTTCCATATGTGGACGCCAGATGTCTATGAGGGCGCACCGACGCCGGTCACCGCCTTCCTGGCGGCAGCCCCCAAGATGGCGGCGATGGCGCTGATCGTGCGCGTCACCATGGGCGCCTTCAAGCCGATCGCCTCGGACTGGCAGCAGATCGTGGTCTTCATTTCGATCGCCTCGATGGCGCTCGGCGCCTTTGCCGCGATCGGCCAGACCAACATCAAACGGCTGATGGCGTATTCCTCGATCGGCCATATGGGCTATGCGCTGGTCGGCCTTGCCGCCAACAGCGAGGCCGGCGTGCGCGGCGTCGCCATCTACATGCTGATCTATCTTGTGATGACGCTCGGCACCTTCGCCTTCATCCTCGCCATGCGGCGCAAGGAAGGCAATGTCGAGCAGATCAGCGATCTGGCCGGTCTATCCTCGACCAACCCGATCATGGCCACGATCCTGACCATCCTGATGTTCTCGCTGGCCGGCATCCCGCCGCTCGCCGGCTTCTGGGGGAAGTGGTACGTCTTCCTCGCCGCCATCAACGCCAACCTCTATGCGCTGGCGATCATCGGCGTGCTGGCCTCGGTCGTGGGCGCTTATTACTATCTGCGCATCATCAAGATCATGTGGTTCGACGAACCCGCCGGCGGCTTCGTGCCGATGGCCAGCGAACTGCGCCTGGTGCTCGGCGTCAGTGGCGCCTTCGTGCTGTTCTATGTGCTGATCGGCGGTCCGATCGCGACCTACGCCGAAGCCGCCGCCAAGACATTTTTCTGAGCGGGATGGCATTTCGGCTGGCTCCAACCTCCGAGACGGAAGGGTTCCGGCTCGAGGTCCATGACAGTATCGGCTCCACCAATACGGTGGCACTGGACCATGCAAGGGCAGGTGACCCCGGCAAATTGTGGGTCGTTTCCAAGAAACAGGAAAGCGGGCGCGGCCGGCGTGGCCGTGCCTGGGTGTCGCCCGAAGGCAATCTGGCAGCGACTTTGCTCGTCATCACCGGCGGTGAGCTTCGCCTTGCCGCGACGCTCGGTTTCGTCGCCGGCCTGTCGCTGGCCGATGCGCTCGAGGCCGTCGTGCCCAAGGGCAGGATCGCAATCGGCCTCGATGGCGGCAGTGAGGGCAAAAACCGCTTCGAGCTGAAATGGCCGAACGATGTGCTGGCGTCCGGCGCCAAGCTGGCCGGCATCCTGCTCGAATCGGCCATTCTCGACGGCGGCCGTTTCGCGGTGGCGGTCGGCATCGGCGTCAATGTGGTGGCGTATCCCACCGATATGCCCTATCCGGCGACATCGCTGCAGGCGGTAGGTGCTGCATGCGATGCCGAAACGCTGTTTCTGGCGCTGTCGGATGCCTGGACCGACAATGCCCGGCTGTGGGATGACGGACGCGGGCTCGACGCCATCAGGCGGCGCTGGCTGGCGCGCGCGGCCGGGCTTGGCGGCGAGGTTGCTGTCAGGATTGACGGGAATGTCGTGCGCGGTACCTTCGAGACCATTGACGAGGACTGCCGTTTCGTGATCCGCGATGATGAGGGATCGGTTGTGACGGTCGCCGCCGGCGACGTGCATTTCGGCGCAGTAGCGTCGGCAAAAGTTTAGGGGCTGGCCCCACATGGGGTAGAGCATGATGTTATCCGAAAACCGCTCACACTTTTCGGCATCATGCTCTAGTGGCCAGGAAGGGAAAGATTGATGGCGAAAGCGCAAAACGCCGAACTCGTCTTCGTGCCGCTCGGCGGCGTCGGCGAGATTGGCATGAACTTCGCCCTTTACGGCTACGGGCCGCCCAGTGCGCGCGAATGGATCGTCGTCGACGTCGGCGTGACCTTTCCCGACGCGGCGCATCCGGGCGTCGACCTGATCCTGCCTGACACACGCTTCATCGAGGAGAACCTCGCCAATCTGCGCGGCATCATCATCACCCATGCGCATGAAGACCATTACGGCGCGCTGCTCGACACCTGGCCAAAGCTGAAGGCGCCGGTGTGGATGACGCCGTTCAGTGCCGGCCTGCTGGACGCAAAGCGGCAGGGCGAGCAGGGCGCGCCGAAAATCCCGGTGACGATCTACCGGGCAGGCGAAAAGTTCACCGTCGGGCCGTTCGAGATCGAGGCCATTCCGGTGGCGCACTCCATCCCCGAGCCGATGTCGCTGGCGATTACATCGCCGGCCGGTACCGTCATCCATACCGGCGACTGGAAGATCGATCCTGAGCCGACGATCGGTCCCAAAACCGACGAGGCGCGTTTCCGCGCCTATGGCGACAAGGGCGTGCTGGCGCTGGTCTGCGATTCGACCAATGCGCTGCGCGAAGGCGAATCGCCGTCGGAAGTGGCGGTTGGCGAGGGCCTGAGGGGTGTCATCCAGAGCGCCGTCGGTCGTGTCGCCGTCACCACCTTCTCTTCCAATGTCGGGCGCATCGTCTCGATCGCCAAGGCGGCGCGCGATGCCGGCCGCCAATGCCTGGTGCTCGGCCGCTCGCTGAAGCGGGTCATCGATGTCGCCGACGAGCTCGGCTACATGGACGGACTGCCGGAGTTCATCGCCGAAGAGGATTTCGGTTTCATCCCGCGCGAAAACCTGGTCATCATCTGCACCGGCAGCCAGGGCGAGCCGCTGGCGGCGCTGGCCAAACTTTCGCGCGACGAGATGAAGTCGGTGTCGCTGACGGCCGGCGACACGGTCGTGTTTTCCTCGCGCACCATTCCCGGCAATGAGAAGGCGATCCTCGAGATCAAGAACCGTCTCATCGATCTCGGCATCAAGATCATCGAGGACGGCGACGCGCTGGTGCACGTATCCGGCCATCCCCGCCGCAGCGAACTGCGCAAGATGTATGAATGGGTGCGCCCGCAAATCGGCGTTCCCGTGCATGGCGAGGCCGCACATCTGGTGGCGCAGGGGTCGCTGATGTCGACCTCCGGCATCGGCCAGGTGGCGCAGGTGCGCGACGGCGACATGCTGCGGCTGGCGCCCGGCCCGGCCACGATCATCGACCAGGTGCCGTTTGGCCGCATCTACAAGGATGGCAGGCTGATCGGCACCGACCAGGCGATGGGTATTCGCGACCGGCGCAAGCTCTCGTTCGCAGGCCATGTCGCGGTCAATGTCGTGCTCGACGACAAATATGAGCTGGCCGGCGATCCCGACCTGGTCGCCATCGGCGTCGCCGAGGCGGATGCGCGTGGCGAGAACATGGAAGATCTGATGCTCGACGCGGCCGTCGGCGCGGTGGACTCCATCCCGCGCCAGCGGCGCAAGGACCTCGATCTGGTGCAGGAAGCGGTGCGGCGTGCGGTGCGCGGCGCCGCCAACGAAGCCTGGGGCAAGAAGCCGCTGGTGACGGTGTTCGTCACGAGATAGGCGAAGCCAAGCGCTGGTTCAGCTGGTGGCGGGAAGCCAGCGAAAGGTCCCGTCCACCTGCTCGATGTGCCCGAGACCCGGAAACGGCATATGATAGCCGGCGACAAGCAGCCGGTGTTCGGCGGCCATTTTCAGCAAGCGCTTGCGGGTCTCGACGGCCTGCTCCTTCTCGTCGTCGAGATCGGCCTGCCACTCAGGCCGCTGGATCGAAACGACAGAGTGCAGGAAGGCGTCCGACCAGATGAGCAATTGCTGCCCATCGCTCTCGACGTGAAACGCCAGCAACCCTGGGGAATGGCCGGCGGCTTCGATCGCGGTGATGCCGGGCACGACCTCGTCTCCCGGCGCTACGAATTGCGCCCGGTCGGCAAGGCCGATGCAGACGCGCCGGAATAGGTCGCGGTTGCTCAGCCTGGCTTCGCGCACAGCATCGGCTTCGGTCCAGAAGACGAATTCGGCCGCGCCGAAGACATAGCGCGCCCGGCTGAAAACGGTTTCGCCGTTGTGTACGAGGCCCCCGATGTGGTCGGGGTGGCCATGCGTGATGACCACCAAATCGATGTCGGCGGGTTCGAGCCCGAGGTCTTGCAGGCATTGCAGCAGGCGACTGTCGGCGTCGCCGAAACCGGTGTCGAACAGGATTTTTTCCACGCCGGTGTCGACAAGCGTCGGGATGAAGCAATGCTCGTATCGATCAGGATCGATGAAGTTCGACATGGCGAGTTCCCGCACCGCGTCCGGCGATTGTCCAGGGGCGAAGGCAGCCGCGAGATTGTCGCGGAGATCGACGGCGTCGAGCAGGGCGGCGACCTTGAACGAGCCAAGATCGAAGCTGAAAACGCGGAGGCGGGCATCGGACATTGCCGTTTGTACTTCGCCGACACCGATTGGAACAGGCCGGCGGTTCACCCAAGTGCGACCTTGCGCGCCTCCGCAAAGGCTATTGATGTCGGCCGATTTGCCGTAAGACGCCAGAATGGAAGCTGGAGGTTTCATGCTGGGACGCTTGAACCATGTCGCGCTTGCCGTGCCGGATCTGGCTGCGGCGATCGCCGCCTATCGCGATACGCTGGGCGCCCGGGTGACCGCGCCGCAGGCGCTGCTGGAGCACGGCGTGACGGTGGTGTTCGTCGATGTCGGCAACACCAAGATCGAACTGTTGGAGCCGCTGGGCGAAGGCTCGCCGATCGCGGCTTTCCTGGAGAAAAACCCCTCGGGCGGCATGCATCATGTCTGCTATGAGGTCGACGATATCCTTGCCGCGCGCGATCATCTCAAGGCGAGCGGCGCCCGCGTGCTGGGCGACGGCAATCCCAAAACCGGCGCCCACGGCAAGCCGGTGTTGTTCCTGCATCCCAAGGATTTCTTCGGCACGCTGGTCGAACTGGAGCAGGCATGAGCTGGATTTCGTTTGCCGCGCTGTTCTTCATCACATGGTGGCTGATGCTGTTCATCGTGCTGCCGTTCAGCGTGCATACGCAGGATGACGATCACGACGTAACGCTGGGCACCGTTGCCAGCGCCCCGCGCGGGCCGCATATGCTGCGCGCCGTGATCCGTACCACCATCGTCACGGCGGTCGTCATGGGCATTTTCTACGGCCTGACGCATGGGCTGGGTTATAGCCTCGACGAAGTCCCTCACATCATCCCCGAAGCCAGCCAGGCACCGGCTAACTAAAGCACTTTCCTGCCGAAAAAATCGGGCGGGCAGCATGCGCCTTTTTGTGCCTATTTTCGGAGCATCGGACTCCAGTTTCGACACCTCGGGCTGAGGTTGGCAACTCCGCCCGCAAGCATAGCCAATCCTGATAGAATCGCGACCCAGATCACGTCGGCGCAAGCTCACGTGATTTGGCAACAGGTCGATCTAACCAGATGATTGGGCAAAAAAAATGCAAGGCACAAGGCCTTGCAATTTAAACGCGTTCCGATCTGTTTTCCGGTTTCCGGCGGCAGCGGGTAACCGCGCCTAGATCGCATCCTCCCAAGACTTTGACCGCGTAGGAGAGCAGATTTTTCTCTACCCTCTCGGTTATCGGGGCACACTAGCCTAACCCTGATGAAATTGTCACGCAGAATTTTGCCCGCAAACGGGCAATCCTGTGCTGCACTGCACAATAGTACGGCAGGCTTTGCTTGCGAAACGAACAACACCGGCGCTGCCCAATTAATGTGGCCAGGTGTGCTGTGCCGCTCAGACGCGCAAAGCGTGTGTCAGCACTTTGCAGCCATGCCCGGCACCTTGCATCAAAAGCATTACCGTTTTCGGTTCGAAGGTCTTTGGAAGAAGAATCGATTTTGCGATTTCGGGCCGATGCGGCCGGTCGGGTTTCCATTCCGTCACGAAATAGCTATGAAGCCGGGGCAAGCAAGCCAGCCGCGCCGATTCCGGTGCAGCCTCCTCTCTCACGGACCTGTCCATGCGTTTGTCGCAGTTTTTTCTGCCCATCCTGAAAGAAAACCCGCGTGAGGCCGAGATCGTCTCGCACCGGCTGATGCTGCGCGCCGGCATGATCCGCCAGCAGGGGCAGGGCAGCTTTTCCTGGCTGCCGCTGGGCAAGCTGGTTCTGGACAAGGTCTGCCGCATCATCCGCGAGGAGCAGAACCGCGCCGGCGCGCTGGAAATTCTGATGCCGACCATCCAGTCGGCCGATCTGTGGCGCGAAAGCGGCCGCTATGACGACTATGGCAAGGAGATGCTGCGCATCAAGGACCGACAGGACCGCGACATGCTCTACGGTCCGACCAATGAGGAAGTGGTCACCGAGATCGTGCGCGCCTACGTCAAGTCCTACAAGGACCTGCCGCTCAACCTCTACCATATCCAGTGGAAGTTCCGCGACGAGGTGCGGCCGCGCTTCGGCGTCATGCGTTCACGCGAGTTCCTGATGAAGGACGCCTATTCCTTCGACCTCGATTTCGAGGGCGCCAAAGCAGCTTACAACAGGATGTTCGTCTCCTATCTCAGGACGTTCACGCGCATGGGGCTGCAGGCGATCCCGATGCGGGCCGACACGGGGCCGATCGGCGGCGATCTCAGCCATGAATTCATCATCCTGGCCGACACCGGCGAGAGTCAGGTCTATTGCGACCGCGAGTATCTGTCGCTCCAGGTGCCCGGCGAAAACACCGACTTTGCCAATGACGGCGAGATCGCCGACATCGTCAAGACCTGGACGACGCCCTACGCCGCCACCGACGAGATGCATGACGAGGCGGCCTGGGACAAGCTCGGCGAAGCCGAACGGGTCTCGGCGCGCGGCATCGAGGTCGGCCACATCTTCCATTTCGGCGACAAATATTCCAAGCCCATGGGCGCCAAGGTGACCGGGCCCGACGGCAAGGATCATTTCGTCTCCGGCGGCTCCTACGGGATCGGGCCGTCGCGCCTGGTGGCGGCGATCATCGAGGCCAGCCATGACGATAGCGGCATCATCTGGCCGGACGCGGTGGCGCCGTTCGACATCGGCCTGATCAACATGAAGGTGGGCGATGCCGACTGCGACCGGGTCTGCGGCGAGCTGTATGCCGCCTTCACCGGCGCCGGCAAGGACGTGCTCTATGACGACACCGACCAGCGGCCGGGCGGCAAGTTCGCCACCGCCGATCTGATCGGTCTGCCCTGGCAGGTGATCGTCGGCCCGCGCGGCGTTGCTGCCGGCGAGATCGAGATCAAGAACCGCAGGACCGGCGAGCGCGAGACGCTGCCGGTCGCGGAGGCGAGGAAACGCTTCGGTGCAACCGCATGAGCGAAGCCGCGGCAGCGAAATCTCCGGTCGCCAAGTCGCCGGTCGCCAAGTCTCCGGTCGCTGGCCCGTTCTCCATGTTCGAACGCATGGTCGCCTGGCGCTATCTGCGGTCGCGCCGCAAGGAGACCGTGATCTCGGTCATCGCCTCGATTTCCTTCCTTGGCATCATGCTCGGCGTCGCCACGCTGATCGTCGTCATGGCCGTCATGAACGGGTTCAGGGCTGAGCTTCTGACCCGCATCCTCGGCGTCAACGGCCATCTGATCGTGCAGCCGCTGGATTCGCCGCTTGAGGACTACGCGCAGGTTGCCGCCCGCATCAACGGCGTGGCCGGCGTCAAATACGCCATACCGCTGATCGACGGCCAGGTGCTGGCGCAAGGCAATGTCGGCGGCGGCATGGGCGCGCTGGTGCGCGGCATACGTGCCGAAGACCTCGGCAAGATCGCCATCGTCGCCCAAAACGTCAAACAAGGCACGCTTGACGGCTTCGACTCCGGCGAGGGCGTCGCCATCGGCAAGCGCATGGCGGAGAATCTCGGCCTCGTGCTCGGCGACACCATCACGCTGATCTCGCCGGAAGGCGATGTGACGCCGATGGGCACGACGCCGCGGCTGAAGGGCTACAAGGTGGCGGCGATCTTCGAAGTCGGCATGTCGGAGTATGACAGCTCCATCGTCTACATGCCGTTTTCGGAAGCCCAGCTCTATTTCAACATGGACGGCAGGGCGCAGACGATCGAGATCTATGTCGACAATCCCGATAATGTCGACGCGCTGAAATCGCTGGTCGATGCGGCTGCGCAACGGCCGATCGACATGGTCGACTGGCGCCAGCGCAACGAGACTTTCTTCTCGGCGCTGCAGGTCGAGCGCAACGTCATGTTCATGATCCTGACGCTGATCGTGCTGGTGGCGGCGCTCAACATCATCTCCGGCCTGATCATGCTGGTGAAGGACAAGGGCCACGACATCGCCATCCTGCGCACGATGGGCGCTTCGCGGGGCGCCATCCTGCGCATCTTCCTGATGACGGGCGCGGCGATCGGCGTCACCGGCACGCTCGCCGGCGTGCTGCTCGGGGTGCTGATATGCACCAACATCGAATCCATCCGCCAGTTCTTCTCCTGGATGACCGGCAAGGTGCTGTTCAATCCGGAGCTCTATTTCCTCAGCCAGTTGCCGGCAAAGATGGACCCGCGCGAGACCACCTACGTCATCCTGATGGCGCTCGGCCTGTCCTTCCTGGCAACCGTGTTTCCGGCGTGGCGGGCCGCCCGTCTCGATCCGGTCGAGGCCTTGAGATACGAATGAAGTCCGAGATCATTATCGAGCTGAAGAGCGTCGAGCGGCACTATGTCCAGGGGCCGCGCAAGCTCACCATTTTGAACGGCGCCGATTTTTCGCTGAAGCGCGGCGAGGTGGTGGCGCTGGTGGCGCCGTCGGGCACCGGCAAGTCGACGCTCTTGCACACCGCGGGCCTGCTCGAGCGCCCCGACGCCGGCGATGTCATCCTGGCCGGTCGTGCCTGCGGACGGCTATCCGACGACGAGCGCACGGCGATCCGCCGCAACGATGTCGGCTTCGTCTATCAGTTCCATCATCTTCTGCCGGAGTTTTCGGCGCTCGAAAACATCATGATGCCGCAGCTGATCAAGGGGCTGTCGCGCAAGGAGGCGTCGGAGCGGGCGGCGCAGCTGCTCGATTACATGCAGATCGGCAAGCGCGCCTCGCACCGTCCGTCGGAACTGTCCGGCGGCGAGCAGCAGCGTGTCGCTATTGCCCGTGCGGTCGCCAACGCGCCCTTGCTGCTTTTGGCCGACGAGCCCACCGGCAATCTCGACCCGGTCACCGCCTCCTATGTGTTCGAGGCGCTGGGCGCGCTGGTCAAGCAATCGGGACTTGCGGCGCTGATCGCCACCCACAATCACGAGCTGGCCTCGCGCATGGATCGCCGGGTGACGCTGCACGAGGGTAAGGTCGTCCCGCTTTAGTCTCCCAGAGTCGTCATCCTAGGGCGAAGCTCCGCGAAGCGGAGCGCAGACCCTAGGATCCATGCCGCGACCTTGATCAAAGGATGCAACGGAGCAGAATTCTGGGCCGCTGCGGCGCGTTGGAGTCCCGGCATGGATCCTATGGTCTGCGCCGCGTCGCTTCGCTCCTTGCTTCGCCCTAGGATGACGACGCGATGTATGTGATCGCAAATCGCCTAGGCCGCTAAGCCGAAGAACAGCCTCGAACACCCCATAAACCTTTCCTTAACCCTGCCCAAAAGCGCCCCCCTAAATCCTTTCGGCGCGCTTCAGGAGGTCGTTGACATTCGAACAAAATTAGAACAAAATACGAACAGAGCAACAACAGGAGAGAGTTATGAGCGATCTTGTTCAGGACGTCGTTTCGTTGGTGTGCATGAGTGCGTTTCTCGTTTCCATGGCGGTCTGGATCGGCGCCATGTGATGGATCTGCGGTCCGCCGCAGGGTGTTAGGGCGGGCAGGAGGGCGTTGCGCCGTTAAGCCTTTCTTGCCACCATGACGCTAGGGTGCCCTGCCAAAGACAGGGAGCAAACGCCCAAGTGTCGCCAATCGTGACGGTCCTTCTCGTGGCCGGTAATCTCGGACTGATTTTCTTTTTGCTGACCGCGCCGCTCGGCTTGCGCACGGTGAGGCTAAGCCGCGTGGTGGCCATGGACCGGCAGCGCCTCTGGCAGGCGCTGTGGCCGCTCGGCAGCGATGCTGGCTGGTCCGGCGAGATACTCTCGGCCGAGCCGTTGGACGGGCAGGGCACGGCTCGCATCATGTTGTCCTGGGAAGGCCGTGACGGCCAGCCGATCGAGCGCAGGTCGCGCTTCGAAGACGTCGTCGAAGGCAGTCGTTTTTCGATGCGTGTCATCGAGGATACCGCCCTCGATGCTTCGTTCTGGAAGGATTTTTACGAGACCACCGAACTCGCGTCGGAAGGCGCTGCCACGCGCGTGACGCACAGCCAGACCGACCGCTATCGCGGCGTCGCCTTCCTGGTGTTCCGCTACTTCGCCATGCGACGCGAGCTTGGCAAGCTGCAACATTGGGCGAAGACCGGACAGTATCGCAAGGGTGGCTGGTTCGAGCATCCGCTGAGCCAGGTCGGCTTTGCCGTGCTTTCGGCCTTCATCCTGTGGCCGTTCTTCGGGCTCAATCGCGGTGGCTTTGCACTGGCCGCGATCCTGACCTCGGTGGTCGCCCTGCATGAACTCGGCCATATGGCGGCATTCCGGCTGACCGGTCATCGCAAGGTGCGGATGATCTTCATCCCGCTGCTCGGTGGCATCGCCATTGGCGGCCGGCCCTATGACAGCCGCTTCGAGGTCGCCTTCGTGGCGCTGATGGGCGCCGGCTTTTCCGCTTTCCTGGTGCCGCTGCTGATCGTCGCCAGCGGCTTCGCGTCCGGCGAGGGGTATCGGCTGGCCGCGGCCCTCTTGGCGACACTCGCAGGCTTTGCCGCGCTGTTCAACATCGCCAACCTAGTGCCGGTTTGGAAATTCGATGGCGGCCAGGTGCTGCGCCAGATCTGTCCGGGTCCGATCATGCTGGCACTGGCCTCGTTTTCCCTGCTCTCCGCCTTGCTGGCGATCGGCTGGCTGGCCGGCTTTTCCCAAAGTTTTCTGCTGGTGGCGGGCGCTGTCTTTGCGATCCTCAGCCTGCTGACCGTGGGCAGCGGGGTAAAGCCGCGCCACGAGCTGAAGCCGATCCGCACCGTCGACCGTTTCGCCATGGCCGGCGCGCTGGCGGCCGTCTTCGCCATCCACGGTTACGGGCTGTTGTGGGCCTCGGCGCGGTTGCTTTGAGCGTTTGATCGAGCCGAGGCGTCAGCCGGCCTTGCGCGCCGGTTCGGCAGAAATGCCTTCGGCCGCGCCAAAAACATGCTCGAAGGAAGACTTCAGCGCCAGGTCGAAATCAGTCATGGTCACCGGCAGGCCGAGATCGACAAGGCTAGTCACGCCGTGGTCCGGCACGCCGCAGGGCACGATGCCGCTGAAATGGCTGAGATCCGGTTCGACATTGACGGCGATGCCGTGAAAGCTCACCCAGCGCCGCAGCCGGATGCCGATGGCCGCAATCTTGTCTTCGGCCGCTGAGCCGTCGGGCAGGGCAGGGCGATCGGGCCGCACCACCCAGACACCGACGCGGTCCTCGCGGCGTTCGCCGCGCACATTGAAGGTGGCGAGCGTGCCGATGATCCATTGCTCGAGCGCGGCGACGAATGCGCGCACATCCTCGCGCCGGCGCTTCAAATCAAGCATCACATAGGCGACCCGCTGGCCCGGCCCATGATAGGTGTATTCGCCGCCGCGCCCGGCGGCAAAGACCGGGAAACGGTCGGGATCGATCAGGTCCTCGATGCGGGCGCTGGTGCCGGCGGTGTAAAGCGGCGGGTGCTCGACCAGCCAGACCATTTCGGCGGCCGCTCCGGTGCGGATCGCCTCGGCGCGCGTTTCCATCAGGGCAAGCGCATCGGTGTAGCCGGTCAAACCGGGCTCGATGCGCCATTCGACGGGTGCTGAACCGGGCAAGGGCAGGAAGGACGTGGCGATCTGGCTGCGTTCTGTCATGGCTTTTCGTTTTTCGCGCAACGCATGCCGGCTTCCGAAACCGCTTTGCCCCCGGGGCGGAATGCATTTGCCCTTCATATGGCGGTATCTGGCTGAAACGTCCAGATATCACCGCATTTCGGCCTTCCCCGCCGTTATGCCAATTCCCGGCGATTATTGCACGCCGCGCCCTTGTTTCGCCGGAAACGATTTGCTACACGCCGCGAGCCGGTTCGTTCCGGCTCCTACCACGTGCGGTCGTGGCGGAATTGGTAGACGCGCAGCGTTGAGGTCGCTGTGGGGCAACCCGTGGAAGTTCGAGTCTTCTCGACCGCACCAAAATTCACTCTCGATCCGTCGGCATCGCCGCCATCCAGAGCCCAGACAGAGATCATGTCTCGAGGTCCTGCTGTGTCTTGGAACCAGCAGCTCTCCCGCGAAGTCAGTACGATTTGGCGTCCGCCATTGCCGGCGCGCTGCGGGTACGAGCTCGGGCAGAAGTCATTTTTCCTCAAGCCATCGAACTTTAAAATCCTTTTTCTATCGAATTTGTAGAATTAAGCTTGAATAAGACCCCAGCACTGTTCGCCAAGTTCTGACGTCTTCACCTCCAAAGTGGCGATCGGCGCCTTGTACCAAGCAAGACAACTCCCTTTTTAGGGGGTGCTCCGCCGATCGCTATGCGGCCGGCAAACGGCGGAGCGTTGCCAGCAGCCCGCGGTTTCAGAGGATAGAGGTTTCCATGACCAAGTTTGTCTCCGTAGATCAGATCATCCCGCAAGCCGATATTGTCCCGCTTACCGGACGTGTGGGCGCAGAGATCAGGAACATACGGCTTTCCGGCGACCTGCCGCAGCAGACGGTGGCGACGATCAACCAGATCCTGTTGCGGCACAAGGTGGTGTTCTTCCGCGATCAGGCGCATCTCGACGACGTCGAGCAGGAACGCTTCGCGCATCGTCTTGGCGACCTCGTGCCGCATCCGACCCAGGGTCCCGTCAAGGGAACTGCGTCCATTCTCGAGCTCGATTCAAGCCGTGGCGGCGGTCGCGCCGATCAGTGGCACACCGATGTCACCTTCGTCGACGCCTATCCGAAATTCTCCGTTCTTCGCGGCGTCGTCATACCGCCGGCCGGCGGCGACACCATCTGGTCGAACACGGCCGCGGCCTACCAGGACCTGCCCGAGCCGTTGAAGCTGCTCGCGGACAATCTCTGGGCGGTTCACAGCAACGTCTACGACTACGCCGCGGTCCGGCCGCGGGCGAGCGCCGCGGAAAAGAAGCACTTCGAGGAGGTCTTCACCTCGACGATCTACGAGACCGAGCATCCCGTTGTCCTCGTCCATCCCGAAACAGGAGAACGCACGCTGCTGCTCGGCAATTTCGTGCAACGGCTAATCGGTCTGTCCAAGAGCGATTCAGCGCGGCTCTACGAGGTGTTCCAGTCCTATGTTACCGCACCGGAGAACACCGTCCGGTGGCGCTGGAAAGCCGGCGATGTGGCGATCTGGGACAATCGGGCCACGCAGCACTACGCAGTCAACGACTATGGCGATCAGCACCGGGTGGTGCGCCGCGCCACGGTCGACGGCGACATTCCCGTCAGCGTCGATGGCCGCCGCAGCGCTACTCGCACCAAGGTCGCGAAGCCGGCGACCGACAAGGCTGCCTGAGGTCCAGGCTGCGTGACGTCTGTGCCGCTTGAGGCGCGGTCGAACTTGAAGGCCGCTGTTCAGGCGGCCTTCCTGGTTGCGCCAGCGTGTCGGCAACCGCCTCCGAAGGAAGCATACCAACCGGCACCTCGGCGTCGCAAATGGCGTGACCGACGGTGTCGCGCTTACCTATAGTGCCCATGACAATTTCATCCAGGGGCATCGGGCATGTTGGGTAATTTTCGTGCGGTGGTCGTCGGTGGCGGCTGTGTCGGTGCAGGTATTCTTTATGGCTTGGCGAAGCGCGGCTGGAGCGATATCGCGCTGCTCGAGCGGACGCAGCTCACTGCCGGTTCGACATGGCATGCGGCGGGGCTGATACCCTCCTATGCCCGCAGTCTCAACGTCGGGCGGATGATCGCCAAATCCATTGAGATCTATGAGGGCCTCGAAGCCGAAACCGGCCAGAAGGTCGGCTGGCACAAATGCGGCCAGCTGCGCATCGCCAACACGCGCGACAGGCTCGACGAATACCGCAGCTATATCGATGTCGCCGAGGTTCAGGGCATACGGGCGCGGATCGTATCGCCCGCCGAGGCGCGAGAAATCTGGCCGCTGCTCAACAACAGCGGCATGCTGGGCGCGCTCTATCACCCCGATGACGGTCACATCGCACCCGCCGACGTGACCCAGGCCATGGCCAAGGGTGCACGAGACCTCGGCGCAAAGATCCACCTTGGCACCGAAGTGACGGGATTCGAGCGGATGCCGGGCGGCGAGTGGAAGGTCAGAACCTCCCGTGGCGACATGGTCTGCGAACACGTAATCCTTGCCACTGGCAATTATGCACGCCAGACAGGCGCCATGCTGGGCCTCGACATTCCGGCAATTCCGATCGTGCATCAGTATTGGATCACCGACGCGGTGCCCGAAGTCGTGGAGCGCAAGCGGCAGGGCCTCCCGGAAATGCCGATCCTGAGGGACGAGGGTTACGAGGGCTATCTGCGTGAAGAGGGGGACGGGCTGCTGTTCGGCCCCTACGAGCGCACCGAACAGCTCAAGCTGTTCGCCGAAAATGGCGTGCCGGAATGGTTCGGCGCCGACCTGCTCGATGAGGATTTCGATGCCGTTTCCTGGAACTGGGAGCGGGCGACGGAACTCGTGCCCGCGCTCGGACGCGCCGGCATCAAGAGAAACGTCCGCGGACCGTTCCAGATGACGGCCGACGAGCTGCCGCTGATGGGGCCGGCCTGTGGGCTTGAGAATGTCTGGCTGGCCGAAGGCGTGCCGGGCGGCATCCTGTGGGGCGGAGCGATCGGCCACTATCTGTCGGAGCGGATTGTCGAAGGCGGCAACAGCATCGATACGGCGGAACTGGATCCGAGGCGCTTTGGCGACCATGCCAACAAGAACTGGACCCGGGAGAAGGTCCGGGAAGCCTGGGGCACCCATGCAACACAGCATTATCCGGGCCAGGACATGCCGGCGGCACGACCGCAGAAAACAGCTCCGTCCTACGACCGCCTGAGCCAGCTCGGCGCTGTGTGGGACGTGCTGAACGGCTGGGAAATGCCAAGCTGGTTCGCACCTTCGGGCGTCGAGGCCCGCAATTCGTACAGCTGGCGCTGGACCGCCAAGGGCACCTATGTCGGCGAAGAAGTCCAGGCGGTCCGGCAAGCCGTCGGTCTGGTCGAAATGACGCCGATGACGAAATTCGAGGTCAGCGGCCCGGGTGCTGAGCGCTGGCTCGACGGGATCCTCGCCAATCGCTTGCCGCGCCTCGGCCGCATCGCGCTCGCCCACCATCTCACGCCGGCAGGTGGCGTGCAGGCCGAATATGTCGTGGCGCGATTGCAAGGCGACCTGTTCTACCTCGTCTCAACGCCGCGCGCCGAGCGTTGGAACTACGACGACCTCAACCGGCTGCTGCCGAAGGACGGCAGCGTACAACTGCGCAACGTCACCAACGATCGCGGCAGCTTCACCGTGGTCGGTCCCAAGGCGCGCGACGTTCTGCAGCCGCTGACGGAGATCGATCTGTCGAACGAGGCTTTCCCCTGGTTCAGCGTGCAGTCGGCGACCGTCGGCCTGGCCAGCGACGTGCGGCTGATGCGCGTCAACTATTCGGGCGAACTCGGCTGGGAACTCTATCATCCGCTCTGCTATCAACGGCATTTGCTGGACGCGCTTCTGGCATCAGGTGAGGCGCATGGGCTCAGGCTGGTCGGTCTGCAGGCGCTGGAATCGCTGCGTCTCGACAAATCTTTCCGCGCCATGTACCGCGACATGAACCTCGAACTGTCGGCCTGGGAGAGCGGTCTCGACCGCTTCGTCAGGCTCGACAAGGGCGACTTCATCGGCCGCGCCGCCCTGGTCGCGAAGCACAAGCAGGGCCTGCCACGCCGGATCGTCACGCTGTCCATCGACTCCGATGGGGCAAGCGCCTTTGCCTATGAAGGCGTCTATCGCGACGGCAGCCTTGTCGGCCGCGTCACGTCGGCGGGCTACTCCTACACGTTCGGCCATGACATAGCATTGGCGCTGCTGCCGCCGGAGCTTGGCACGCCCGGCACGGCGCTGGAGGTGTCAATTCTCGGCGAGCGGCGCCCGGCAAGGGTGATCGCCGACTCTCCCTATGACCCGGAGGGTGCGCGCGGGCGCATGTGAGGAATCCATAGCACAGTCGTTCAGGCCGCCTGCGGTCTGAAACTGACGACGGAAGCTTTGAAAATCACGCCGCCTTCTTCGTCCGCGCCGTGGTCGATCAGCTTCGGACGATGACGCCAGGTGACGTCGGTCGCACTGCGAAAACCGGGCTTATCCGGTCCACCCCAGGCCGGACGAGATACAATTGATCGAGACAAGCAGCGCATCTGTCGCCCGCTTTTGATCCGCCGCGCCGGTATTCGCCCTGACTTCTCGCAGCAGATCGACCTGCAGCCGGTGGATGTCGTCCATCTGGCCCCGCAGGCTGTCGAAACGCCGCTTGAACATGGGAAAGCGCACGGAAAGGTCGCCTCCGGTGAGGTCGCGGATCAGGCGTCGCGTCAATTCGTATTCGGCGCGGATACGGGTGTAGATGCGCTGAGAGGCATCGCGATCCGACACAAGGCCAGCGTAGAGAAGCGCGATCTCCATGTCGGACTGGTAGAGCGTCTTCTCCGCCTCGTCGACGATCAGACGGAAGAAGCGCGAGTGTTCGAACATGCGCGCCAGGAGGTCTCGCCCGGCATCGCCGCGCACCGCGACGAAGGAACTCAGCGCGCTGCCGATGCCATACCAGCCGGTCAGCAGATGGCGGTTCTGGCTCCAGGCGAACACCCAGGGGATGGCGCGCAGATCGGCAATGCCGCCGGCGCCGAAACGGCGCTCCGGCCGTGAGCCCATTTTCAGCAACCCCAGCTCCGCCACCGGGCTCGCCTGGTTGAAGTAATCCAGGAAGCCTGGCTCCGCCATCAACCTGGCATAGGAGGCCTGCGACATGCCGGCCAGCGCCTCCAGCGCTTCCTCGAACTCAGGCGTTTGCTTCGCCTCGACATCGCCGGGCGAGCCGACACTGTGCGCCAGCACGCCGGCGGCGAGGATCTCGAGCTGGTTGAGGCCGGTGCCGCGATTGGCGAATTTCGACGACACGACCTCGCCCTGTTCCGTCACGCGCATGGCTCCGGCGACGGTGCCCGCCGGCTGCGCGGCGATCGCCCGGCCGGTCGGCGCGCCGCCACGGCTGACGGAGCCGCCACGGCCGTGGAAGAAGCTGATCCGGACCTTTTGCTTGCGCCCGACGGCCGCGAGGCGCTTCTGCGCCTTTGCCAGTTCCCAGTTGGAGGCCAGGAAACCGCCGTCCTTGTTGGAATCGGAGTAGCCGAGCATGATTTCCTGGCGCGCAGCGAAATCCCGCACCGTGCGCCGCACCAGCGATGTGTCGAGCAGTCCATTGAGGATGGCAGGGGCGGCCTGCAGGTCGGCGATGGTCTCGAACAAGGGCACGATCCGCAGCCTGATCGTGCCCCCGCTGCCGGTCGACAGTCCGCAATATTGCGCCAACAGATAGACCGCGAGCAGATCGTCGACCGAGCGGGTCATCGAGAGGACGAAACAGCCGACAGCGTCGGTCTCCGCGCCGGAGGTGGCGATGACCGCGAATGTCGAAAGCAGTTCTTGTGCTTCAGGCGAGAGGCGGCCGGCGTCGATCTCCAATTGCTCGCTTTGGCTGAGTGCTGAGCGTATGCGCGCCGACCACTGCGGCGTGCCGAGCGCGACGGGATCGGCGGTCAGCGCAAACAGCTCGGCCAGCACGCGGTTGACGACCGTGGAGTTCTGCCTGACATCGAGCGAGACCGTACGAAAGCCGAAGCTTCGGACTTGCTGGAGCAGCGGCTGGACGAAACGCCTGGCCACAGCTCGGCCGCCGATCGCCTCGAGGACGGAAGACAGCCCGCTGAGATCGGCACCGAACGCCGCTGCCGAGGGGTACGCTGCCACACCGCCATCTCGCGTGGCCTCCAGCCGGGCCAGCAAGGCCGAGGCGAACTGGCGCAGCGGTTCGTCAGGGTTGCGGGCGGCGATTTCATGCGCCCGGCCGCTTTTGTCGAGCGCCTTTTGCAGCAGCGGCGTGAAGCTTTCCGGCAGGTCGACGACGTTCGAACTGACGCTGAGCACCGTCACCAGCCGCTGCATTTGCGTCAGGTACCAGCCAATGGCGGTGTTGCGGTATTCGGCCAAGGCATGGGCGGTCATGGCGGCGGTCACGTTCGGATTGCCATCGCGGTCACCGCCGATCCACGAGGCATAGCGCATGAAGGAAGGAATTCTGACCGGCTCTCCGGGATAGTGACGCTGGAAGGCGTCCTGAAGCTTGCCGTAGAGCTGTGGCGTCGCCTCGAAAATGACTTCGCGAAAGAAATGCAGGCCCCAGGCGATTTCGCGTTCGACCGTCGGGCGCTCCAGCCGCAATTCGCCCGTCATCCACAAAAGCTCGACCTCGCTTTCCAGATCGGCCACCAGAAGATCGCGTTCGCGTGGCGCCCAGCGCGGCTGGTCGAGCTCGGTCAGCTTGCGATAGATGCGGCGGTGGATTTCGAGAACGGTGACGCGTTTGGCTTCCGTCGGGTGCGCTGTCATGGTCGGGCCGACGCAGAGACCGTCGAGCGTCGCCTGGACTTCCTGCGCCGAGTGGCCGTTCGCCGCCATCTGCGCGATCACGCTGGCGAAGGATCCGGGCACTTCGTCGGCGCCGGCACCCTGTTCGAGTTCGCGGCGCGTGCGCATGGCAAGCAACTCATCTGATATCGCCAGCAACTGGAACCATACGCCGCTCGCCTGAAGGGCCGGGATGCGCTGTTCCGGGGCCAGCGAGACAAGCGACCTGCGCCCGCTCAGAACGGCGGCGATCTCGGGCTCGCGCGCGCTTGCGACCTGAAGCAGCAGCCGCAACAAAAGGCTGCGCTCGTCCTCGCGAAATCTGATGCGTTTGCTCTGTTCCACCACTGTCCTGATCCGTCCGCATTGGTTGGCACGCTAACGGCGCCGGAATCGACGGGCGGCGCCTTCTGTCAGGCGACCCGATCGGGCACCGGGCGGCCCTCGAAGAAGGCGGTCAGGTTCTCCACCACCTTCATGCCCATCGCCACCCGCGTTTCCTCGGTCGCGGAGCCCAGATGGGGCAACAGCACGACGTTCTCCAGCCGCTTCAATGCTTCTGGGACGGCCGGTTCGCCGTCAAAAACATCGAGGCCTGCGCCGGCGATTTCGCGCCTTTCCAGCGCACCGATCAGGGCGTCCTGATCGACAACGTCGCCGCGCGCCGTGTTGATCAGGAACGCGCCGGGCTTCATCAGCCGCAGGCTGCGGGCATCGATGAGGTGGCGGTTTTCCGCGCCGCCCGGACAGTGCAAGGAGACGAAATCGGATGCCGTGAGCAACCCTTCCAGGGTTTGCATCTGGACGGCGCCCATGGCGCGCGTCTCGTCGTCGTCGATCGGCGAGCGGTTGAAGAACACGATCCTCATGCCGAAACCGAAATGCGCGCGCCTGGCTGTCGCCTTGCCGATGCGGCCCATGCCGATGATGCCGAGGGTTTTGCCCGACACCTTTGCACCGGCCATGTGCGTCGGCGACCAGCCGCGCCATTCTCCTGCGCGTAGCTGGCGCTCGCCTTCGCCGGTCCGTCGCGCCACAGCCAGGATCAGGCTGAGCGCCAGGTCGGCGGTGCAATCGGTCAGCACGCCCGGCGTGTTGGTCACCACGATGTCGCGGTCGCGGGCGGCCGCGACGTCGATATGACTGAAGCCGACGCCGAAATTGGCGATGATGCGCGTGCGGGCATCGCTGTCGGGAAAGACTGTGACCGGCAGACGGTCGCTGACCGTTGCCAGGATCGCATCGTAGTCAGCGAAAGCCGATCCAATCGCGGCCGGGCTCAAGGGCGTGTCGCTGACGTTGAACGTCGTGTCGAAGCGCTCGGCAAGGATCGCTTCGACGGCGGCCGGCCATTTGCGGGTGACAATCAAACGGGGTTTCATCTGACATCCTGCCAATCGACGGGGTTGGCGATGGCGCCAACCCTCACATTCCGGGTTATTCAGGCGTTGGCCTCACGCCGCTTTCTTCATCCGCGACAGCGTATCGGCCACCACCTCACCGAAGGACGACGGCGTCGGCACGATGACGACTCCGGCGTCTTTGAGGATTTCGACCTTTTCCTGCGCCGACTCGCCGAAGGCCGAGATGATGGCGCCGGCGTGGCCCATGCGGCGTCCCTTGGGGGCGGACAGGCCGGCGATGTAGGCGATCAGCGGCTTCCTCATATTGTCGCGCGCCCAGATCGCGGCTTCGGCTTCCTGTGGACCGCCGATCTCGCCGATCATCACCACGGCGTCGGTCTCGTCATCCTGCTCGAACAGCTTCAGCATATCTTTGAACGAAGAGCCGTTGATCGGATCGCCGCCGATGCCGACGCTGGTCGAAACGCCGATGCCGAGCGCCTTCATCTGCGACGCGGCTTCGTAGCCCAGCGTGCCGGAGCGGCCGACGATGCCGACGCGGCCGGGCAGATAGATCGAGCCCGGCATGATGCCCATCAGCGCCTGTCCCGGCGTAATGACGCCGGCGCAGTTGGGGCCGATCAGCCGCATGCGGTCTTCGTAGCGGTAGCGGCGCATGTAGCGTTTGACCTGCATCATGTCCTGCGAAGGGATGCCGTCGGTGATGCAGACGCAGAGCTTGATGCCGGCATCCGCCGCTTCCATGATCGAATCGGCGGCGAAGGGCGGCGGCACGAAGACGATGCTGGCCTCGGCGCGGGTCTCGCGCACCGCGCCCTTGACCGTGTTGAAGACGGGCAGGCCGAGGTGCTTCTGGCCGCCCTTGCCGGGGGTGACGCCGCCGACCAGCTTGGTGCCGTAGCGTTTCATGTCCTCGGCATGAAAACTGCCGATCTTGCCGGTGAACCCCTGGACGATGACGCGGGTGCTGCGGTTGAGCAGGATTGCCATGTGTTCTCCCTCCCTCAGGCTGCTTTTTTCTTGGTGGCCGCGCGCCAGGCGGCGACGGCTTTTTCGGCGGCTTCGGCCAGTGTGTCGGCGACGATCACCGCTTCGCCGGAATCGGCCAGGATCTTGCGTCCTTCCTCAGCCTTGGTGCCGGAGAGCCGCACCACCAGCGGCACGGTGACGCCGACCTCGCGGATCGCCTTGATGACGCCTTCGGCGACCCAGTCGCAGCGGTTGATGCCGGCAAAGATGTTGACCAGGATGGTCTCGACATTCTTGTCGCCGAGCACGGCGCGGAAGGATTTCGCCACCCGCTCGGGCGAGGCGCCGCCGCCGATGTCGAGGAAGTTGGCCGGCTCACCGCCGGCGATCTTGATCATGTCCATGGTTGCCATGGCGAGGCCAGCGCCATTGATGATGCAGCCGATGTTGCCGTCGAGGCCGACATAGGAGAGGCCACGGTCGCTGGCGAAGGTTTCGCGCGGGTCTTCCTGGCTCTTGTCGCGCAGTTCGGAGATTTCCGGCCGCCGGAACAGCGCGTTCTCGTCGAACGACATTTTGGCGTCGAGCGCGATCAGATTGCCGTCGCGAGTCACCACCAGCGGATTGATCTCCAGCATCGAGGCGTCGTAGTCGCGGAACACCTGGTAGCAGCTGAAGATGGTTTCGGTCGCCTTGCCGATCAGATTGTCTTCCAGCCCGAGCCCAAAGGCGATTTCGCGCGCCTGGAAGCGCTGCATGCCGACGCCGGGATCGACCGCGGCACGGATGATCGAATCCGGCGCCGTTTCGGCGATCTCCTCGATTTCCATGCCGCCGGCGGCCGAGGCCACGATCATGACGCGCTCCTCCTTCCGGTCGAGGACGAAGCCGAGATAGAGCTCCTGCGCGATATCGACAGCTTCTTCGAGATAGAGGCGCGAGATCAGTTTTCCGCGCGGGCCGGTCTGATTTGTGACCAGCTTGCGTCCGAGCATCGCTTCGGCGGCGTTGGAAATCTCGTCGTCATTGACGCAAAGCTTGATGCCGCCGGCCTTGCCGCGGGCGCCGGAATGCACCTGCGCCTTCAGCACCCATTTGCCGCCGCCGATTTCGCGCGCCCTGTAGGTCGCCTGCTCAGGGCTGTAGGCCAGTCCGCCACGCGGCACGTGCACGCCGTGGCGGGCCAGCAGTTCCTTGGCCTGGTATTCGTGGATGTCCATCTTGTCCTCCCGGAGATATCAGTGCGCGGCGACACGGGCCTGGCCCGCGCGTTCGATCGCTTCGTTCACCACCAGCACGTTGCGCGCCATGCGCTCCGAAGCGGCATCGATCATCTTTCCGTCTAGAGCTGCCGCGCCCTTGCCGGCGGCCTCGGCCTCCTTCAGCACCTCAAGGATGCGCCTGGCGCGGGTGACTTCCTTTTCCGGCGGCGAGAAGACGTCGTTGGCGAGCGCGATCTGCGATGGGTGGATCGCCCATTTGCCTTCGATGCCGAGGGCTGCCGCTCGCTTTGCGCCGGCGATGTAGCCTTCCGGATCGGAAAAATCGCCGAACGGCCCGTCAATGGCGCGCAGTCCATAGGCGCGGCAGGCGACGGTCATGCGCGACAACGCGAAATGCCACTGGTCGCCGGGATAATCGGGATTGAGGCCGCCAATGTTGACGGTGCGCGCCTTGCAGCTAGCGGCGTAATCGGCGACGCCGAAATGCATGGCTTCCAGCCGGCCGGGCGTGGCGGCAATCGCCTCGACATTGGCCATGCCGAGCGCGGTTTCGATCAGCGCTTCGAGGCCGACGCGGGTCTTGTAACCCTTGGCCATCTCGATCTGGTTGACCATGGCCTCGACCATGTAGAGATCGGCCGGCACGCCGACCTTCGGCACCAGAATGGTGTCCAGCCTGTCGCCGGCCTGCTCCATGACGTCGACCACGTCACGGTACATGTAATGGGTGTCGAGGCCGTTGATGCGCACCGAGACGGTCTTGCCCTTGGCGCGCCAGTCGATGTCGTTCAGCGCCTGGACGATGTTCTTGCGGGCGCGCTCCTTGTCGGGAGGGGCGACCGCATCCTCGATGTCGAGGAAGATGAAGTCGGCGGCGCTGTTGGCCGCCTTGTCGATCATTTCCGGGCTGGAGCCGGGAACGGCAAGTTCGCTGCGCTGCAGCCGCAGTTTCTTCAAATGGTTGATGGTGTGGCTCATCGTCTTGTCCCTCAGGCGGCTTCGGCGACCGGCACGGCGGCCGAGGCGCGGAAATGCTGGATGGCGGCACCGACACCGGAGCCGGGCGCAAGCCGGACGCCGCAATCGAGCAGCGTGAGTTCAGCTGCGGACAGCGAGGCCAGCACCATCACTTCGTTCAGCCAGCCGAGATGGCCGATACGGAAGACCTTGCCGGCCACCTTGTTCAGGCCGCCGCCAAGGGACGTCTGGTAGGCCCCGGCTGCACGCTTGACGACGTTGGCGCTGTCGATGCCTTCCGGCACCAGAATGGCGCTGACCGTATCGGAGTGCCATTTCGGCGCCTTGGCGCATAGCTTCAGGCCCCAGGCGTCGACCGCCTTGCGCACGCCTTCGGCGAGACGATGGTGGCGGGAAAAAATGGTTTCGAGCCCTTCCTCGGCGATCAGGTCGAGCGAGGCGCGCAGGCCGCGCAGCAGCTGTGTAGCCGGCGTATAGGGAAAATAGCCGGTGTCGTTGGTACGGATCATGTCCTCGAAGGAGAAGTAGCAGCGGCGGTGCGTCGCCGTGCGCGATGCGGCGAGCGCTTTCTGGCTGACGGAGAGGAAACCGAGGCCGGCGGGCAGCATGAAACCCTTCTGCGAGCCAGAGACTGCGCAATCGACGCCCCATTCCTCCTGGCGGAAGTCGATCGAGCCGATCGACGAAACGCCGTCGACGAAGAGCAGGGCAGGGTGGTTTGCGTCGTCGAGCGCGGCGCGGCAGCCGGCGACATCGCTGGTCACACCGGTCGCGGTCTCATTCTGGGTGCAGAAGATTGCCTTGATGCGGTGTGCCTTGTCGGCCTTCAGCCGCTCGGCATAGAGCTCGAGCGGCACGCCCGTTCCCCATTCGCAGTCGATGACATCGACCTCGAAGCCGAGGCGCTCGGCCATGTCGACCCACAGATGCGAGAACTGGCCGAAGCGCGACATCAGCACGCGGTCGCCGGGGCTGAGCACATTGGTCATCGCCGCTTCCCAGGCGCCGGTGCCGGAGGAGGGGTAGATGAAGACGCGGCCGGTCTCGTTCTTGAAAACTTTTTTGACGTCTTCGAACAGCGGCAAAGTGAGATCCGGGAAGGACGCGGCGCGCATATCCTCCATCGGCAGGTTCATCGCCTGCCGGACCTGTTCGGGAATATTGGTCGGTCCGGGAATGAAAAGATGGGTGAAACCGGCCATGGTGCGAACTCCTCCTGATCCAGCAAAGCGGTGATGGGGAGTTTCGTTTCGAGGGCTAAAGGCGACAACACCTTGCCGGGTAACATCTCACTGCCTGTGGGTGGGGGAGGCCTACCCGATCGGCCTACCCGGGTGGCACGTGTTGTCCTACCCGAAAGGTTGTTTCGAGGTGCGCCTTTCCCTCGAATAGAGCGCGACAGCCATCGCCCGGTTGCGGACATCGAGCTTGTCGTAGAGATTCTTGAGGTGGTATTTTACCGTGTTCTCGGAAATCCCCGTCCGCGTGGCGATCTGCAGATTGGTCCAGCCGTCGGACAGCACCGCCAGCAGCTCGCGCTCGCGCACGGTGAGCTGCGCCAAGGGCGTGTCGTTGACCTTGTTGATGTCGATATAGGGGATGCAGATGCGGCCATGCGCGACCGCCAGGATCGTTTCGAAGATGATCGACGGGTCGTCGAACTGGAAGCAGTAGCCCTGGGCGCCGAGCCGCACGCACTGCTTCAGGATGCCGATGTCGTGGTCGTTGGAAAACACCGCGATGCGCACGCCGAGCTTGCGGCTGTGAACCTCGGCCAACACATCGGCGCCGTCCATGTCGGCGAGCTTCCAGCCGATGACGGCGACGTCGAATTCACCTTCCGCTGCCAGCTCGATGAAATGCCTGCCGCTTTGCACGCAGGCCAGGAGCTCGAAGCGTCCGTCGCAGTCCAGCATTTCGCGCAGCGCCGATATCACGAGCGGATTGCGTTCTGCCACGACCACGCGCACGCGCCGTTCCGCGGTTGCCTTGGTTTCTGTCTGTGACCTGATCTTCAAGAGCTTCCGGCTGTTCTGGTTGCAACCTGAGCGGTCCGGCGATTGCCTGGACCTGCATCATGACAATTCTGCCTCAACCGTGTGGGGGTGCTCTTTCCCCAGCGACATGCGCTGTCGCGTCGTCTGAAGCGGGCGGGGCATCGGTTTTCGATGGAAACGGCATAGTTGCTGCGGCTGGAGCGATCTTGCTGCCGGTGTCGTCAATTGGCCGGATAGGGTGTATTTCGTTTGATATTCCGTGCGTTAGGGCGATAGGTTCGCAAATCGAATCGTACTGCCGCTTCATGCTCTATTCCTAAGATTGCAGCTTGTCCGGAATCCTGATGGCGGGAGGCGCCGGTGGAAGGCGAACACGAACAGACGAGCGGCGCCAAAGCCGCTGACGATACCCACGTCGATATCTATGGCGAGGACGGCGTCGTTCTGTCGTCGTTCCTGGCGCAGATCGGCGCTGCCATCGCCGATCGCGACACGCTGACGCTGAAGCGCGAAGTCGACGACCTGCACCAGTCGGAACTCGGCGATCTGCTCGAGGCGCTGCACCCCGAACAGCGCCGTGCTCTGGTCGAGCTTCTCGGCACCGATTTCGACTTTTCGGCGCTGACCGAAGTCGACGAGGCGATCCGCCGCGACATCGTCGACAACCTGCCCAACGAACAGATCGCCCAGGGCGTTCAGGACCTCGATTCCGATGACGCGGTCTACATTCTCGAAGACCTCGAAAAGGAAGACCAGGACGAGATCCTGTCGCAACTGCCGTTCACCGAGCGGATCAGGCTGCGCCGCTCGCTCGACTATCCCGAAGAGACGGCCGGCCGCCGCATGCAGACCGAGTTCGTCGCCGTGCCGCCGTTCTGGACCACCGGCCAGACCATCGACTACATGCGCGAGGACAAGAACCTCCCCGACCGTTTCAGCCAGATCTTCGTCATCGATCCGAGCTTCAAGCTGCTCGGGGCCATCGACCTCGACCAGATCCTGCGCACCAAGCGCACGGTCAAGGTCGAGGAGGTGATGCATGAGACGCGTCACGCCATCCCGGCCACCATGGACCAGGAAGAGGCCGCGCGGGATTTCGAGCAGTACGATCTTCTCTCCGCCGCCGTCGTCGACGAGAACGAACGGCTGGTCGGCGTGCTGACCATCGACGACGTCGTCGACGTCATCCAGCAGGAGGCCGAGGAAGATCTATTGCGCATGGGCGGCGTCGGTGATGAAGAGCTGTCCGACAGCATCTTGTCGACCTCGCGCTCGCGCGTTCCCTGGCTGCTGGTCAACCTGCTGACGGCGTTCCTGGCGGCATCGGTGATAGGCCTGTTCGACCGCACCATCGAGCACATTGTGGCGCTGGCCGTACTGATGCCGATCGTGGCCGGCATGGGCGGCAATGCGGGATCGCAGACCATGACCGTCACGGTGCGTGCGCTGGCGACGAAGGACCTCGACATCTATAATGCCGGCCGCATCATCCGCCGCGAAATGGGCGTGGGCTCGATCAACGGTATCATCTTCGCCGTGCTGATCGGCATCGTCGCGGCGGCTTGGTTCCGCGATCCGAATCTGGGCGGCATCATCGCGGCGGCGATGATCATCAACATGTTCGTGGCCGCGCTCGCCGGCATCCTGATCCCGCTGCTGCTCGACCGATTCAAGATAGATCCGGCGGTGGCGTCGGCGGTTTTCGTCACCACGGTCACCGATGTCGTTGGCTTTTTTGCCTTTCTCGGCCTGGCGACCTGGTGGTTCGCGGTGCCCTAGAGAAAGGGTAGCGCGGTCTGAATTGACTTTTACGTAAATGCCGTGCGACGTTCGTGTCGGGGTTTCACGCCGAGTCCGGCTTGGAACGGGGTTGATCGGAATGCGTTGGAAATGCCGGCGACCGGTCATTTTCCAATGTCCGACATTTGGAGCGAGAATGCGGGAATATTATTCGATCACCGAACTGACGCGCGAATTCGACGTGTCGACGCGCACGCTGCGCTTTTACGAGGATGAGGGGCTGGTGCAGCCGGTCCGGCGCGGCCGCACAAGGCTGTTTCGACCTTCGGACCGGCATCTGATCCGCCAGATCATGCGTGGAAAGCGACTCGGCTTCTCGATCAACGAAATCCGCGAAATCATCCAGATGTACAAGGAGCCGCCAGGCGAGGTCGGCCAGCTCAACCTGATGATCAGGCGCATCGAGGAAAAGCGCGAGGATCTCAGGCAGAAGCGGCGGGATCTTGAAGAAACGCTGGCGGAACTCGACCAGGCGGAAGAGTCGTGCGTGGAGCGGCTGGTGGAGCTAGGGGTTAATACCTGAACCTTCGTCATTCTAGGGCGAAGCAGGAGCGAAGCTCCGTCGCGGAGACCCTAGAATCCATTCCGTGACCTTGGCCGTGGAGTGCAGCGGCGCATAATTTCGCAACGTTTGCAATGATTTAGCGTCACGGCATGGATCCTCGGGTCTGCGCTGCGTCGCTTCGCTCCTTGCTTCGCCCGTGGATGACGAAGGGTTGGGCGTATCAGTCACTCGCCGAAGTACCGCTCTCAGATCCAGCGCCGGACCCGCTTTGCGTAATCGCGATACTTCTTGCCGAATTTGGCTGCCAGCACTTTTTCCTCGCTCTCGATCGCGACCTTCTGGGTGGCGAAGGCCGCGATCAGCGCCAGCGGCAGGAACCAGACGATCCCTGAAACGAAGGCGGCGCCGATCAGCAGCAGCGTGTTGGCGAGATACATCGGATTGCGGGTGACGCCGAACGGGCCTGACGTCACCAGATGCTCCGGCACGCCATTGGGGTTCATTGTCGTCCTGGCCCGCATCATGGTGCGGATCGCGGTGAACCACAGTGCGGCGACGGCAAACAGCACCACAAAGCCGGCGGCGAACAAAAGGTCGCCCAGCAGGTCGCCGATCCAGGGCAGGGGATAGAGTAAGCCGAGCACGACACTGATGGCGATGGCGGCGCAGTAGATCAGCGGCGGCCACGGAATCAGTCCTCGTTTCGGCAGCCCGGGTTTTGGCGCCTTGTCGGTCATTGTTGCCCTCCCTGCGTCATCGGGCCCTCCTCCGTCTTGGCGGTGCAGATGCCGGCGAGTTCACCGAGATGCGTCTTGAACTCCGGGGTCTGGTCGCCATTGTAGAGCCGGTCAAATGCTGCCTCGCCTTGCAGCGTGTCCAGCATGCACACACAATAGCTGGCGCAGAACTCCGTGTCGCGCTGCTGTTCGCAGGATACCTGGCATTCCTTGAGGAACACCACTTCCCGTGTCTCGACCGGCGCCGGCGCGATCTGCGAGAACAGCCAGACACAGCCGAACAGCAACGGCTGGTGGATCAGGTAGAAAGCCAGGCTGTGGCGGCCGATGAAGGTGAGCGGCTTGGCCCAGCTTCCTGATGTCAGCGTCGCCAGCCGCGCCAGCACGCCGCTGGTGGACGCCAGCTTTGCCGCGGCGATGCCGACAAGCACGGCGCCGAACCAGGGAAACAGCGGAACGTAATCGTTGGAGCGCGGGTTGATCGCCGACAGGCCGACCCACCACAGCCCCGGATGATCGAAGGCTTCGGATCTGAGATAGAGGGGTGCTGCGATCACCACCGCCGCCACGACCAGCGTCAACAAGGACGGCAGCCGCAGGAACAAAAGGCCGAGCAGGCTGGCCAGCGCGATCTCGTGCAGGATGCCGAAGAAGATGAAGCTGTCCGGCGTGATGAAATACGTGACCGCCGATATGGCCACCGCCGCGACGGCTACCATGGCGAACCGCTTCCAGAAGCCGTTCCAGCGGATCTGCCTGCCATGGGCGAGGAACAGGCTGACGCCGACCAGGAACAGGAAGGTCGAGGCGATGCAGCGTGCATAGAGCTTCCACCAGCCGACGGCGGTAAGGCCGGGATCGGTGTAGTGGAAATTTTCGAGATCCCAGGTGAAGTGGTAGCTGGCCATGGCGATCAGCGCGATGCCGCGCACGATGTCGATGGCCACGATGCGGCTCGGTTGATCTCCAGCGGGTGCGGTATGGATGCTCATGGTCTCGCGATCTGAATCAGCCCTTGAAGACGACTATCACGGTTGCACCGGACAAAAGAAGGCCGCCCGCGCTTGCCTGCGGGCAGCATCGCGCATGCTGCATCAGCCGGCGCTTTAGGCCGGCGGCGGAAGGCCTTTGACCGAATTCGTTTTTTTGCCGGGAACGGATCGGTGTTCGCCACACCCAGCATGCTTGCGGCGGTCTGCGGCTTCGCAAAGTGGCGCTATCTGCCGAAATCGCTCTGAGGATCAGAGCGCCGCATGCCGCTCGCGCACCCAGTTGTGGAAGCGGTGCAAGTCATATTCCTCGGGCATCAGCACGCCTGTCTGGTGGCGCACCGAGCGCAGGCCTTTCTGGTTGACCTCGCAGATCGCGGCATCCTCCTCCAGCACCTGGGTGCCGAAGGCGACGACATTGTCGATGTCGGTCTCAGGCAGTGCCTCCTTCGCGAACAGCCATTCGGCGGTGAGTTCGGTCTGCTCGGGGCCGAGCGGTGTCAGCCGCACGGTGCGGACATAGTCGACATGGCCGACGATGAACATCGAGGGCAGATTGGTGGCATAGGTCTGGCCGGCCGCGCGCTCGGCCGGCGTCAGGCCGGAGAAGACCGGGCCATGGGCGTGTCCATCGCGCGACCAGGTCTCGGCGTCGGCGCGCAAGCCACCGGAAAACTCCGGCGCGTCATTGTCGGCATGGCGAACCCAGTCGGGGTCGTCGTGCCGGCTCATCAGGCCGCGGCCGTAGATCGGCACCAGCCGAGACAGGTCCTTGTGGACGCCGGGGCAGTGCAGGCACTCGTTGAAATTCTCCCAGAAGATCTTCCAGTTGCAGTTCATCACCTTGCGCAGCACATGGCCTGATACCAGCGTTTCTAATGGCCAGTTGCCGAGGTTGCCGGATGCCGGATCGAAGGATGCCTGGGCCGAACCGGCGGCATCCTCCTGCAGGTTGACGAAGACAAAGCCGCGCCAGACCGACAGCGCCACGCGATAGAGCGGATGATCAGCCTTGTCGAAACCCTCGGGCAGCGATTTCGAGGGAACGCGCACGAGGTCGCCGCGCAGCGAATAGGACCAGGCGTGGTAGGGGCAGGTGATGAGCCGCGCCTTCAGCCGGCCCTCGCTCTCCTGGCACAGTTGCGAGCCGCGATGCCGGCAGGTGTTGTGGAAGGCGCGCAGTTCGCCGGTATCGTCGCGCAGCGCGACGATTTCCTGCGTGCCGACGCGGAAGGTCCTGAACGCCAAAGGCTGGGCAAGGTCGGCCTCGCGGCAGACGAGCAGCCAGCTTTTGTACCAGATGGCGTCGAGATCGCGCCCGTAGCTTCCCGCGTCCCAATAGGCCGAGGACGGCAGCGTCGGTTCGGCCTTGGTCAGGCCGTTATAGGGGGCGCGCTGGCTCGGATTGGGTTGCATGGCTGGCGTCCTCTAAGGATACGCCAGCCGACACCCCGGCAAATCGTTTGTCAATCAGGGCGCCGCATTGCCGGCTTGGGGCGCGGCGCATAATCATGTCGCGGATATGGGGGATTCGGAACGTGGCCGCACGACAGATGTCGCTTACGCCGGAATTGGTCGCGCGCTGCTGGCGCGAGATCAGGGACCCTGGGCCGGATCCGGACTTGATGCATCTGGATGACCGCGACTACGACGTGCTGGTGGATGAATTGCAGGCCGAACTCCCCGATAGCGAACCGCTGTGGCTGTTCGGCTACGGCTCGCTGATCTGGAAACCGGAAATCGATTATGTCGAGGACCGCGTTGCCCTGGCGCGCGGCTGGCACCGCTCCTTTTGCATGAACATGACGCGCTGGCGGGGCACCAAGGAAAGCCCGGGCCTGATGATGGCGCTCGACAGCGGCGGACAGTGCAAGGGCGTCGCCTTCCGGCTGCCCGACGACAACCGGCGAGAGCAGCTGGGCCGGCTGTTCCGGCGCGAAATCACACTGAAGCCGACAAGCTACCGGCCGCGTATGCTGAAGCTTGCAAGCGAGGCCGGTCCGCTCAGAGCCCTGGCTTTCGTCATCAACCGCAACGGGCTGACCTATTCCGGCCCGCTCGACGAAGCGAAGGTCGTCGACAGGCTGGCAACTTCCTGCGGGCACTGGGGGTCAGGCGCCGACTATCTCTACAACACGGTGAAGAATCTGGAGGAGCGCGGCATTCACGATCGTCATCTGTGGCGGCTGCAGCGGCTGGTTGCGGAGCGGATCACCGCCTTGAACCCGTAACGCTGCATGGCGCATTCGCGCTGTTGGCCGGCGGAATTTGGTTTGCCGGATGCGGCTGTTTCAGCCTATAGTCACGCATGTCGTCGGTTCCACTAGGGACCAAGAGGGAATGCGGTGAGGGCTGACTTGTTGCCCGATGCCGTGGCTGCCCCCGCAACTGTGTGCGGTAGTCCTCTCCAAGCCACTGAGGATTTTTCTTCGGGAAGGTGGGGAAGGGCGCTGATCCGCGAGCCAGGAGACCTGCCGGCGACAGGGAACTGACTTCGATGCCCTCGGGTGGAGGGCGAAAGGACAAGATATGAATACCGCTTCCGTCTCCCTCGGCGCTTCCGTCTCCTCGCAGTCGCGTTTCATGCAGCTCGTGCTTAGCGCGTTTCTGGGCATTTTCGTCATCGGCGTTGTCGGCTTCTCGCATATCGATGCGGTCCACAATGCCGCGCACGACTATCGCCATTCGATGGCGTTTCCCTGCCACTGACGAGGACCTGACATCATGACCCTGTTTCGCAACGTCGTGTTCGTCGCGGCGATTGCCGGGCTCGTGGCTGGCGTCGTTCTCGCCTGCCTGCAGGCCTATGCTACCGTGCCGCTCATCTTGAAGGCGGAAGTCTACGAACAGGCTGGTGGCGGCCATGACCATGAGCATGCCGCGGCGCCCGCCGCCAACGCTGCGGGCACCACGGCCATGAGCACCGCCGCGCCGGCGGAAAATGCCATGAGCAGCGCAGCACCCGCACCCGCTGTAGCAGCCGCGCCCGCGGAGGACGAAGGCTGGGCGCCGGCCGATGGCTTCGAGCGCTTCGCGTTCAGCGTGCTGGCCAACATCGTTACCGGCATCGGTTTCGCGCTGGTCTTAGTGGCGGTTTCCGAATTCGCCGGTGGCATCGGCAGTTGGCGCCAGGGCGTATTCTGGGGTCTGGCCGGCTTTGCCGTGTTCACGCTGGCGCCGGGCCTCGGCCTGCCGCCGGAACTGCCGGCAATGCCGGCGGCCGATCTCATGCCGCGCCAGATCTGGTGGTGGTCAACGGTGGCGGCGACCGCCATTGGCCTTGCCTTGATCGCCTTCCGCACCTCGGCGCCGCTGACCGTCCTTGCCGTCGTCCTGATTGTCGCCCCGCATATTGTCGGCGCGCCACAGCCCGACAGTTTCGAGACGCCGATCCCGGAAGGCCTGCACCATCAGTTCGTGGTGGCGGTGACGGTGACCAATCTGGTGTTCTGGCTTGTGCTTGGTGCCGTTGTCGGCGTGGTACGCGGGCGCTTCACCGGCACCGCGACCAGCCCGCGCGACAGCTTTGCCTGATCGCAGTTTGACCTTCATCATCGGCGGCGCGCGCTCCGGCAAGAGCGCGCACGCCGAAACCCTGGCGACGGCGTTGCCGCGGCCATGGACCTATATCGCCACCGCGGAAGCCTATGATGACGAGATGCGCGCGCGCATCGCGCAGCATCGGTCGCGGCGCGGCGAAGGCTGGACGACTATCGATGCGCCGCTCGATCTTGCCGGCGCGCTTGAGGTCTTGCCTGACAACCAGCCGGTGCTGGTCGACTGCCTGACGCTGTGGCTGACCAACCATATGCTTTCCGACCATGATCTTGATGCAGAATGCCGGCGGCTGGCCGATGTGCTGGCGCGGCCGCGCGGACCGTGGTTCGTGGTCTCCAACGAAGTCGGGCAAGGCATCGTGCCCGACAATGCGCTCGCGCGCCGTTTCCGCGACGCTGCCGGCCGGCTCAACCAGCAGGTCGCGGCGATTGCCGATACGGTGCTATTGATGGTGGCCGGGCTGCCGCTCAAGGTGAAATAATGACCGATATCGACGCAAGAGACGAAGAACGCCATCGCGCCAAGATGGCCAAGCGCAAGGCGGTGCAGGATGCCGAGGTTGCGGAAAAGACGGTCGAGAAGGGGCTGCTGATCGTCAACACCGGACCCGGCAAGGGCAAGACCACGGCCGCCTTCGGCCTCGCGTTGCGCATGCTCGGCTACGGCAGGCGTGTCGGCGTCGTCCAGTTCATCAAGGGCAAATGGCACACCGGCGAAAAGGATGCCTTTGCCGCGTTCGGCGACCGCGTCGTCTGGCACACGATGGGCGAGGGGTTCACTTGGGAAACGCAGGATCTGAAGCGCGACATCGCGGCTGCCGAAGCCGCCTGGGCCAAGGCGCTGGAGCTGATCGCCGATCCCTCGATCAGCCTTGTCGTGCTCGACGAACTGAACATTGCGCTGCGCTACGACTATCTCGACCTCGACAGGGTGGTGGCGGCGTTGAAGGCGCGGCGCGAAGGCCTGCATGTCGTCGTCACCGGCCGCAACGCCAAGCCGGCACTGGTCGAGGCGGCGGACCTCGTCACCGAAATGGGCGTGACCAAGCACCATTTTTCGGCGGGTGTGAAAGCGCAGCAGGGGATTGAGTTCTAAGGGGCTCTTACCCTCCCCGGTGCGGGGGAACTATATATTTGACAAGTAGGGCTACGAGCTACCTGCCAACAGAGGGGGCCTGAAGATGCGGGTAGCTCCTTCTTCGGGGTCGATCACCAGAACAACGTTTTCCGGATTTTGCCAAGGCAACGACAGCACGTAGGCCGCAAAATCGTCTTCAGGAAAATGATTAAAACCTCCGCCGGCCACAAACATTTGCGGATGTTTGCCGCCGCCGAAGCTGTCCTCGACGCTTCTAAGTTGTTGGAAGGGGCCGCCGTGGGTCGCTAGCCATTCCTGTACTCGCTCGAAGAGAACGGGCTGACCGTTCGGGTTCGAACAGTCTTCAGCAGAGGACGTACAAAGCACTACACCGCTCACGACGCTCATTTTTGTCTCCGAAATAACCATGCCTTTTTATGGCACGGCGATTTCTATTTCTTGGTCTTGGGTTCCGGTTTCCCTTTCGCGAGTTGGCCAAGCCTACCCCCACCCGATCCGCTATGCGGAACGACCCTCCCCACAGGGCGAGGGTAAGAACCGCTCAGAACGTCACCGCGATCAGCACCGCCGAGAGCAATCCGAACAACCCAATCAGCAGATAATCTGCGACCTGGTAGAGTTTCAGTGCCCGCCTGATGTCCAGGCTCTCGGCCTCGCGCCGGCCGCCTTCGCCCATGAACGCATCGTCGACGACAACGCCGCCATAGCTGCGCGGGCCGGCGAGCGCCAGGCCGAGGGCGCCGGCCATAGCGGCCTCTGGCCAGCCGGCATTGGGCGAGCGATGCTTTTTGGCGTCGCGCCGCACCGCATCCCATGCGTTGCGAGGATCGGCGCCGCTGACAAGAAAGGCGGCGCCAATGATGAGCAGCGCGGTCAGCCGGGAGGCCGGCAGGTTGATCCAGTCGTCGAAAAGTGCTGCCGCCCGGCCGAAGGCCTCGTGGCGCGGGGTGCGGTGGCCGATCATCGAATCGGCGGTGTTGGCGGCCTTGTAGGCGACGCCGCCGGCCAGCCCGCAAACGCCGGTCCAGAAGGCGGGTGCGACGATGCCATCGGAAAAATTCTCTGCCAGGCTTTCGATCGCGGCGCGGCTGACGCCGGCGTGATCGAGCTTTTCGGGATCGCGGCCGACGATGCGCGCAACCGCAATGCGCCCGAGCGCCAGTCCACCAGTGTCCAGCGCATCGGCCACGGCCTCGACATGTTTGGTAAGGCTCTTCTGCGACAGCAGCGACGATGCCAGGATCGCCGTGACGATCATGCCGGCAGGAAAGAGCTGCCAGAGCAGGATTTGTACGATGAAGGCAATCACCGCCGGCACCAGCACAATGACCAGCAGCGCGTGTACGCCGCGGCGGCGACGCAAGGCGTCGGAATCAGTGGCGCGGTTGAGCCTGAGGTCGAGAAAGGATATCAGCCTGCCGAACCAGGTGACGGGATGGCCAACGGCACGGAACAACCAGTCCGGGTAACCCAGGATGCGTTCGATGGCCAGCGACAGGAAAGCGATCAGGACCGACATGAAGCTTTCTGATGGAGCGATTGCTGCGGTGGATCACGGTGGATCCCTTGGCCGGGCGAGCGCGCTCTTCCCCCACGCGCCACAGCCTTTCGTCGATCTCTCGACGGGTATCAATCCGCACTCCTACCCGCTTTTCGAGCTGCCCGCCACCGCTCTGTCACGATTGCCGGAAGCGGCGCGTCTGCGTGAGCTGGCCAGGATCGCGGCAGGCGCCTATGGCGCGCCTTCGGCAGCTCATGTGGCATCCGCCCCGGGCACGCAGATCCTGCTGCCGCGCGTCGCTTCGCTGGTGGGCCCCGGCCGGGCGCTGGTGTTGGGGCCGACCTATGCCGAGCACGCCAGGGCCGCTGCGATTGCCGGCCATGCCGTCGCGGAGGTCGACGATGTCAAGGCGCTCGCTGCGGCCGACCTCGCCATCGTCGTCAATCCAAACAACCCGGACGGGCGCGTTGTGCCGCGGGAAAGTCTGCTGCGGCTTGCCGCGGAATTGCGCGCCAGAGGCGGACTACTGGTCGTCGACGAGGCCTTCATGGATGTCGGCCCGGATGCGGAAAGCCTCGCCGGCGATGTCGGGCAGGACGGTATCGTCGTGCTGCGTTCCTTCGGCAAGTTCTTTGGCCTGGCCGGCCTGCGGCTCGGCTTTGCGCTTGCCGATGCGTTGACGGTCGAAAGGCTTGAAACGCAATTCGGCCCCTGGGCCGTCGCCGGCCCGGCACTGGAGTATGGTATCCGCGCGCTTGCGGACAGCGGCTGGCAGGCCGACATGCGGCGCCGGCTGGCTGCGGATGCCTGGCGGCTCGATGAGCTGTTTGCACGCTTCGGTGTCGCTGTTACCGGTGGCACGACGCTGTTTCGCTATCTTCAAATGCCGGACGCCGTCGGGCTGTTTTCGGCGCTCGGTGAGCACGGCATCCTGCTTCGGCATTTTGCCGACCGGCCGCAGGTACTGCGTGCCGGACTGCCGGGGTCCGATGAGGAATGGCGGCGGCTCGAATCGGCGCTTGCCGACTGGCACGCACGGCGCGACGATGGCGCCAGGGAGATTGCGCGATGATCCATGTCTGTTCGCTGGCAAAGCTCGAGGATACGGTGGCCAGAAGCGGCGCCGAGCGCGTGGTGTCGCTGCTTGCTGCCGGCACCGAGGTGACACGGCCGGCCTCGATCGCCAGGGAGAACCACCTGCATCTGGTCATGCACGATATTGCGGTGGCGCAGGACGGCATGACCATGCCGGGCGAAGACCATGTGCGTAATCTGCTCGACTTCGCCCGCAAATGGGATCGCGCGAAGCCGATGGTCGTGCATTGCTATGCCGGCGTCAGCCGCTCGACCGCCTCGGCCTACATCATTGCGGCGGCGCTCGCTCCGAAGCGCGACGAGTTGGAGCTGGCGCAGACATTGCGGAAGCTTTCGCCCTCGGCGACGCCCAACCCGCGGCTGATCGCCGTCGCGGACACTCTGCTTGGCCGCGATGGCCGCATGATCGAGGCGATCGAGGCGATCGGGCGCGGGGCCGATGCTTTTGAAGGCACGCCTTTCGTTCTCAAGATCGACGGCTGAGCGCCAAGCCTTCTACGCCAGCCAGTCGGCAAGCTTGGCCTTGCGCACATCCCTGAGCAGGCTGATGAAACCGTCGGCCTGATACTCCGCGGTCAGCCGGCCTTTTTCCGCCGTGGCAATGCTGGCGTCGCCGACGACGCCGTTGGGGTTAAGGTCGCTGGCGATCCAGGCGAAGGCGTGCGTTCCGGTGTGGCGCAGCAGCGCAAATTCGGTCTCGGCGCGTGCGACCTTGGAGACGAAATTATCGGCCTTGCCCATGTCGACGAGGTCGGGGCGGAAATGCAGCATCAACGAGGTCTCGACATCGCCGCCATGAATGCCGTGACGATCTTCCAACTCGGTGTACATGCCGGCAGGGCGACCGAAGCGCTGCCAGCTGGTCTTCACCGCCAGCATCCTTTCACGCACGCGCAGTTCGCGCGTGACGATGCCCATGATCTCTTCATTGCCGCCATGCGAGTTGACGACGATCAGTTTTCTCACCCCGGCGCGGGCGACTGACAGGCCAAGCTCGGTCCAGGCATCGACCAGGGTCGTCGCCGGCAAGGTCAGCGTGCCCGGCGCGTGCAAATGCTCGTTCGACTTGCCGACCGCCTGGACTGGCAGGATGCGGATGTCGAGATCGGTTGGCAGGCGGGCAATGACCGTCTCCAACATGCCGTTCATGATCGAGGTGTCGGTCGAAACCGGAAGATGCGGGCCGTGCTGCTCGATCGCCGCCACCGGCAGAACGGCAACAGTCGCCTCTGGATCGATCGCGGCATATTCGGTGGTCCGGTAGTCGCCCCACCACACGCGTCTGTTTGCAACGGTCATGTCATGCCTCTTTGATAGCCGAGCCAGCCTTAGGGCTGGAACCCGAAATTGTCGACCCGGCTCCCCGCTATGGCTTCGGGCGTTCGTCGCTTGGAAAGCCAATTCTATGGCTTTCCATCCGCTTCGCGGACCACTCCTCACCCAGCGGCGATTGCCTCGACCTCGACCTTGAATTCCGGCCGCGCGAAGCCCGACACGATCATCAGTGTCGAGGCGGGCGCGGGGTTGGCGAATAGCCGGTCGCGGACATCCATATAGGGTCGCAGATGCGCACGGTCGGTGACATAGGCGTTGATGCGCACGATATCGCCTAGCCCCAGGCCGGCCTCGCCGAGGATCGCTGCAATGTTCTGAAAGCACAATTCGGCCTGCGCCCCGGCGTCCTCCGGGATCTGGCCATCCGCGGTGATGGCGACCTGACCGGAGCACAGCACCAGCCGCTTGCCGGGAGGCACTTCGACGCCGTGGCTGTAGCGGGCAAAAGGCGGCTTGATCGACTTCGGGGTGAGGAATCTGAACATGGCAATCTCCGGTTTGCGGCCAAGCCTAGGGCTGGAAAGCAAGTCCCTCAAGATGCGGTGCATGGCACAGGGGCGATTGTGGACAGGCGTCCAAAAAATAGGCACGATGCCTCCCACACAGCATGACCCGTCCGGTCTTGGCAATGACTGCCGCGTAGAGCAGGCGGTCCGGGCGGTGGCATGTGTTTTGCTTCTTGGACCAATGGTGTCGAGCCCGGCGCGTGACGCTCCGGAGCCAACAAAGGGTGGTGTCGATGTACGGAAGACAGAAGATTTTGGCTGGCGCGCTCGCGCTGCTTGGAGCCAGCACGCTGGGTGCGGCGGCGAACGAGAAAGTTACCTTCGGCACCAATTGGCTGGCCGAGCCCGAGCATGGCGGTTACTATCAGGCTGTCGCCGACGGCACCTATGCCGCATGCGGTCTCGATGTGACGATTTCGCAGGGCGGTCCGCAGGTCAGCGGTCGGCCGCTGCTGCTGGCCGGCAAGCTCGATTTCTATATGGGCGGCAACCTTCTGTCGGCCTTCGACGCCGTCCAGCAGGGCATTCCGATGCGCGTCGTCGCGGCCGATTTCCAGAAGGACCCGCAGGTCATCATGTCCCAGCCGGGGCAGGGGCTGGACAAGTGGGAAGATCTGAAGAACGCCGACCAGTACATCCTGGGCGACGAAGGCGCGCAGACCTTCTTCCAGTGGATGGTGACCGAGCTCGGCTTCGATGCCGCCAAGCGCGTGCCCTACACCTTCAATCCGGCGCCCTTCATCGCCAACAAGAAGTCGATCCAGCAGGGCTATGTTACCTCGGAGCCGTTCGCGGTGCAGAAAGCCGGCGGCTTCCTGCCCAACCAGTTCCTGCTCGCCGACTATGGCTGGGAGACCTATGCGACCACGGTCGAGGTCATGCAGGACACGATCGACAAGCGGCCTGAGGTCGTCCAGTGCTTCGTCGATGGCTCAGCCAAGGGCTGGTACAATTACCTCTACGGCGACAACAAGGCTGCCAACGACATGATCAAGAAGGACAATCCTGACATGACGGATGAGCAGATCGCCTTCTCGATCGAACAGCTGAAGAAGTTCGGCGTGGTCGATTCCGGCGATTCGGAAAAACTCGGCATCGGCGCCATGACCGACGCACGCATCCAGAGCTTCTATGACAAGATGGTCAAGGCCAAGGTCGCGCAGCCCGGCATCGACATCAAGAAGGCCTATACGCTGGCCTTCGTCAACAAAGGCGTCGGGCTCGAGCTGAAGAAGTAATCGTGAGACTGGAGACAATGGCGCAGGCGCCCATGACGGCATCGGGTGGAAGCCCGATGCTGCTGGCGCTGCGCAATGTCGGCAAGGTCTTCTCCAACGGCGTCACGGCGCTGAGCGATGTCGATCTTGCCATTCGCGAGGGCGATTTTCTCAGCCTGCTCGGGCCGTCCGGCTGTGGCAAGTCGACGGCCTTGCGTCTGATCGCCGGCCTGTCGACGCCGACCTCAGGCGTGCTCGACTGGCGTGGCTCCATCGACCGCTCGAACATCGGCTTCGTCTTCCAGGAGCCGACGCTGCTGCCCTGGGCCAATGTCTTCGACAATGTCTGGTTGCCGCTCAGGCTGAAAGGCATTTCGCGCGCCAAGGCGGCGTCGGCGGTGACGGAGATGCTGGCGCGGGTACACCTGACCGGCTTCGAGAACGCCGTGCCGCGCGAACTTTCGGGCGGCATGAAGATGCGCGTCTCGATCGCGCGCGCCATGGTGACCAAACCGCGCATCCTGCTGATGGACGAGCCGTTCGCCGCACTCGACGAGATCACCCGCTTCAAGCTCAACAACGATCTGCTGGAGCTGTGGCAGGACGAACGCTTCACCGTCGTCTTCGTCACCCACAGCGTCTTCGAAAGCGTGTTCTTGTCCAACCGCGTCGTCGTCATGGCGGCACGGCCGGGCCGCGTCCATGCCGAGTTGGCGATTGATGCCGCCTATCCACGCGACGAGGTGTTCCGCACCTCGCCCGATTGTGCCGCGCTCTGCCGCCAGGCCTCGGATATTCTGGTCAATGCCATCAACACATCAGTCGGACCGCATCATGACGGCCATTGAGCAACCCGTGCTGACCCTTGATCCCGAGGAAGCCGGCCGCGTGCGCCAGGAGCGGCTGGAGCGGATCGGCCGATGGGTCTTGCCGCTGGCGATCATGATCCTGGCGATCTGGCTATGGGACCGGGTGTGCGTCTGGAACGAGATTCCAAAATACATCCTGCCGCGCCCGGGCGTGGTGCTGCAGACGCTTTATGACGATTCCGGGCTCTTGTTCTCCTCGTTGCTGGTGACGCTCAGGATCACCTTCCTCAGCCTGCTTCTGGCGGTAATCGGCGGTGTCGGACTGGCGGTGCTGTTTGCGCAATCGAAATGGGTGGAGATGTCGTTCTTCCCCTTCGCCATCGTGCTGCAAGTGACGCCGATCGTCGCGATCTTTCCGCTGATCAACATCTATGTGAACAACCAGACGGTGAAGCTGCTGCTGTGCGCCTGGATCGTCGCCTTCTTCCCGATCCTGTCCAACACCACGCTCGGCCTCAACTCCGTCGACCGCAATCTGCGCGATATGTTCAAGCTCAATGGCGCGACGCGCTGGCAGCAATTGCGCTATCTCAGGCTGCCGGCGGCGATGCCGTATTTCCTCGGCGGGCTGAAAATCGCCGGCGGCCTGTCGCTGATCGGCGCCGTGGTGGCCGAGTTCGTCGCCGGCGCGCAGGGGCAATCGTCGGGGTTGGCGTCACGCATCATCGAGGCCGGCTACCGCCTCAACGCGCCGCGGCTGTTTGCTGCGCTGATCCTGATCTCGCTCACCGGCATATTGATCTTCCTGGTGTTGTCGCTGGTGTCGCATCTCATCCTGCGCCGCTGGCACGAGAGCGCGCTGAAGCAGGAGCGGTAGGGTGACGTCAGCCATCAGCATTCCGCAGGACGGTTCTTACGTCCTGGCCAACGTTCGCCTTCACCGGTCGCTGACGCCTAGCCTTGCCGAGGCTTATGACAGCGACGGCTTCGCATTGGCCGACATCTCTGTTGCCGATGGCAAGATCTTGGACATCGTCGCGCATAGGAAATCAAAAACGCCAGCCGACGCCATCGACCTTGCCGGCCGCATCGTGCTGCCGTGTTTCGTCGATTGCCACACCCATATCGACAAGGGCCATATCTGGCCCAGAAAACCCAATCCAGACGGCACGTTCATGGGTGCGCTCAACGCCACCGGCGCCGACCGCGCTGTGCGCTGGAGCGCCGAGGACGTGGCGCGGCGCATGGATTTCTCGCTGCGCTCGGCCTATGCGCACGGCACCAGGGCCTTGCGCACGCATCTCGACAGCGTGCCGCCGCAGGAGGAGATCTCCTGGCCGGTGTTCGAGGCGATGCGAGACAAATGGCGCGGCCGCATCGAATTGCAGGCGGCCTGCCTGCTCGGCATCGAGGGCGTGCGCGACACAATATGGTTCGAGAGGCTGGCCAAGCGCGTGGCCGCGGCAAAGGGCGTGCTCGGCGTCGTCACCTATATGGTGCCTGACCTCGAGGAGCTTCTCGACAAGGTGTTCGCCGAGGCGATCAAGCACGGGCTCGATCTCGATTTCCATGCCGACGAGACCGACGATGTCGCGGCTATCTCGCTGAAGAAGATCGCCGAGGCTGCCCTCTGGAACAGCTTTGAGGGCAATATCCTGGTCGGACATTGCTGCTCGCTGGCGCGTCAGCCGGATCTCGACGTGCTGGACACACTCGACAAGGTGGCCAAGGCCGGGCTGGCGGTGGTGTCGCTGCCAATGTGCAATCTCTATCTGCAGGACCGGCGTGCCGACCAGACCACGCCACGCTGGCGCGGCGTGACGCTGCTGCACGAGATGAAGGCGAGGGGCATTCCGGTCGCAATTGCTTCCGACAACACCCGCGACCCGTTCTATGCCTATGGCGATCTCGACATGCTGGAGGTCTACCGCATGGCGACGCGCATTCTGCATTTCGACCATCCGGTCGGCGACTGGCCGCAAGCGGTGGCGGCGACGCCAGCCAAGGTGATGCGGCTCGATGGTGTCGGCACGCTGGCCGCTGGCGGCAGCGCAGACTTCATCGTGTTCAAAGGCCGGAGCTGGACGGAATTGCTGTCGCGGCCCGAATCGGATCGCATCGTCATGCGCGCGGGCCGCGCGATCGACCGGCAATTGCCCGACTATGCCGAACTCGACGAACTGATGGTGGACTAATGGATGTTTCGGCGCTTAAACGCGATCTCGATGGGATAAAGCTCGACGACAATCCGGCCATCGTCCAGCAGAAGAGCCGCGATTTCTACTGGTATAGCCCGGTGCTGAAACAACAGCTCGACCATGTTACCGGCGACCTGATCGTGACGCCGAAGAACGAGGCTGAACTGATCCGCGTACTCGCCGCCTGCCACCGCCATGGCATCCCGGTGACACCGCGCGGCAGCGGCACCGGCAATTACGGCCAGGCGATGCCGCTATCGGGTGGCGTGGTGCTCAACCTTGCAGAAATGAACGAAGTGAAGGCGATCGCGCCGGGGCGCGTGGTGACCGGACCGGGCGCGGTTCTGGCCGACATCGATCGCGCTACGCGCGCGCATTCCAGACAGGAACTACGCATGTCGCCCTCCACCTACAACACGGCCTCTATCGGCGGCTTCGTCGCCGGCGGCTCCGGCGGTGTCGGCTCGATCCGCTGGGGCGGGTTGCGCGATCTTGGCAACGTCATCAGGCTGCGCACGGTCACGATGGAGGCCGAGCCGCGCGTGATGGATCTCACCGGCGAGGAGGTGCTCAAGGTCATGCACGCTTATGGCACCAACGGCATCATCACCGAGGTCGAGATGCCGCTGACGGCCTCTTACGACTGGATCGATGTCATCGTCGGTTTCGACGATTTCATGGACGCGGCCGGCTTCGGCAACGACCTTGCCGTTCAGGACGGCATACTGGCGAAGCTGATCACGCCGATCGCCGCACCCGTCCCTTACGACTATTTCAAGCGGCACCAGAAATTCTTCCGGCGCGAGCAGAGCATCGTGGTGTGCATGATCGCGTCGCACGCCATGGACGCTTTTGTGGCCTTCGTCCGCAGCGGCAAGGGCGAGATCGTCTTCCGCGCCGACCAGGAGGCCGACCTCAAGGGGTTACCGCCGGCCTATGAACTGACGTGGAACCACACGACGCTGCGCGCCATCAGGGTCGATCCGACGATCACCTATCTGCAGGCACGCTATCCGTCACCGGACCATCTCGCGCACGTCAAGGCGATGGTCGACCGCTTCGGCGACGAGGTGCCCGCGCATCTCGAATTCATCCGCTTCGACGGCGCGATCGGCGCCGCCGGCCTGCCGTTGGTGCGCTACACTACGGAAGAGCGGCTCGACGAGATCATCCGCATCCATGAGGACAATGGCTGCTGGATCTTCAACCCGCACCGCTACACGCTGGAAGAGGGCGGCATGAAGCAGACCGACGAAATCCAGCTGGCCTTCAAGCGCGAGACCGATCCGCAAGGCCTGCTCAATCCCGGCAAGATGATCGCCTGGGAAAATCCGGATTACGATTATCGCTCGGGCCGGACGTTCCTGTTCAAGGGACCGCAAAGGGCAGGGTAATGAAAGTCCTCGTCCTCTATGCGCATCCGGTGGAGACCAGCTTCAATGCCGGCCTGCACCGCACGATCGTCGAGCGGCTGACGGCGGCGGGCCATGCGGTCGATAATTGCGATCTCTATGCCGAGGATTTCGATCCCAGGCTGACGCGCGGGGAGAGGCTGGATTATCACAATCAACGCAGCCCCGCGGATCCGGCCGCACCCTATGTCGAGCGGCTGCTGCGGGCCGAGGCGCTGGTGCTGTCCTACCCCGTCTGGAATTACGGCTTTCCGGCCATCCTGAAAGGCTTTTTTGACCGCGTCTTCCTGCCCGGCGTGTCGTTCAAGCTGGTCGCCGGCAAGGCGCAGCCGTCCTTGCACAACATCGGCAAGCTCGCAGCGATCACCACCTATGGCGGCAGCCGGTTCCGCGCCATGCTAATGGGCGATCCACCGCGCCGGCTGGTCAAGCGCATGCTGCGCGCGACGATCAAGCCCGGCGCCTCGGTATCCTACCTCGCGCATTATTCGATGAACCTGTCGACTGACCAAACGCGCCGGGCTTTCATTGCCAAGGTTGCGTCCGGGATGGATGAATTCTGATGCGCGTGCTGGTGGTCTATTGCCATCCGGTGCCCGAAAGTTTTTGCGCCGCGATCAGAGATACCGCCGTCGACGTGCTGCAGGCGCGGGGCTGGGAGGTGCGGCTGCTTGACCTCTATGCCGAACAATTCGACCCGGTGATGGGCACTGCAGAGCGGCGCGCCTACAACGACCGCGCGCCGGACGATCCGGTGCTGAAACCACATTTCGAGCATCTCACCTGGGCTGAGGCGATCCTCTTCATCTACCCGACCTGGTGGTACGGACTGCCGGCGATGCTGAAGGGCTGGCTCGACCGGGTGTGGGCGACCGACGTCGCTTTCAAGCTGCCGGCGGGCAAGGGGCGGATTCAGTCGCTGATGAGGCACGTCACCAAGGTCGGCGTCATCACCACCTGCGGCGCGCCGACCTGGTGGAGCGTCGTGGTCGGCCAGCCCGGCCGCAAGACGCTTTTGCGCGGCATGCGGGCGCTTTGCGCGACGCGTTGCCGGACGTTCTTCCTGGCGCATTACCTGATGGACGCCTCGACGCCGAAGAGCCGGGCGGCGTTTCTGGAGAAGGTGCGGGCGAAGCTGGAGCGGTTTTGACGGGGCCGGACTTCCCTTCTCCCCTTGCGAGAGAAGGTGGCCGAGCGAAGCTCGGTCGGATGAGGGGTGTTCCAGCTTGCAAGGACGGCGCTCCTTCGCGTACCCCTCAACCGTCTCGGCGTTGCGCGCCGATCCACCTTCTCCCACAGGGGGCCTGTTGCGCAGTTGCTGACCAGGTAGCGTTGAGCGTTGAAAGCAGGCGATTGCTGCT
>NZ_JBSKBR010000018.1:0-120293 GCF_053714315.1 Mesorhizobium sp. PL10 | reverse complement strand
ACACCCTAAAGGACGGCGACGGCGACACCTCGCACACCACGCTGACCATCTCGATCGGCGATGGAACGCCCACCGTGGGCGACCTGACGCCGCAGGGCAGCGGCGGCGACACCACCGTCAACGAGAAGGGCCTGCCGGCAAGCTCCGGCTCGGAAGGCTCGGGCGAACTGGCTGCAGCCGGCGCCGACGGCGATCCGTCGGAGCACAACACCGGCACCTTCACCATCACCTCGCCCGACGGCATTGCGACGCTGACCATCAACGGCACCGCGATCTCGGCGGCGGCCCTCACCAACAGCGCCTCGGTCCCGGTCAACGTCACGACCCCCGACGGCAACACCCTGACCATCAACGGCTTCAATGCCGGTACCGGACAGGTCAGCTACACCTACACGCTTCTCGACAACGAGACCCATCCCGCAGCCGGCACCGATTCCATCTTCGACAACATGACGGTGACGGTCACCGACACCGATGGCGATGTCTCGGCTCCCGGCACACTGTCGGTCCGCATCGTCGACGACGTGCCGACGGCGGTCACGCCGGAATATGCGGTGCTGTCGAATGGAGCAGGGAACCAGGTCATATTCGCCTTGGACGAAGACCACACGCTATCAAACAACTACGGGGCGGACGGCGCCGGCACGGTGAAGTTCGCGGCGTCTCTCGACAACGCGGACAGCGGGCTGACGTCGGGCGGCGCGCATATCATCTACGACCTGTCGGCGGACGGTCACACCTTATATGGTATTGCCAATGGCGCGACGGTTTTCACGGTCACGCTCGACCCCCAAAGCGCCAATCCAACTTATTCCGTGGACATGGACGGAACGGTAGACAGCCTAGCGCAAGTGAGTTTCACCGGCGGGTCGTATGATTTCGATGGCGGCAACGGCGCTTGGGCCGGCTTCGTGCCCAACGGCCAGAAAAACTCCGGTACCCCTGTGAACGACGATTCGAGGGACGTGCTCTTCACGCCCTTCGGCACTGCAACGACCATTAACGGGAACGCGAATTCCTTTGGTGCCGGCGGCGGCAATGGCGGACAGAATATCGGAGCGGGCGAAGGCGTCCGGGTCGACTTTGTCCAGGATTTGACGGGCAACTCAATGGGGGCTGGCGGTTACGGTACTGTCGCTAATCGTGATCACGTATTCGACAGCCACTATGTGGCCAATGGCGCCGCATTCACGTTTGGCGATGGAACCAGCGATACCGTCCTTAAAATTACCGCGTTCGACGACAACACTACCACCGCCACAGACGGCAACAAGATAGTTGGCGATGGCCATCACGATTCGATCTCGTCAGTCGCCATAACCTATGACGGTGAAACGCAGGTCGTCGCGTTCGCGGACATTGGCATCACGGCAACGCCATATACAATAGGCAGCCTGGGGGGGCTGACGGACAGAAGTTATACGGTTCAATTCGTCGATTTGGGCGACGGCAAATATGCCGCCCAGATAACGGGCGTGCTTGATACGCACGTTTCCGTCGCTACGTTCACCGCCGATGGTTACAACAGCCTGGAGCTGTTGAACTCATCTCCGACTGACAACAGCGGCAACGACTTCGCCATTACCGGATTCGGCGCAGCCGTTCAGACCACCGATCCCGTCACCTTCAACCTGCCGATCCAGATCGTGGATGGAGATGGTGACACGGCGACAAGTGCGATCGGCGTCACGCTGAGTGGGACCGGACTTCAGGATCACTCGGCAGACGCTGCAGGCGCATCGCATATCTACACGTCGACAGTGGCCATGCCTGATATTGTCGGGTCTGCTTACGGCGACACAATAACGGGCGACGGTTTTGCGAATCTCCTGTATGGAGGAGCCGGGACCGACATTTTGAACGGTGGCGGCGGTAACGACACGCTCGTCGGCGGTACAGGCAGCGACACACTCAATGGTGGGGCCGGCAACGACCTCCTCGTAGGCGGCGCAGGAGCAGATACGATGACCGGCAGCACTGGTGCCGACACGTTCAAGCTCGACCACCTAGAACTGAACATCAAGGATCTTATCACCGACTTCAATGGCGGCGAGGGCGACAAGATCGACCTGACGTCTCTGTTCGACACCGCACCTGGCGGCGCCAATGTCGGTGACTTCGTCAACTACGATGCGGCGACGGGCACGCTCAGCGTTGACGCCAACGGCACCACCGGCGGCGCCAATTTCGTCGATGTCGCAACGCTGCAGAACCACCCTGCGGCCAACACGATCACGCTTCTCTACGACGATGGCGTAACCCAGCACACAACCACTGCAAACCAGGTTTAACGGTATGGCGCGTGGCCACGCGACCATGTTATACATTGCTAATATTGAGGGGAGTTCATCATGAAACGTTCTGCAAGACTGCTGGTTTCCGCTGCGACGCTGTTGCTGGCAGTCGGATCGACGGGTTACGCCGCCGACATCATCGAAGGGCCGGTGGCCGACTATTGCCGAACGGTCGGCACGTCGAACCTGGTGCTGAACGACAACATCGTCGATCTCAAGTCCGAGGTGGTGAAGCTGATGGACGAGTCGGTGGCCGTCGCCAATAGCTCGGAATGGATCAACTCTTCGCGCCCCGCCTTCGTCTGGGCGTCGGAAGCCAAGGTCGCCTGCGGCATGGCCTATGGCTATCTCAAGACGAACTACAAGGACGAAGACACCCTCAACAAGTGCGAGTGCTTCCACGACCGCATGGTCGAGTACATGAACTGACCGGAAGGGATCTGGCCGTGCCGGTTGGCTGACCCGATGGTCGGCGCACGATTGACGAGGGCGATCGCAGGAGCGATCGCATTGACCGGCTTTGGCCAGCTTGCCCCGCAAGCCCGCGCGAACTGGCTGGAACGACCTGGCCTGGAAAGACCACAACCGTCCGCGTTGACGCGGCAAGCCCGCTGTGACGCCGCCCCGGAATGGACGCGCGAGACATTCAAGGCTTTCGCAACATGCCAGGCATCGCTCTACGGCCTGGAGCCAGTGCTGGCGCACGCGGTGATGGAGATCGAAAGCAGTTTCGATGCCGATGTGCACGGCGCCGATGGCGAAGTCGGCTTGATGCAGGTGATGCCGGGGACGGCGCGAATGCTCGGCTTTCGCGGTTCGCTCGACGAGCTTGGCGCGCCTGCAACCAACATCGCGCTCGGCGTCAGATACCTGGCGCAGGCAAACAGCCTTGCCGCAGGCGATCTCTGCACCACCGTCATGAAATATCGCGCCGGGCACGGTGAAACCCGGTTCTCCGAACTTTCGGTCCGCTACTGCCGGCGTGCGCGTGCAATCCTGGCGAGGGAAGGCGTCACCGTTGCCGGTCCGCTACCGGTGGCGACGTTCGGCTTTTCCGCATTCCCGGCAGCAGGAGATGACGGCGCCCCTGCCCAGGGGAAGCGGATTTGCGTGCGCCGGCTGTTCGTGCCCGGGCCGCGATACATGAAATGCGCCGACTATCGAAGCGCCGGTCAAGCCAGGGTGATCAAGGCGCTCCGGGCAAGACTCTTCGATGGTTAGAGCAGTCGCCGTTTCGTGGAAACGGCGAACTGCTCTACCTCCTTGTTTTTACGCAATTCCGGACGGAAAACCGCTTCGCACTTTTCCTGGAATTGCTCTAAACCACGGTCCGGCAAATACAAAGACGGCGAGGCAAGTCTGCCGTAAGATGAATGGGATGAGACCGGAACAAACACCCGGCGGGATATGGGGAGGCATTATGGTATCTGGCTGGCAGGGCCACACTTCGTGGACGTGGGCGTTCGCGTTTGCGGTGATGGTGTCAGGCTGCCAGTCGAAAGGCAGCGTCTCGGACGCCCTCGATCCGGCGGCGATCGCCGCACCTGGAGCGCCGGCCGCCGGCGCTGCTGCCAGCCCGGCCCAGGCCACGCAATCGCTTGGCACCGGGTCGACGAAGGTCACGATGCTGCTGCCTTTGTCGGCCCCTGGAGCCGCCGGCGAAAACGGCAGGAAGATGCTCGATGCAACCAAGCTCGCGATGGCCGATCTTGGCAATGCACTGCTCACGGTTACGGTCGAGGACACCAAGGGTGACAGCGCGCACGCCAGCGAATTGGCGGTGAAGGCGATCACCACCGGAACCAAGATCGTCATCGGTCCGGTCGAGCTTGCTGCCGCTCAGCACATAGCCAAGCTTTCGGGATCGCAGCGGCCGCCGGTGCTGGCGCTGGCCGACAATTTCGCCGGCGGCCCAGGCGTCTATGCAGTGCGCCTCAACGAGGCCGACAGTGCGGCCGCGGGCGCTGCCGGCCTGGCGGCTAAAGGCAGCAAGAAGTTCGTGCTGCTCGTCGCGGCCGGCGCGAATGCCGGCGCGGTTGAAAAGCGGGTCGCCAACAGCCTCAGCATCTATGGCGCGACGCTCGCCGTCACCATTCCGTATTCGGCCGGTGACGGCGGCACAAAAGCAGTCAACGACATGGGCTCACTTGTCGAGGCTCCAGATGCCATCGTCATCGCCAGCGGAGACGATAGCCCGTCGCAGATCCTCGCGGCGCTCAAATCGAAAGGCATTCCTGGAAAAGCAGTCGCCGTCGTTGGAACCAACCGCTGGCTGGAGCATCCGATCGAGCCGCTGTTTGAAGGATCCTACATCGCCACGCTCGACCCAAGCGAAACCGGTCCAATCGCCGACCGCTTCAAGACGACCTACAATTATCCTGCCGACCCCAATGTCGCCTACGCCTATGATATGGTCGCCCTGACAGCGGGGATTGCAAGTTCGGTCGGGCCCGACGGCTTCAACAAGCAGGTGCTCGAGAATCGGAGCGGATTTCGCGGATCGACCGGCTTGTTCCGGTTTCGGGCGGATGGCTCCAGTGAACGATCCATGCCATTTTATCAGGTTCAAAAAGGTGCGCTCAAACTGGTCGCCAAATCGACGTCGGGGTACTGAGGGGCAAGACGCCTTGGGATCTGCTTGAGCTGATGGGCTGGCTGAGGCGCGATCGCTTGGTGGTGTTGCTCGGGAGCCTGCTGCTTCTGACCGGCGTCTTGTTGATCATCCGAGCCGCCGATCTGCTTCCCACCGATCGGCCGGTACCAGCGCCACGTCAATCCATCGACGACAACCAGCCAATGCGACCGGTTGCGACCGTCGCCAATACGCCATGGCGAGGACGGGCACGAAAGATTGCCCAGGACCTTATCGCGCCGCCACAGCTTGACCCGGCGCAAATCGAACGGGCGGAGCCGCGCCCGCCGCTCGGCGACCTTGGCCTGGCTTCGCCTGCAGGGATGCGGATGCCAAAGGATTGGACAGCGGTCCTGCTGTACCAACCGGTTGCCACCTCCTCGGCGACCTTCGAATCCATGGGGCGCACGGTAGCCATCAGCGGGGTCCAGGGCATCGACCTGGACAAGGCCTGTTCGTTTCGGGACGTCGCCTGGCCTTGCGGCCAACGTGCACGGGCGGCTTTCAATTCCTGGCTGCGCGGTCGGGCACTTAATTGCGTCGTGCCGCCGGAGATCGATCGTTTCGCCATTGCCGCACCGTGCAATCTGGGCAAACAGGATGTCGGTGCCTGGCTTGTTTCCAACGGCTGGGCGACGGCCTTGGCAGGTGGGATGTACGGCAAGGCGGAGGCAGTGGCCAAGGATGCCGAGATGGGCATATTCGGCCCGCCACAATAACCGACAATTCGGTGTCGCTACCGTTACCAGCGCAGCCTTGCTTTGAAGCCAGGTTTCGGGCCGATGGTAGGCGATTGCGCCATTACTCAAATTGTATGATTCCTCGAAACTGAATGTGCAGCACCCTGGCCTATGCTAGTCGATCAAGCGGGAGATTGACTAATGATGACACCGATGGCGAATAGTTCGCCCAAGCAATGGAAAGAGGTCGCATGGCTTACCGCCCTGGGATTGGCGGGAATTTTGCTGCTCTCCATTGGCCTCAACTATCTGCTTCTGTTCTCGGAAGCATTGACGCCGTTCGGCCGCAGCATGGTCACAGCGATCCTGTTGCCGGTCATCATCGGTTGCCCGCTTCTCCTGTTCATTGGCCTGCAGCGGATCGAACTCGGCCACTATCGAAGAGAACTCAACAAGTCGGCGACCTTTGACAGCCTGACAGGCTGCCTGAACCGCACGGTCTTCACGTCGATGGTCGACAGGAGAACAACCAGGCAGGACTCGTCCGGTCCAAGATCTGGCGCCTTCCTGGTCATTCATCCCGAACACATCAGGTCCATCAACCTGCGCTTCGGGCTGGGCTGGGGTGACGAAGCCTTGCGGCTCATAGCCTCGACCATTCAGTCATCGGTGCGCAAGGAGGATCTGGTGGGGCGCATCGGAACGTCCATGTTCGGGGTCTTTCTGCCCGGTGCGACAGAAGACGACGCCAAGGAGATCGGCGAGCGTATCCGGGCGCGCGTGGCGCAAGCCTATTTCGCGCCGAAAGGAACCGAGGATGTCCTGGCCATCAGCGTCGGCGGTGTGGTGTTTGAAAACGAACTGGAATTCGAAGAGATGTTCCGGTCGGCGGAATCGCTGTTATCTGGCGTCGAACACAAGCCTGGATTTCAATTGTCGCGTCTGCACCACTAACTCAGAAGCGCCGCCTGGCCGCGTCCGCCGGCGACCTGCCGCGCGTCAGTCGCGCGATATGGACAGCCCCGCGAGAAGCGGCGCGTACGCGGCGAGCCTGCGGGATACGAACTCGGTGAAGAGCCGCACGCGCTTCGTCTTGCGTGTCTCGCCCTGTGTGAGAAGCCAAACCGTTCCGTACATGTGCAGGTCGGTACCCGGCACCCTCACCAGTAGGGGGTCGGCATCTCCAACGAAGCATGGCATTGTCGTCATCCCGAGCCCTTGCCGTACGGCAGCGATCTGCGCCTCGCCGTCCGTGGTCCTGAATGGAACCCCCGTGGTGCGAACCTCACCCTCGCTGGCCCAGTCCGGGATTCCATGAATGCTTATGACGATCCACCGGATGGGATCAGGCGCGCCCGCACGCCACGCGGCTAGTCGATCCCGGGACATGTAGACGCCGCCGAACAGCTCCGGTCCCTTCATGCCATGAAGATTGAGCGGCAGGGTTTTGCGGTCGTAGACGACGCGGATCGCCACGTCGGCCTCCCGGTTGGTCAGATTTGCCAGCTCACCGGACGACAAAATTTCCATCTCGATGTCGGGATGCAGACGCGCGAAATCGGCGAAGTCCGGCATCAGCAGATGTGTCGCGAGGGGCGGCGCCAGCGTCACCCGCAGAAGCCCGCGCACGCTCTGGTCGCGCCCGAAGACGCGCGTCTCCAGCTGGTGCGACGACGCTTCCATCTGGTTCGCGAGCTCGAGGACCTCCTCCCCCGCAGCCGTCAGCCGGTAGCCCGAAGGCAGCTTTTCGAACATCTGCGCCCCGAGGCGCTCCTCAAGCTGGGCGATGCGTCGCAGCACGGTTGAATGATTCACCCCGAGATGCGCGGCGGCAGCCCGCACCGAGCCTCCGCGTGCGACGGCAAGAAAGTAGCGAACGTCATCCCAGTCGACCATGGTGCAATCCCGCACCGCAAGGTGCGCCTTCCAAAGCCTGTGTCCAACACATCGAACAGCGTCTCGTATGTAGGTGGCGCGGGGCGGTCATCATAGCCCATGCTGACAAGCACGGCCGAATTCCCAACGGCGGACACCGATCGTCACGGCTGGCGTCAGTCGTCCAGCCGGATCGATTTTGCACCACCGATGTGCGCCTTTCCGCACTCAAAGGCTGACCCCGGCAGACTTACTTCCAGGCTCTCGGGGTTCTTCCCCAAAAGCAGAGCCTGAAAGGAGAAGTCATGGGAAAGCTTGACGATAAGGTTGCAGTCATCACGGGTGGATCGAGCGGCATGGCGCTGGCGAGCGCCAAGCGGTTCGTTGAAGAAGGCGCCTTCGTTTTCATCACGGGCCGGAGGCAGGAGGCGCTCGACGAGGCCATCAGGCTGATTGGCCGGAACGTGACCGGCGTGCGCGGCGATGCGGCCAATCTCGACGACCTCGACCGCCTGTTCGATACAGTCAAGCGGGAAAAGGGCAAGATCGACGTCCTGTATGCGAGCGCCGGCACTGGTGAGGCGGTCCTGCTGGGCGAGATTACCGAGCAGCATTTCGATGCGACCTTCGGCCTGAATACGCGCGGCACGCTGTTTACGGTGCAAAAGGCCTTGCCGCTGTTCAACGATGGCGGGTCGATCTTCATGACCGGATCAGTTGCTTCGATCAAAGGTTTTCCTGGTTATAGCGTGTATGCGGCGAGCAAGGCGGCGTTGCACGCATTCGCACGCGGGTGGCTCAACAAGCTGAAGGACAGGAATATCCGGGTGAACGTGCTGCACCCGGGCCCCATCGCCACACCGATGCAGGACCAGGTTCTCACCGAGGAGGCGAAGCAGATGTTCGAATCCCTGATCCCGCGGGGAAGGATGGGGCGTCCTGAGGAAATTGCGACGGCCGCGCTGTTTCTTGCTTCAGACGATTCGAGCTTCGTGAATGGGCTGGCGGACCGTCAAATATTCGAGCTTTTGATTTCATTGACGAATTTCCACCGATTGGCGATTCCATGCTTTCGCAGACTATCGACAGGACCGGCATGCGCTTGAGCATCCACGTCGGTGATCAGCATGTGTCCGGGCGACACTGTGATCGAAATCGCGAGTTCGGCACGAGCAAGTGCGTCCTGGGCGGTCAGGCTGCTGGCCCAGAAAACAGGGACCTCTCCTTTCAGGATTTCGACCGCATCGCCCCAGTCGGGAGCCATCAAGTCGCTTATGCCGATGATCGCGGGCTCTCCGACATGGATGGGAGAGCCGTGGGCTTGCGGGAAGCGTGCGGTAAGCGCGCGAACCTTGTCGACGTCGCACCGTTTCACCGGCCGCATCGAGACAACCATTTCGCCACCAAACGGTCCGACGCGGCACGTCTCGATTCTGGTTCGAAACTTGGGCGAGGCTTTGCCGCAGCCGATGCGACGGAGTTTCACGCCCTTTTCGGCAAGTGCAGCTTCGACGGTAAGCGAACTGCCGAGCGCGAAAGCGGCGAAGTCATCCCGCCACAGGTCGATAATGTCCGTTGTCTGGCAGATCATCTCCCCGAAACAATAGATGTTGTACTGGGGCGCATCGGTGCGGATATCGATATCACCCAGGCCTGGGAGCAATGGGCTGCCGGTACGGCTCACGCCCACCAAAGGACAGGGTTTCGGATTGCGGACGCAAAACTGATGAAAATCGCCAGCGAAGCTGCGGGGCACAATCGCAACATTGGCCTGAAGCTTGCCGCGCGCAAGCCCTCCCGTATGCCCTTCATAGGCGCCCATTCTGACCAGTCTGCGCAGCCTGTCTGCATCGACCAATCGCAAATCCTCATAGATCAATGAAGTGGTTTGGCGAGCCATGGATTCCGAGGCGTATGCATGTTCAGAGACACGTCGAGAGCGCGTAAGATCATCGACGGGTCAGCCGCTTGTCAAATTATCAGAATCTTTCCTCGTCGATAAATTGTATTTATTGGTCGACCAACCGGCGCTTCTGTTATTATTAGCAATTACTCATAAAGCTTCCGCTCTCATTGACAGCTACGGCAGCCGATCGCTTCTATCTGACGGCCTGCCTCGTGCAAAAAGCCAAGGTCGCGGTTCATGTAGAAGAGCAGGAAAGCCGCATAGAGGACAAAGACGAGACTGAACACCAGCGTCTTGACGACCAGCGAAAGCGCAAAAACATTCAGGTGCGGCGAGGCGCGCGCCAGGAAGGCCAACACAATGTCGGACAGGAGCATACTAATGACGAGCGGGAACACGAGGGTCAGCGCCATCATTACAATGCGGTTCAGCAGACCGAGGAAGATTCCGGCTGCATCCTTGCTGAATACGGGCAGAAGTTGGTCGATCGGCCAAAGGCCATAGCTGTCGTAGAGGCTGGTCAGGGAAAGTTGCAGGCCGCCGGCCGCGAGGTAGACCGTGACCATGACGACGGCGAGCAAGGTGCCGGTAGCACTCGTCTCATGGGTCATCATCGGATCGATCAGGGTTCCCATCGTGGAACCGCGCTGCAGGTCCACGATATCGCCCGCAGCCTCCGCCGCCCAGAACGGTATGCCCATTGCCAGCCCGAGCGTCACCCCGACAACGACCTCCTTGAGCATGTACAGAACGATCATCGTTGTCGTGATGTCGGTGTTCGTCAGCCTGGTCACGATCATCGGAAAGACCGGAACCGCCAACGCCAGAGCCACGCCATTGCGCAGAAGCCCAGATAGCGGCACGCGCGAAAAGAGCGGCATCAGGAGCATGAAACCGGTCAGGCGTGCGAGCGCGAAAGCCCCTGCCAGAAGATAGAACTGAAGCTCTCTGACCGACGCGAAGATTGGTTCGACCGGCATCCGCGTGCCTCAGCGCGTGACGACGGGGAATTCGTCGAGCGCTGTCGAGGCCTGCTCCGCGATCTGCTGGCCGAGCAACGGGCCGAAGACGATGATGACCAACAGGATCACGACGAGCTTGATCGTCTGCGGCAGCGACTGGTCCTGAATCTGCGTCAGCGCCTGGGCGAGACCGACTAGGATGCCGACAGCCAGCGCCGCGATGATCGCCGGACTGGACGCGAGCAACACCGTCAGAAGCGCGCTTTGGACCTTCGCCAGGATGAAGTCGTTGCTCATGCAAACCCCGCGGTGTCAGCCGTAACTCAAGATGAGGCCGTGCATCAGCCGCGACCAGCCATCAATGGCGACGAAAAGGAACAGTTTCAGCGGAATCGAAATGAGAACCGGCGAGACCATGATCATGCCGAGCGTCATCAGAACGTTCGCAACAACGATGTCGATGATGAGGAAAGGAAGATAAAGCAGGAAGCCAATCTCGAAGGCGCGGGTAAGCTCCGATGCGACAAAGGCGGGAACAAGGATCGAGAGATCGTCGTCCTTGAGATTCTGCCGCGCCTGTTCCGGCCACAGGCGACTGGTGCCGTCGAGAAAGAACCGCCGTTCTTCCGGCTGGGTAAATTTCATGAGATGTCGCTGCAATGGTTCCCTGACCAGTTGCGCGGCCCTGGCAAGGTCGTCCGTGGTCTGGAACTGAACCTGCCCCTCCTGAAGCCGGCCCGACATTTCGCTCAGCAACGGCGTGGTGACATAGACCGTAAGCACAAGCGCTATTCCGTAGAGCACCAGATTGGGCGGCATCTGCTGGACGCCGAGCGCGTTGCGGACGAGAAACAGCACGACCGAAATTTTCAAGAAACCCGTCATCGTGACGACGGCCAGCGGCAGCAAGCCGACGAAGCCGACAGCGATCAGAATCCCAAGGAGGTTTGGCGAATTCTCAAGCATTGTCGAACATACGGACGATCCGCACGCCCAGGTTTTCCCCGATCCGCACGATCTCGCCACGACCGACACGCTTGCCGTTGGCGATGATGTCGACGCTCTCGTCCGTCACATCGGCGAGCGGAACGATGGCGCCGGGCGCAAGCTGCCTGACTTCCCCGAGAGCCATTGCCGTGCGGCCGATCTCGAAGGCAAGCGCGACCGGCAACTCGTCCAAGGTCGACTCTTCCAATGTCTGCCCGGATGGCGGCGGCGTGTTCTGATTCATGGTCCACTCCCAATTCGATCCAGCGATTGCAGTCGGCGCGGCAAGCAATTGCGGCCCACCGGCAGTCAAGGTTACCGGCGCATAAAGGCGCTCGGCAATGACGAGTGCCGCCATGCGTTCTTCCTCGACATCCCTGAAAAGCACCACATCGCCGGGCTGCAGGCTTTGAAGCTCGCCAAGGGTGATCGTCAGCGCGCCACGCCGAAGGCAGACCGACAGCGGGAATTCGGCCGAGGTCGGGGGCGTCTCTTTGCCGATCTCGTCGAGAAGGCGGCCGATCCGCGCCGCCAGGCGGGCGTCAGTCGTGTTCAACACGCAGTCTATCGTTTCGCCGTTGCCGACCATGACAAAAGCGAACGGGGTTTGCTCCGAGACCGTATCTCTTCGTTCAACCGACGTGAGCGCGATCCTCTCACCCAGCTTGCCCTCGATCCTTTCGAGGTCCTCTTCGAATACGGATTCCAGCAGCAGTGCAGCGTGAGTAGGCGCCAGTCGTTTCATGTCGACCACGTCGTCCGCCTTGGCGAAGGCCCGTTCGACGACAGAAAGCGGCAGGCGCAATTTGGCGACCTTGTCTGCGACGGTGAACGCAATCGTGCACAGCCGCTGGTCCGCGGGGTTCGCCGCCGGCCAGACGGCAGCGATCGCCATTGCCTTCCCGGCGATGGTGATCTGCGCGGGAGCGCGGCGGCGGTAGAAGGCGTTCAATGCCCCCACTTCCACGGCCGCAACAGATTCCAGCGTTAGCCGTTCGCCGACACGCGGCAGTCTGGCCGTTTGTTTCACCGATTTTCCGCGCGCTTTCGTTTTTGCCGACGCCAGGGCCTGAGGCATTACACTTCCATATCCACGATCACGGATGGCTATTGTTCTGTAGGCAAGCGCAGCGGAGCGCGTTCCTCTTCCTCGACAAGCTCGGAAAGAGCCAGGCGACGGCGCGCGCTGCGTTTGATCAGATGCTCCAACAGTCCATCCAGCTTCGTCACGGCCTTCATGCTCGCACGATGATCATTGCGGGCTGCCGACAACTCCTGTTCCCGTCGCTCCTGGGCGGCACCGGCAATCTTCTCGTTTTCGCGCAACTGTTCGGTGTTTCTGGCGGCGACTTCAAAACGCCCCTGAAGCCGATGGAGGCTGGCAGCCTTTACCGGCTGCCCAACCAGCGAACCGAACGCTGCCTCTTCTGCGTCAACCGTGCGCTGGAGGTGTTCAGTGACCGCTGCGGCTGCCGCCTGAACTTCCTTCGCGGCCCGGTGCGCGGCCGCGTGCCTTCTGATAACGCCTTCCTTCGCGCGTTCTTCCCGGCGGCGTCTGAGGTCGCGCAATCGAGCGATCATGTCACGATCTTTCATTGACGATTTCCCGCATGAGTTGGCGCGTCTTCTCGATGCTCTCGTGTGTGGCGGACGCCTGACGCAGAAAGGCATTGATGCCATCGATCTTCGCCACCGCCTCGTCCGCCATGGCATCGCTGCCCTTTTCGTATTCACCGACCCGCAGCAGAAGTTCGATATCGGCGTAGCGGGCAAGCAACTCACGCAGGTGGCTGGCGTCAGACCGATGTGCCGGCGGCACAACCGCATCCATGAGGCGGCTTCGGCTGCGCAGGATGTCGATGGCCGGGAAATGATTCCGCTGCGCGAGTTCGTTCGACAGGAAGACATGGCCATCGAGGAGCGCCTGAATTTCCTCGGCGACAGGATCCAGCGTGCCGTCGCCTTCCAGAAGAACGCTGTAGAGGCTGGTGATGGAACCGACGCGGCCGGGGCCTGATCGCTCGAGCAGGCGCGGCAAGACCGCGAACAGCGAAGATGGAAAGCCGCGACGCGTCGGTGGCTCGCCCGAGGCCAGGCCAATCTCGCGCTGCGCACGGGCAAACCGCGTTATGTTGTCCATCGCAAGCAGCACGTGCTTGCCCTGGTCACGAAAATATTCGGCAATGCTGGTCGCCACATAGGCGGCCTTGACGCGCTCGATGGCAGGCCGGTCGGAGGTCGCGACAACGACGATTGCGCGCTGCCGCCCTTGCGGCCCAAGCTGATGTTCGAGGAACTCGCGCACTTCACGTCCGCGTTCTCCGACAAGGGCGACGACGGCAACGTCGGCATCGGTACCGCTGACGATGTCGGAAAGCAGGATCGACTTGCCGACGCCCGGTTCGCCGAAGATGCCGACGCGCTGCCCACGCGCGCAAGTGAGCAGCCCGTCGAGGGCGCGGATTCCGAGCTGGATCGACTCGGAAATCAAACTGCGTTCCAGCGGAGACGGCGGATAGGCGTTGACCGGATAGCTGCCGGTAATGCCATCCGGCGAAAGCGGCTTGCCATCCAAGGGTTCGCCGAGCGCGCTGATCACCCGACCAAGAAGCCCGGGGCCGACGGCCACACGCTGGTCCTTTCCGGTCGCAACGACCTCCGTCAGGCTTGAAAGACCGTTCAGATCGCCAAGCGGAACAAGGATCGCCATCTCGTCCATCAGGCCGACGACTTCCGCCTTGGTCATCTTGCCGGTCCTGGGGTCGACCAGTTCGCATATCTCGCCGATCCGGGCCTCCTCCACGGTCGCATGGATGACCGTGCCGATGACCCGCCGCACACGCCCCTTCCTGGGCCGGCTGGCGTCGTCGCGGAGGGCGGAACGCAGGTTGGGAATGACGGAAGCCAGACGGCGTTCGATATCAACAGCGGGCTCTGTCATGGAACCTGCGCCTTTGTCGCAATCGCGGCAGCGATAGCCTGGAGCTGCGCGTCGATGCTCGCATCGACGACGGCAAAGTCAGTCGAAACGATGCAGGCACCGGTTGCCAATGCGTCATCAGCGTCGATCTCGACCGTCATGCCGAGATCACCCTCGCGCAGAACCGCGTCCAGCGTATCGCGAACCCTATCGACGGAAGCGGGATGAACTCGGACTTTCAGATATTTGGCGCGGCGAATTTCAGTCACAGCCTGCCTTGCGGCCTTGGCGACAAGCGTGCTGACATCGAATTCTCCAAGGATTCGCCTGACGACATCGAGGGCCAGGCTGATGACTTCGGCTTCCAACCCGCCAAAATAGCGATCCACCTTGACCGCCGTCTCGCTCATCAACCGCATGGCGTCCGCATCGCCTTGCGCCTTGCCGTCTTCATAGCCCTGCGCATATTCAGCCGCATAGGCTCGCCGAGCGGCATCACGCAACTGCTGCGCATCGCGCCTTGCTTCATCGAGAAAGGCATGCCCGTCTTGCAGCGCGCGCACCTCGGCAGCGCGCAGAATCCGGGCGTAAGGTCGCCTCGGCACGGCATCGGTCGCTTTGCCAGGTTCGGCCATCCCGTCTAGCTCATCGCTCGTCGAACAATCGCGGGACCAGTCTCGGCAAAGGGTTCGGCTGCCGTCTGATCGACAAGCTCGTGCGGCACCAGCTTGAGGCGTACCCGCATGCTCGTCCCGCCAGGCATCGCCTGACACCAGGCGCCAAGGCAACTCAGTCCGTCGGCATAGACACGGGCGTAGATGTCCTCCAGGGGCTCCAAGCGCTGCATCGGACCGGCCAGATCGCGGTTGGCCACCGCGAAAGCGCAGAGATCCGCGCCAAGCGCAGCCTGCCACGCGGCCGCTTCGCGTCCAACAATGACAGCGGCCAGACTGCCGGCCCAGTAGATCGCGCCGGCGCGAAGCGCAAGTTCCTCCAACTCCTCGCCAGAGGACAAGGCGATCGCTCGATCGACCTCGTCGCCCGGCTCTTCGACTGCTGAAGAGAGCCCGTAACGCTCGATCAGAAGCTCAGACAATCGTTCATTCAGACGTCGCGACTGCAGCATGCGCCCGCAGGCAGCCTCGCCGATCGTGCCGTCAAAGCATTCCGCGAGCCTGGCCGCATCCACATTGGATGCAAGGTTGGACACGAATGCCTGCCATTCCAGGCTGGCTGGTTGCTTCGAGCCGGTCTGGGTCATGTCTTCTTCACAGGCATTGCCGAAGCCTCGAGCGCATAGACACCGGATTGTCGGTACCACTGCATGTAGGCCAGGCGGGCAGCCAGCGCGAGTATGGTTCCCGCCATGCCGTAGAACAGCCACATCGCGGCGACGATGCTGTCCGGATGCAACCAGAGGCCGAGGAACGTCGTGAGTTCCGCTTCGCCGGTTCCCTGCTCTGGGGTCGCCGCCGTTACCGGAATGAGGGTGACGGACACATTGTCATAGGTCAGTCCGGCTATGCCCTTGGCCACCAGCATCTTGACCTGCGGGATCAGCTCATTCATCGGAACCGATGCGCGATGCCGAATGAAGACGGAGGCGGATGACGGCACCAGTTGCTGTCTCAGCGGATCGTTTTCGGGCAAGACGAGATGAACACGCGCGGAAAGCACGCCGTCTATATCCGAGATCGTCTGCGACAGTTCCTGGCTCAGGCCATAGATCATCGCCGCCCGCTCTTCCACCGGCGAGGACACGAGCCCACCTCTCTTGAACACGTCGCCCAGCGTCTGGAATTCCTGTTTGGGCAATCCGCTTTCATCCAGAATCGCCATTGCTTCGGCGAACCGGTTTTTCTGCACGGAAACCGTCAGTTTCCCATCTTTGGCGGTCTCGCGTTGGGCCGGAATCCCATGGCGCATCAACGTGGCCACGATCTCGTTGGCTTGCCGCTGGTTGAGGTTGGAATAGAGCTCCTCCGAACACGCCTGCAACGCAAGCATGCCGATGACAATCAACGCCACGCGGCATCGATTAAATAGCGTTGACCGCCGCGGCAGGGATGGCGTGGGCACGAACACTCCGTAGCGCTTACTGTTGTTTGATCAGCGTGCTGGTGGACGACGTGACGGCGGTCACGCTGCTCGTTACCACCTCCAGATTGGCGGCTGCCCACATCACCGAAATGGATCGTTCGAGGAGTTGCGCGGCATTTTTTTCCGGGGAATTTTCGCCTTCCTTGCCTGACGGGGCCGCCTTGCCGGCGGCGTCCTGCACCGTGGCCGCATCAGCGTTCACAGGGGCGTTCGCTCGACCAAGGGCCTTCTGGACCTGTTGCATGGTTCCTTCCAACGACTGAACGGCGGAGCCGAACAGTGCCGACGGATCCGTGAGCGCCCCGCCCCCTGCCTTCTCGGCCTCGGCCAGATAGTCGAAGAGCTGGCGTTCGACGATCGGCTCTGTCCTTTCCGGTTTTGAGGATTGTCCAGCCATTGCCGGATTGGCTCCGGACGATGCCTGTGCCACCTGCTGACCTGCCCGTGTGGCGACATCACCGCGCTCAGGCGTGTTGACCTTCGCGGCGTCGCGCTTTTCCTGCTTGGCTCCGACCATCCGGTTGCCAGGCTGCGCCGCCGCGCCGGCGGTGATCTGCTGTTGCGAGCTTATGCTGGTGGTCAAGGTTGCAAGCGTAGCTTCCAGAGCTCCAATCGGCGCGATTTGCATGGACCTGCCCTCCTGTTTCCTAGTTCTTCGTGGCGGAGGGGACATCATACGCCTCCACCTGCCTTCCGCGGAAAACGCGGACCGAAACAACCTTGCCCGGCTCCGGCTTCGTGCCCGTTGCCGCGGGAACTCCGAGCGTTTTCCTGACCAGTTCGATGTAGGAGGGTGGCCCCGATACCGAGACGACATCGTCTTGCTTGGAAACCTTTACCGGAAACCTCGGATCGATGACGCCCAGCCGCGAAAGCCGATCTTCCGCACCGGCAGCCGTGTTTGCATCAAGCGGGATCATTTCCGTCTGGATTTCGGCTTCGGTTGCGACGTTCATGACAATGCCGTCGAAATGCCAGACCAGCCCGTATCGATTGCAAATCTCTTCCAGAAACTCGCGGGCCGTTCCCATCGGCATGCCGGCGCTGAGGCGTCCCTTTACAAGCTTGCTGACACGCATGGGCACCCGCATGTTGCGGCCAAGCTCGACCAGCGCGTCTGTCACCGACTGGTCGACCGTGATGTATTTGTAAGGACCGGGGGGCCAGCGCGGTTCGGCAGCGTGTGCCTGCTGCGAGCCAAGGCCGAGCGCCAAGACCATGGCAAGGCCGCAGGCGGCAAAAGCAGCCCTGGCTCCCGACAACCGATCCGCATGGCAAATACCGCGTCCCGTCAACTTTGGTCCTATTGCAAGCGACCCACGAGTGGTGACCCGCGTCGCTCGCTTCATGGTTGCCCGCCGGTTTCACTCTATCGCTCACACTGGAGAAATGGAAGTCCAATTGGACTACGTATTAACTTCCCGTGCCAAATGTTGCGAACCACCCCTAACGCGATATGGTGCGCGCTGGAATCAATCACCGGTTCGTGATCGCCGGTTCGATGCTTCGCAGAAGGGGATCGGTCTCGGTGGCGCCAAACAAGATCTCGCTCGCGAAGCTCGATGCTCGCGCAAGCGTTTTTGGAAGCAGGATTCCAATCAGCCCGCATCTCATCCGGAGATTGGGTGCATCGCTTCTGCTCGCCGCCACGTTGATTGCCGCCATGGCGCCATCGCAGGCCCAATCGAACAGCGGTTATGACCCCAGAAGTTGGGCTTACGATCAGGCAAGAAATGTGTTGGTCTCCCCTTCCGGTCGCGACCGGACTTCGGGTGAAGAAATTCAGCCCGGGTGGTCGGCAATCCCCCGGGAGATCGTGACTGTCACCAAAGCTCAACCGAAGGGATCGATCGTGATCAACACCACCGAGCGGCACCTGTACTACATCCTGGGAGACGGCAAGGCGCTGCGATATGCGGTGGGCGTCGGCAAGGAAGGGCTGGAGGGGTCCGGCCGTGACAACGATTTCGAGCAAGAAAGACTGGCCAGATTGGCGGCCGCCCGCCGAAATGCGATCCAGGGAAGCATCAAAGGGCCGCCTGCCGCCCGCGCGCGTCGCGGGAGGGCCGAACAACCCATTGGGCGCCCGCGCGTTGTATATCGGAAACACGCTTTATCGCGTCCATGGCGCCAATCAGCCATGGACCGTCGGACAGGCCAATTCGTCCGGCTGCATCCGCATGACCAATAAGGACGTTATCGACCTATATGACGGAGCAAAGATCGGTGCTCAGATTATTGTCCGGCATTGAATCGTGATCCCTTTCAACATCAAGCAGCTCGAAACCTTTCTCCTGGTGGCGACTTTCGGGAGCTTTCGAAAGGCGGCGGAACGCCTGAACACGACGCAGCCGGCGGTCTCCACGCGAATTGCCGGCCTGGAAGAAGCGCTGGGTGCCAGGCTGTTCGAGCGGCAGAGCGGCACCGTCAGGCTGACCGCCGAGGGACAACGGCTGCTGCCACCTGCTCAACGGGTCCTGCGCGTCGCGGAACGGCTGCAGCTGGCGGCCAACTCTCTTTCGGAGACGGCGGGGGTGCTTCGGCTCGGGGTTGCCGAATCCATCGTGCACACCTGGCTTCCGGATTTTCTCAGGGAACTGCAAGCGAACTATCCGCTTGTCGATACCGATATTGTCGTCGATGCGACGACCACCCTGCGCAATGAACTCATGTCCCATCGGCTCGATCTTGCAGTGCTCATGGGTCCTATACTGGAATACAGCATCGAGAATATCGAGCTGCCATCCTTTCCCCTGGTCTGGGTCTGCTCGCCGCAATTGAAATTGCCCAACCGACGCAAGCTGACGCTGAAGGACCTGATGCAGTTTCCAATCATCAGCTACGCGCGCAGCACGAGACCCTACAGCGAGCTTTACCGCAAGCTCACTGGCGAGTTGGAAGAGACGCCGCGCATCTTTCCGGCTAATTCCCTTGCCGCCTCCATCAAGATGACGCTCAACGGTATCGGCATAGCCACTCTGCCCGAGGAAGTCGTCCAAGAGTATACCGCAAGCGGCAAACTACGCATCGTCGACTGCGAATGGCACCCATCCGACCTGCGGTTTACCGCCTCCTACTCTTCTGAACCATCCAATCCGATAGCGGAGCGGGCGGCGAGGCTGGCCGCCTGTGTTGCAAACGCCTATGCCGCGAGAACCGGCCAAGGCCAGCAAGCCGCCGGACGCTAGACGCTAGACGCTAGACGCTCCGCGCCTAGCGTCAAAACAAGGTAGAGCAGTTCTGCGTTTTCATCAGACGCTGAACCGCTGCGCTCCAGGATTCGGTCGTTCCTTTCTCAGCCGATCGACGTCGCAGGCAGGTAGATGCGGTCGCCCGAGAAGATCATATCCGGGCTCAGGATATGATCCATGTTGAGCACCACGGTCTGCGCCACATCCGCTGAATGGCTTTTGGCGATCAGGCGAATAGAGTCACCGTTCCTGACCTCGACCCATTGATAGCCGTCCTTCTCCAGCGTTGGATTCGTGCGGCCCTCGGAATTGCTGCTGCCCTCGGGATGGACCTCGACATAGTCGCCGGAAACCCAGCCGCTATGCATTTCGCCGTCCGGTCCGAAACCCTCGACGGGTATCCAGGCTTCTCCCGACGGATCGGTCGACGGCTTCGCGGTCTGTTCGACGAACGTGCCGGGTTGCAGGACCGTCGCCACCGTCGAAGTCCCGTCAGGCTGGGTCCGCAAATTCAGGCCGTCATCCCCCTCCACGACGAGCTGCGGGAAGTCCTGCGGCGGGGTTTGCGTCTCACCTGGAACATCCGAGGGATCCTCGGGTTGCTTGGACGACGCATCGCCGTCGGGTTTTTTCGGATCGGGTGGAGAGGCCGGCGCGCCCTCCCAAGGCTTCGTCAGCAGAGAGTCCAGCGAGAAGAGAAGCATGCCGACGCCGAAGGTTATGCCCAGGGTCCACCGATCCCACGCGCCCCATCTTTTGTCGGACTTTTCCGCCGCCGCCATATCGGCATCGGTTCGCGGCACCGAACGGCGATTCATCCGGTCCGTCCTTATCGCCGACGCCCAGAATTCGGCGCAGCCGAACGTGAACAAGGTGCCCGCGACTGTGGCGATCGGCGCCGGCCAGGAGTGCAGCGTATAGACGGCGCAGCCAAGCACATAACCGGGTCCAGCCAGATGTTCGGCCACATTTCGGATCACCGGTCTGCCCGTGAACGACTGCAGCATCGACTTCGTACCATAGACGACGTTGCCGAGCGAAAACGTGCTGTTGACGACAAGGTCCTTGCCCTGGATCATCCCGGTCGCGGCACCTGGCGCCGCTGCAATGAATGTGGCCCCGCCGAGCGCGTTGAGGAATCGCCCGAACGGCTTGTGATTTGCGGTTGCGTTGGGGAAGATCGCCTGCGAGCCGAAAACGAAGCCTCGCACGCCAAATGCCACCGCTGCGGCAGTCGCGCTCCAGGTTGGCGGCAACGAACTCCACAACGCGTAGGAGGTGGTCGACATGCCGCCAAAGGTGGCGAGCGCCTGAGCGTTTTCGCGCATCCTCGCATGGCTGAGCGCCAGGTCGACGCTGGCAGCCTGATCCGGCGTCATCGCCTTGTTGTGGGTTGCCCGGAAGGTCGTCACCTGCAGCACGGAAAGCGCGTTCGTCTGCTCCGTCGACATCCAGGCAAACTGCGTTGGCGTGAACTTGCGCAATTGGCCGGGGCCGAGCTCGCCAAGCTGCTTCGGCGTGAGAGCCGCTATTTGCTGCTTCGTTAGTGCCTCGACCTGATGAATTGTCAGGGCGCCAAGCTGCTCACGCGTAAGCGCCGAAATATGGTCAGGCGACAGCTGTGCCGTCGTCATGGGATTGCGTGCCGCGACGAGATCGGGATTCAACGCTGCGAACTGCGTGGCATCGAGATGGCCGAATTGGGCAGGTCTCATGGCGGCGAACTGTTCCGACGTGAAGGCATTGCGCTGCTCGTCGCTGAGCCCGGCTATCTGGTCGGGCGTCAGCTTGCGCACTTGCTCGATGGTCAAGGCAGCAAGTTGCTCAGGTGAGAGGGCAGCGACCTGATCTGGCCGCAAGGCGGTGATGCGGCCAGGGGCAATTGCCTGCAATCTGCTTGGCCTGATCGCCTGCAGCTGTTCGGCGCTCTCCGCCTGCAACTGCCTCGGCCGCAGCGCCGCAACCTGATCGAACGTCAGCTGCCCGAATTGCTCGGGGCCCAGTGCAGCCAGCTGTTCGGGCGTCAGCTTGGCGATGTGCTCCGGCTTGATTGCATGCAGTTGCGCGTCGGTCAGCCCGGAAATCTGATCGGCCGAAAGCGACCTGACCTCTGGCCCGGTCGGCGCGCGCACAGGTTCGGCAAATCCCGGCTCTGCGGCGGAACTTACCGGAAGCTCGAGGCCGACGAACTTTCCGCTGGCAGGGTTGAAGATCGCCCTGCCGCGGTCAGGCGTTGGGGGCCATGCGGCACCTGCGGACGATGCTTCGGCGGAAGCGTTCAACACCTGCGGCGCTTCGCTGGCCAGAGGCGCCACCTCATTGACGACGGCTTCGGTCACCGGCGGCGCGCTGACATCCCAGAATTCGTCGGCTGGCCGCAGGATTATCTGCGGGCGTTCGGGCGTCGACGCGCCCGGAGCAACGGCATCCTCGTTGCGGGTGAACCCGCCGACGAAGTTGCCGTCAGGATCCATCATCCTCCAACCGTAGACCTCGCTCCACGGTATAGTGCCGTCGATCGCCGTCTCGTCGACGCGGGCCATCCTGTCGCCGACAGGCCGGCCCATCGCCTCGAACTCGGTCGGGACGTGGAGGCGCGGTCTGCTTGGATTCAGCGTATAAAGATAGGTGTAGCCTTGCTGGCGCGCCGCCCGCGACTCTTCCGCGACGAAGGTCTTGGCCCCGGAGACCGACTGGCTCGTACCAACGAACCGGCCATGGGTGTTGCCCATCACATAGTTGCTCAGCGCGATGCCTTGCGGATTGTCCACCCAGATTCCTGTCGGCGGCGGTGGCGAGAAGCCGCCGGCGTCCCTGATCTCGCTCGGCGAGCGCGTATCGGCGCGGAAAACATAGGGGCCGACATTGCCGCGCGACGGGCGGCCGGCATTGCTTGCTTCCTCGGCCGCATTGGCAGGTTGATCGCCCTCTTCCGGCAGGCTTCCCGGCACATGGTCGTCGGAGGCACCGCGTATCCAGGGCAGCACGACGGCTTCGCCCGTGTCGGGGTCGTAGACCAGTATGTGCGTCTTGTCCTGCACCTCCGGAGCATCGGCCGGGGCGCGGGGTCCGTCGGAAGGCGGCACATAAACCTGTTCCGGGCTCCTCGGCTCCGTGCCCAGCATTGCCGCGACGATCACCTCGCCATTCCTGTCCTGGAGATGGATGGTGCGGCCCGCGGCGACCTGGCTCGACACCAGTTGAGATTGCGGAGTTGCCGTAGCGGGCTTGCTGTGTCCGAAGATGTTGCCGACAATTCCCGCATCGTCGAGCGCCCGCTGCAATTCCGCGGAAGGCGGCGCATCGAGGAAGACCCAGCGCGGCTGATAGGCCGGGTTCTCGTTGCGCAGCGCCACATCCTTGTTGATCTGCTCCTGCAGTTTTGGCGTCAGCGGCACTTCGCGCATCTGGGCGACACCGTTGATGGTCGTCCAGCGATGGTAGGTCTTTACCTCGATGGCCTCGATCACGTCAGGGCTCTTGAAGACAGGCGAATCCACGTAGCGCCCGCCCTCGCCGAAGACCGGATGCGGGCCGCCCGGATTGGCCGCGACCGGGAAATGCGCCTCCCCAAGCGATCCGTTGAGTTCGCGTGTGTAAGTCTCGCCGGCCTTCCATTTTTCAGGCTGCCGCATGTTGCGCACCTGCTGCAGCGAATAGGTCGTCGTCGGCGCCGCCTCGATGGCCTTCCTGGCCGGCATTGCCTGCGGCGGCACCGCTTCTCCCTCCGGCCGTCCCTGGCTGCCCGGCACGTGGTCCTGCGAGCCGCCGCGCACCCATGGCAGGACATATGCTTCGCCCGTCTCCGGGTCCCGATAAAGAATATGCGACTTGTCCATCAGCTCCGGTTCGTCGCCGCGCGCCTTTGGTCCGTCGGCCGGCGGCACATAAACCTGCTCCGGACTGTTCGGCCCGTTGCCCAGCATTGTGGCGGTGATCACATTGCCGCTCTCGTCCTCAAGCTGCAGGGTTCGTGGCGGGCGTTTACCGGCCGACGCAGCGTTGGCGGCGCCAGCGGCCGCGTCTTGCCCAGGCGCAGTGTTGCCTGCCGGCGGTGCTGGCCGTCGAAACCAAAGAGGCCTGTCTGAGGGCGAAGGAGCAACTCCTTGCTCTTGATACCAGCGCGCAAGTGCCTGCTGCTGGTCGGATGGTGCCAGATAGACAAATTCCGGCGGAGGCATCTCGGAAGGTTTTGCCTGTGTCTCGAGGAAGTCTCGGACGGCGCTCATCGCGCCAGGTGGAATGAAAGCTTCATCCTCAAGTGACAGCAACGTGGATTGGCGGAACGCCTCAATATCGGCCTTCTGACTGGGTGTCGCGGTAGTCTCGATTTCATCCAGCCATTTTGCGAACGACGCCTGGCCGCCTCTCGGAAATGCGAGCCCTCCCCCCCTGTCAGCACGTTGGTCGAGTTCATGCAGCCAGCGTGGAACCGCTATTTCCACAGGCAGTTTGTCGTCGAAGGCAAATTCACGTCGAACGAAGTCGGCCTTCGCGACGATCGGGGCGACCTCAGGCAAATTCGTTCGGTAAAAGAACCTGATTTCGCCCGTGAACGCCAATGGCAATTGGAGGAACGGGACCGAGGGCACGCGCAACTTGAGGGCCGGGCTCCGCACCGCGAGCGTGACGTCAACTGTCGCCGCGACAGCCTGACGCTTGCCGAAAAGGTTGACATAGATCGGACCACCCGAGCGAACATAATGATTGTAGGGCGCTGGCAGTTTACGCAGCAGAATGCGATCGGGACTTGGCAGGAATTTGTGGAATGCCTCGTTGACGATGACCTCGAGCCGGCTTGCACCGGCATCCCACACGCGTCGACTCCTTCCCGTGAGATCGACAATTGTCTCTCCCAGTGCCAATCCGGGAACCGCAGATTGCCGCATCCCGCTTTGTGAGCCAGGAATGAACAATATCGATTTCTGGGCATCGATTTCTCCCGACGCCACCAGTTCTCGGATCGTGCTCATGTCGGGATTGTCGGCAAGAGCCTCCGCCGTATGTTTGTCGTTCACGACGAACTGGGCCCTCAGTCGGAGGCGGTCAAGTACTCCCTTGTTTGCGTCGACGAATTCCGAGTTGACGATCGTTCCCTTGGGCAATGTTGCGTTCATCGCCACTTCGTAGCGCTTCTCGACGCTTAGCAAACTCGTCAGATAATACTTGTCTTCCAGGTAAACCTTCCGATAGGGAACGTCGCCGTCGAACTCTAAGAATTCTGTCTTGCCGTCCGCTGTTTGACGCAAGAAGTCGCTTTCCCCGTCGTTCAAAATTGCCGACTTTGAGCGAAGGGCCAGGCTGAATGTGAGCTCCACGGCCCAACCCTTGTTCCCCGCCGGACCGGCAAGACGGGCAGAACGCGGCATGACCGTGAAGACAGAGTCCGAGGCTTCGCCGAACAGCCTTTGATGTGCTGCGTCGAGAAGGTCCTGCCCTTTGAATTGAAAGGCCGTCTGGCGCTGAACTTTGAGGCCGAGTTGTGCGAGCGTGATATTGCGATGCTCGTTGGGGCGAATGGAGATTCCCAGTTCTTTGCCGAAAGTGTAGCGCGCCGGTTCGAGCGACCGATATTTGACGCTGTCCGCAAATGATTGCCCAAGGGCACGATAATTGGTGCGTGTCCCGAAGCCCACCATGTATGACCGCCAGGTCGGCGATCCCAGCTGGAATGCCTCAGGCATACCCGGGATCGAATGGAGAGCAAGATTTATAGGATCGGAATTGACCCGGACTCGTCCGAGCGCGGATATCCTGAAATCTCCCCAGCTCTTGTGTTTGGCCGGCTTGACGCCCGCCGGTGGGTTGGCGCCAGGAGCCGCGCTTTCGTTCACCGTCCTCCGTAGCGTTTCTGGAATGCCATCGGGACCGTAGCGATCGGCCAACTCATGGCTGGAATAGTAGCTTTTCTCCTGCTCGTAACGGGTCACGAGCTGTTCGGTGGTCAAGCCGTCGAGATAGGCCGAGGGTGTCTTCGGATCCTTGCCACTGGTGTACACATACCCGCTCGTGTCGCGTTCGGGCGCGCCGGTGAAGCTGCGCGTCTCCGGGTCCCATACGAGATGCACGGGACCGTCCGTCCCGATCGGCGTTTTCGACACGATGATGGGATCGCCGCCAGCGGGATTTGGGCTTCGCTCGGCCGAGCCATCTGGATCGCGGCCCGGCAGCATCGTCGGGTCATCGCCTCCGGTGGCGTCCGGGGCTGGCTCATGCAAGACGATCGGCCGCGACGGCTGGCCGTCCCCTGAGGGATCATTCTTGTCGCCCGGGAGTGGCGGCAGGTTCTGACTCTCTGAGTCGCCGGCCGGCAGCGCGCGCTGACCGGTTGGATTGCCCGCGTCCGGCGCGTTGCGGAAACCTTCCCAGGCAGCGAAACCGGGCTCCTGCTGGCCGCTCGTTTCGCCGAGCACCTCGCCGTCGATGACGATCTCATTCGGATCCGGCATGACCTGCTCGCCGGTGGGCCTGTAGACACCGTCCGGGCCCATCTCATAGACTGCCCGCGGTCGCGGCCCCGAATCCGGTCCGCCCGGCGGTGGAGAGCCCGACGCGGGAGTCCCGTCGCCGCCCCGAGGGCTGGACGCTCCAGGCATATTGTAGAGCAGCGAACGGCCGCCCAGGCCGGTGCCGACCGCGCCGGTGCCGATGCCCATGATGGCGTTCGCAAGTTCGGCAAATGACATTTCGCCGCCATGCTTGGCCAGATCCTCCGCCGATCTGGCAAGCACCGGAACACCCGTGACAACGCCCCCGGCATCAAGGCCCCACGCAGCGGTAGTCAGCTTGCTGCCGCTTTGCAGATAGCTCGCTGCCTGTTCGGCATAAGAGGATTGCGTTACGTTTACGCGGAGTTTGCCAATGCCCCAACTGGCATCGCTCATGCGCGCCATTCCGAATCCGCCTGCGAAAGCCTCGGAGGTGGACAAGCCGGCCCTTGCCAGGCCGAACGTGCGCAGAGCACCGGCTCCTACGGGCAGGAACGCAGTCACGCCGGTCGCGATGTTCCAGGCCGACTGACTATCGAAGTCGCCGCCCTGAAGCAGGTGCTCACCTTCCTTGTACAGAGTCTTGCCGCCAAGAGCCGCGCCGGAGGTGATCGCGATAGGGATGGCCCATTGACCGCCTGGAACGAACGAGACGATAGTGGCGGTGCCGGCCACGATGCCAAGACCGATGTCGGTGGCCTTGTCCCAGAAATCCACCTTGCGTGCGTCGGCGACCTCCACTTCGTCGAGCGAGAACGCATCGGCGCCGAGTTTCATGTCGCCGCCCTTGGCCAGGATCAGCTTGCCGTTCTCGCTGAAGATGCGGTTCTCATGCTGGAATTCGTCGAAGCTGCCGTAGTATTTGCCGGAGCTGTCGACATAGCCGATTTCTTTTCCATCGTTCTTGATCGCGAATAGTGCGGTCGACGATTCCACCCCGCCATCAAGCGCGAAGATCGGCACGACCTTGACCTCTGCGTTTTCGCCGGCACGGTCGGTGATCTCATCTGTAACCTTTGTGACCCCGTCGCTCGATTCATCGAGACCGAGTGTGCGGGCAACCGTCCCGCTGAGTTCCCCAGGCTTGTATTGCTTGTATTCGCCGGTGACCCCGTTGTCGTACAACTGCTTGAGCTGGACCTGGTAGCCGGCGAGCGCCTGATCCCTGTGTTCCTCAAAGTACGTGTTTTTGAGCCGCGCCTCATGCTCCTCGTTGCCATATGTCAGAAGCTTGGAGTTGCTTGCATAGAAGCCGTACCAATCGCGCGCCGCCACCATCGCCGGGCGGACATCCTTTTCCCATGTCTCCAATTGGGTCTTTTCGGTTTCTGCCAGACCCCTGTCGATTTCCGCGGCCGCTACCTCGGGGTGCACCCATAGCCACTGGCCATTCATCTCGATCCGGACTGACTTGCCGCTGGCACCGATTGCGCCCGCTCCTTCCTTCTCGTAGGCATTGGCAACCTCGGGTGCGACCCAGAGATCGCGGCCGTTAACCGTGATCTTGACCGGCTTCTCACCTGGCTGAAGCGTGCCGGCAGGCGCGTCGACGGTTCCCCCGCCGTGCTCGGTGATCGCCTTGTCGCGAGCCGTCGTCGCGTCGACGAGCTTGGTTTTCGCGTCTTTCAGCTGTGCGTCAAAACGATCGACCTGCACGCCGACGATCTTGGACTTGGCGGCCGCCAGCGCCGATTGCGAACCTGTTCCATAGGGCGTGCAGACCTGCGCCGAAGTCGAGCTTTGCGTCGACGCCAGCAACTCCTGCCATTGCTTGTTGAGCGGATCGTTGCGGAAATCGTCCCTGATCTTCTTGTCGTTAAGATCGTATGTGAGCGCATATTTCAGGACCGGCGTGTCATTGCCGTGTTCATCGGTGAAAACATCATTCTCATAGGTGTTTACGAGATAGAGCTGTCCATTTTCCTCGATCACTTCCTGCGATTTCAGTTTGCCGGTGAAGTCGCCCGCGCCGTTCGTGTAGCCGTCCCAATCAAAATGGTGCGGATTTCTTTGCATCGCTCGCGCGACCAAGGCCTGCTTGATCGGCTCGACATCCACGGCAAGGTCGGCCGCATTTTTTTGCGCAACTCCAAATTCCTCATACGCCTCAGCCAGGGTCACCTGGCTGGCTGCCCCCTCCTGCAGCCCTTTAAGGCCCTCGAGCCGACCCTTGATTTCGGTATACTCGGGGCTTCCGGGTTTGGCCTCGGCAAGCTCCAGCTCTGTGGCACCGACCATCTGGTCGATCGTGGCCTTATTGCCTCGCGCGGTATGCAGCGCGGCGTTGATCAAGAGCTGCGTGACCCCGGCGTGCTCAGCTTTGCCCTGCAGGTTGATTTCTTCGCGGGTAGGCCCGCCGGGAGTCCCCACGGCCGGCTTGCTCGGATCGCTGAGCACCGGCAGCGTTGCCTGCTTATCAATAGCACCGAGAAGGCTCTTCTCGCCCGCTTCGTACTCAGCCCTGGCAGTGGTGGCACTTTGAAGCACGCTGTTGGCGGTGGTCAGCCGCTTTTGCGCATCGGCCAGCGTGCCTTTCGGCTCCGGGGCCTGCCATTGCAGTCCATAAGGCGCCAAGACCTCGTCGAGCGTCGTCTCGGCACTCTTCATGGCTCCCTTATATTCGGGATCCAGTGCATAGACGTCGAGTTGGGCCCCGCTCTGCTCAGGCTTTGCCTGTGCTTCGCCGAGACGCGCTATCACAGCGTTCTCGGCGGCGATCGCCTTGGCAACTTGCGGATCGAACCATTGCCAGCTCCCGTCGACCATCAGCGGCACCCATTTGCCGCCTGACGGAGCCGTAGCCGACGGCGGATCGCCGAACGGGAATGTGGCGCTGCCGTCGAGATTCGGCGTGGCAGGCTTGCCGCCACCATATTGCTTGATCGCATCCTTTACCGCTTGCTGCTTGTCTGCGACTTCTTGGGCAAGCTCGGGACTTGCCCCGCCGAGCACCCCTTCCAGAGTCGTCTTGAGAACCGTGTCGGTCTTGGCCTGTTCGGGATCTTTGCTCTGCGGGTTGATTGCCAGCAGCAGTTCGGCCAACGCCTGCTGCGCCGTGCCTGCCTTGATCTTCAGGTCACTGCCGGTGGTGGTGTTGTGCAGCGTCATGCTGCCATCGGGCCTGGTGGTCAGCGTATAGCCGTTGAAGGTCACCTCCACGGTCGTGCGCGTACCGTTGTCGATGGTGATTTTTTCGCCCGTATGGATGGTGTCCGGGTCGCGAGACGAGCTGAAAAGCTCCGGGTTCGTCCTTCTAAGATCCTTCAGTGTCACGCCATATTGCTGCGCAATCCGAGTCAGGTTGTCGCCGGGCTTGACCTCGTACTCGACGGGCTTGCCGCCATTGATCTTCTCGGTGGTGGTGGTCGTCACCCGGCCGTCCTTGTCGGTGACGATCTTGGTCTCGGTCCCTGTTTTCGGATCGACGATGGTGGTCGTGGCCTCGCCCGTTTTGGTGTTGCGTACACTGCTGCGGGTCCCGCCGTTGCCATCGACTGAGTGCGAGGTTTCCTTGCCGTCGGCCGTGGTGGTGACGGTGCGCTCGTCATGCTGATAGTCGTGAGAGTAGACGGTCTTGTCGCCGGTGTGCGGGTCGACGACTTCGACCGACTGCACGTCGCCATTGCCGCTTGCCGCTGCCTGCGTCTTGATCTGATAGCCCGCAGCCTGCAATTCGGCGATCACCTGCTGGCTTGTGAGGCCATGTTCCTGCGCGATCTGGTCGATGCTTTTCCCGTCGGCAAGATCTTTCTTGATGTTCTGCGTGCTTGTGCCGCCTGGATCCTGAGCGGGCGCCAGGATGGTCTTTTTGCCATCAGGACCGGTGACGGTGGTCACGGGAAGTGACGGTCCGCGGCCCGGCGTCACCGTTTCCACCGAAGTGTGATTGGGCAGCGACGTTCGCTCGGTGACGGTACCCGTGCCGAGGTCGTCTTCATACCGCGTCGTGATGGCGCCGGTGTCGGGATTGTAGCTGCTGGTCTCCTTGCGGCCGAGCCCGTCGCGAACCGGGGTGGTGGTCTCGGTGCCGTTGGGCTGCTGCACGCTCGTATAGTAGCTGTCGTGTTGATAGTCGTAATATTGCGTGACGGTGCGGCCATTGGCATCCGTGATTTTCGTCGTCAGCACGTCGCCATTGCCGCTCGGATCGGCGGTCGATACGGCCATGCCGCCAGACCTGAGCGCGGCAATGACCTGGTCGCGCGTCATGCTGCGGGAAGAGGCGATCTGGTCGATGCTCTTGCCGCCGGTGACGTCGTTGACGATGGTGCGGGCAGTCGTCGCTTCCGCGGCGTTGTCTTCGGGCTTGTCTCCCTCAAGTTTCACCGGCGTCAGCGTGGGTGCCGCGAGATCCGTCCGCACATAGACCGCCGGCGTTACCGTCGTGCCGTTGCCGGATGTGCCGGTGCTGGCGTTCACAGCCGGCGCTGCCGGAGCAGTGACCGGCGGCGGCTGAAGGGAACTCAGTTGCGTGTTGACCTGCGCCAGTTCCTGGCGGGCCTGCGCTGCCCAGTCACGCTCGCCCATCCTGTTGGCGAGCCTGATCTGCTCCCGGAGCTTCGCCGCCTGCGCCTCCAGCCGCGCTATCTGCTCGGCGTTTGCCGTGGCATTGACCTTTTGCGGCTGGACGGGCGGCTTGTTGAGCGTTATCGGGCGAACCATCTGGACGACCTCCGGAAATCACTGTTGCCGGCAGCTTGACCGCCGGCACGCCCACCCGATCGCACCCTTTCGGATGTTATCGAGGGGGCTTCCAATAAATGCCGAAAGCGGCAAGCTGCTCTTCCGACTGTTTTACTCGTTCTGCGACATCCTTTTCGGACCGCACTGCCGTCAGTGCCGCCAGAAGTTCGACGGCGGCGAACGCCGGCGCCATGCTTCGGAAGAACGACTGCGAATTCGACGTGACGATGATTGTCTCCCGCGCGATCCGCGTCAGCGGAGACACGCTGCTGTCGGTGATTGCCACCACGCCAACACCCTGCCGAGCCGCCTGGCGCGCCACGTCGATGGTCGTGCGTTCATAAGGCGACATGCCCACAGCCAGCAGCACATCGCCACGTCCCGCGTGCCGGAGAGCGTCCAGGCCCTGTCCGGCCATCTCGCCGACAAGCGTTACCTTGCGGTCACCGCCAGCCAGAAACGACATGACGTGAACGAAGCGGCTCGCGACCGGAGAGGTGGAGCGTGAACCGAGACCGAAAAGATCGCGTGATCTTGCAAGCAGGTCGGCGGCGGCGATGAACTGCATGGCATTGCCGTATTCGCCAAGACTTGAAATCTGGGCCGCGAGCGTGTCGGCAACGACGCCGACGGTCGAGTATCCAGGGGCGCCATACTGCCTGATATCCTGGCGCGCCGGCTCACCAGCGACCGTCTCACGCAACGCGCGCGCATAAAGGCTGCGCATATCCTCGTAGCCTTCAAGGCCAAGCCATCGCGCCAGCCGCATCATCGTGCTGTGCGAAACGCCGGCCTGGTGCGCCTGTTCGCGCATCGACATCAGCGCGACATCCTTGGGATGATCCAGCACGAAACGCGCGGCCACCCGTAGCTGCGGCGGCATATTCTCGAACCGTTCGACCAACAACTCGGCCAAAGGACCTTTTTCCATTGTGACATACCCCATTCACCCGACGCGGAGGTTACTCCTTGAGCGCCCGCGACGCAACAGTTGGAACCTTTATGGCTCAAATATTCCAAATGGACTTTCATTTTCGATCATGCTGTCTTAAGCTTCTTTCGCAACGTGCCGGATCGCAGCGTTGTGAGTCCGCAGTTTGCAACTTGAATAGTCCCTCAAGGAGACAATGATGGCACCTACCCCTCCCATTACGTCCGGCTCTGCAGGGTCGCCGGAACAGAACCTGGACAAGATGATCAAGCACCAGGAGCGCATGTTTGGCCTGGAGATCACGAAAGAGATCGCGAAATCCCAACATGACATGCTGATGAGCACCGCGAAGACCCTCGGTCAGTCGGCTGAGAAGGCCTGAGGCAAGGATTCTCGCACCCATACGCCGCCGCAGCAACCGGCGGCGTACTTGCGCGGCAGAATCTTTGAACGCCGTCGTCGCTGTATTGAGATCGTCATCGGCGGGAGATGAAGTGGCATGACCGATAGTCCTATCGGCAGATATCTGGATGCGGCACCAGCGCGCCTCCTGTCAATTATTGCCCCCTCCCCGGCGACCGGACATTCCATTGCGCTCAGCGTAACCCAGGGATTTCACGCCGGCGCCGAACTTAGCCTGGTCGAGCCGCTATATACGATCGGCTCCAGCACAGAGTCGGACATCGTCCTCAGGGATGGCGGCATCGCACCGATCCACGCGAGGCTGCGGCGCAGGGGCAGCCAGCTTGAAATCGAAGCCGTCGGCGGTGATGTCACACTGGCCACCGGCGAGACCATCCGTGAGGGACATGGCAGCCGCTGCAGGCTGCCGCTGACGATAAGTGTCGGTGACGCCCGTATCCGGCTGGTCAGTCCGGAACGCCCATCGAACAGGTGGTCCGTTACCAATCGCCCTCTCCTGGTTGCGGGCAGCGTTCTCATCGCGGTATTCGCTGTTTCCGTTGCTGCGAACGGGTTCTCTTTCGCCCAGCCCGACATTGGCGAGCAGGTATCTTCTCAGGACGTCAAACCGATCAGAATGGCCTTTGCCGGCGAGGCGGGGCAAGAAGTGCTGGACGATTCATCACCGGCACGGATACAGGGCGCCGCCGAGGCGGAAAGCCAGCTCAAGCTGCGTCTCGAGCAATCCGGCATGAGCGCATTGACGGTTCAGCAATCACCGGGACGCCTCGTGGTCTCGGGAATGATCCCTAATGAAAAGAGCGGCGTCTGGACGGAAACACAATCCTGGTTCGATGAGGCGTTCGGCGCCCATATTACCCTCGTCTCCAACGTCATGATCGGCAACGCGGAGCAGGCTCCGCGCCTGACGCTGCAGGCAATCTGGTATGGCGAGCGGCCATACGTCATCGCAGCCGACGGCGCACGTTACCACGAAGGTGCATTCACGAATGACGGCTGGACCATAAAGCACATCGGCGAGACGGAACTCCTCCTGACCAAGGGCGGCGCCACGGTCGCGCTGAAATATCCGTGAACCGCCGGCTTGAAGGGCCGCGGTTCGACACGGCAAGGGTGGATAGTGCCGGCCGCGAGGTACGGCAGGCGGAAGGTGTGCGCGGCCAGGCAATCAACCGGCGGCGGATGAATGGCGTCGACAAACCCGCAAACCGTGCCCAGGGAACGAAGTCGGCGGCTGGTGCGGAAAAACCGGAAACCGCGGAATTCCAGTCCTCTCGAGGCCCGGCCGAGCAATCGCTTGACGAGATACTCATCAACTTCGTCATGCCCAGCATTCCCGACCCAGCCATCCTGCGTCGCTCCGTACCCATTCTCCAGCATTTTGTAACGCACCTGGTGCCCGACCTTGAGGGCGGCGAGCAGCTCAAGACACTCGCCAGAACGCTGATGGAGGATGAAATCGAGCGTCATCGCGATCTGCTTGGTCGCATGCAGGAAGGAATCGAAATCTGACCGACCCGCATGACACCGTGCACCTGCTGCATGTCCTGGGCTATCTCTACGGGTCTCACGGGCAGGCAAAGCGGGGCGCGGCGTACCTGCTTATCGCTGCACAGCTCGCGCCGGGAAATGCCGGTGTGCTCAGGACATTGGCGCACCTGCTCATACTTGATGGCGAGGCCGAAAAGGCGCTTGCCACCATCGTCAGGCTGGAGACCTTGGAAGGAATGGACCAGCCGGCGCTTGCATTGCTGAAGAGCCGCGCCTTGCTCGTGGCCGGGCGCAAGACCGAGGCGCGCAGTGCCTTGCTGAGCTTCCTGTCGCAACGAGGTGTTTGAATGACCATGTCGGAGCGACTTCTCCAATTCCTCGCCAGGCTTTCACGCCGCAGCGACCTGGTCATTGCCATCCTGATGCTCGTCGCAGTGGTGATGATGCTCATTCCATTGCCGACGTTTCTCGTCGACATTCTCATCACCGCGAATATCGCCATCAGCGTGCTTATCCTGCTGGCCTCGTTTTATGTTTCTCATCCGCTCCAGTTCTCATCGCTGCCGTCGGTCATCCTCATCGCCACCTTGTTCCGGCTGGCGATCACGATCACCACCACGCGACTGATCCTGCTTCAGGCCGATGCTGGCGACATCATTACCGCCTTCGGCACCTTCGTCGTCGGCGGCAGCATTGCGGTGGGCCTCGTCATCTTCCTGATCATCACCGTCGCACAGTTCATCGTGGTGGCGCGGGGCGCCGAACGCGTCGCCGAGGTGGCCGCGCGCTTCACGCTCGATGCGTTGCCGGGCAAGCAGATGAGCATCGATGCCGAGTTGCGAAACGGCGACATCGATCAGGCGGAGGCACGCCGCCTGCGCCAGCAGCTGGAGCGCGAGAGCCAGCTGTTCGGCGCGATGGACGGCGCCATGAAGTTCGTCAAGGGCGACGTCATCGCCGGAATCGTGATCATCCTGGTCAACCTTGTCGGTGGTTTCGCGGTCGGAACGCTGCAACACGGCATGTCGCTGGGGGACGCGGCCGCGACCTACTCGCTGCTCACCGTGGGCGATGGGCTGGTCGCGCAGATACCGGCACTGCTCGTCGCCGTGGCCGCCGGCACGATGGTGACGCGCGTCGGCAGCGCGGACGGCACCGGCGATCTTGGCCGGCAAATAACCAGCCAGCTCCTGCGGGACTCCCGCGCGCTCGCACTCGCCGCGGTGATCATGGTCGGCCTTGCCCTGGTGCCAGGCTTCCCTTTCATCGTGTTCCTGATCCTTGGCGCCTCATTCGGCGCGGGCGCCTATGCAATCAATCGCCGTACCGCCCAGGAATCCGAGCCTCAAGCCACCGGCCAGATCGCCGTGCACGAACAACCGGGGAATTCCACGTCGCTTTCGGCCATTGCGACCGGAACGCTGCCTTCGTCCTACCGCGTCGTCGTACGCTTCGGAGCCGAACTCGGACAGTCGGTTCCGGAACCCGAATTTACCACGCTCGCCGACGGCGTTCGGCGCGAACTCTTCGGCGATCTCGGTGTCGACGTTCCGGCGATCGGCATACAGGTCGATGAGATGCTTTCACCACGAAGCCTCCGCGTCGATCTGGAGGGTGCGCCCATCCTGGATGCGGAAATTCCCGCCGACCGTGTTCTTGTCGAAGCGGACGCAACGCATCTCGATCTGCTCGAGGTAACTTACGAGAAAGGTGCTTCGATTGCAGGCCAGCGCAAATTCGTGTGGGTCGATGACAGCCACGTCCCGGCACTGAAAGAAGCCGGCTTCGCCTTCTGCGCTGCCGCGGAAACAGCGGCCAAATGGACCGAAAATGCACTGCGGCTTTATGCCGGCCATTTCGTCGGAATCCAGGAGACACGCCGGCTCCTGTCGGACATGGAGCCGGATTATGCGGATCTCGTCAGACAGGCACAGGAGATCGTGCCGCTGCAGAAGATCGCTGAAGTGCTCCGCCGGCTTGTCGGCGAAAACGTGCCGATCCGCAATCTGCGGCTGATCCTCGAAGCATTGATCGAATGGGGCCAACGCGAACAGGACGTCGTCCTGCTGACGGAATATGTCCGCACATCCCTGAAACGCCAGATCAGCTTCCGCTCCGCCGGTCGCAACAACATCATCGCAGCCTATGTCCTGCAGCGGTCGGCCGAGGATATCCTGCGAAACGCGGTGCAAAGCACTTCGACCGGCACATTCCTGAATCTTTCCGACGATGACGCGCAGGCCCTGGTGACCGAGATCGAGCGAGCCCTGTCGCAGAACTCGACAGATGTATCGCCGGTGGTCCTCGCCGCGATGGATGTACGGCGTCATATGCGCAGCCTGCTCATGCACAATGCCATCGAGCTTCCGGTTCTGTCCTTCCAGGAACTGGCGCAGGAATTCAATGTCCAGCCGTTGGCCACGATCGCCGGGCGCTCCGGCAGGGCTGGCGCTCGCAACGTCTCCCAGTCGCTGCCATCGGCCCAGGCGAAAGCCGGGCAAGAGGCAGCCTCATGATGCCAACCGGACGGATGGTGACAGTTGGGGAACCCTCATGCTCAGGAGAGGAACGGCATGCGCTGGCTGGCTATCGCTACGGTTGGCTTCCTGCTGGCGTTTCAGCTTCCACTGGTCGATGCGACAGCACAGAACGCATCGCCATTGCCGAGCAAGCCAACGCTCGACCTGCCGGTCGGGCAAGGACGTTTGTTGCGGTTCAATGATCCGGTCGAATCCGTCCTGATTGCGGACACCACCATCGCGGACCTCCAGATCGTATCGCCGAGCATGGATAACGACTGGCAAGAATACGACATGCTGCCGCATATCCACCTCTCCGTATTCAAGCCCGCCCCACCTGACAGTGCGGTAAGATTGCAACATGGCCGAAGAAGCTGAGGAAAAGAGATTACCGGCGTCCGACAAGAAGCTTCGCGACGCCCGCCGCAAAGGCCAGGTTTCGCAGAGCCGCGACCTGGTCTCCGGCTTCACATTCCTCGCAGCGCTCGCGTATCTCTATTTTTCCTGGCCGATGCTCTTCAGGCGCTTTTCCGAACTCGTGCAGACCGTGACCTTGCCTGGCGACTCATTCGGGGAGGTCAGCTTGCGGGCCATCCGCCATTCGTTCTCGTTGCTGATGCTTGCCACATTGCCGCTGGTCGGCATCGTTGTCGTTTTCACCGTGGCCTTCGGCATGCTGGGGACGTTCGGGCCAGTCTTCTCGTTTGAACAGCTCAAGCCGCAGTTCGATCACATAAACCCGGCGAAGGGACTTCAGAAAATCCTGTCGCTGCGCAATGTAATCGAGTTCACCAAGGGCCTGATCAAGGTGGTGTTGCTGGCAAGCCTGTTCGTATTCATCCTGGCCGCGTGGCTGCAGCCGCTCTTCGATGCGCCAGGCTGCGGTCCGTCATGCCTGGAGCCGATTATCAAGGCGGTGCTGACACCCCTTGGAGCCGCCGCGGCCCTGGCCTTTGTCGTTATCGGCTTGATCGATGTTCCCATTCAGCGTTGGCTGTTCCTTCGCGACATGCGCATGACGACAACCGAATACAAGCGCGAACACAAGGATCTCGAAGGAGATCCATTGATCCGCCATGAACAGCAGCGACAGCGGCGTGAAGCGGTGATGCAACCTGCGAAGCTGGGCGTGAGGAATGCGGTCATCGTCTTCGTGTCCGGTGACCGCGCGGTGGCTTTGCGTTACGTCAAAGGCGAAACGCCGGTGCCGACGGTTGTCGCCAAGGGTCAGGGCCGCCCTGCCGATGAGATAATGGCTCAAGCGCGCCAAGCAGGTATTCCCATCGTCGAGGATGCGGCCGCCGAGGCGCTCTTCGAAAATGCGAACACCGGGTCCTATATCGGCCAGCAGGTGTTTTCGCCGGTCGTTCGCCATCTCGTCCGGCTCGGGTTGACCTGATGCAAGAATCCCTGCTGTCGTTCTTTAAATATCGTTGCCGCGAGCGATCAATCGGGGACAAGATGGGCGAGCGGCGCGCCGTCCGTGGTAACGCCTTCGCTGCACGGTTTGAGGACGTCACTCGGGGTCTATCTCGCCGACGCGGAAGCGTCCACCCGGCAGATGATGGACCTCTTGCAATACGGGAGCCATCCACAGAGGACATTGCAGGATCCATCACCAACGTCGTACGCGCGCGCCATCAACGGACATTGATCAATGGAACCACGGGCATTGCCCTCACAGCCAAAAGACAAGCCTATGCCCTGACCAGAGCAAGCTGGCGATACAAAGCGAGGCGCTTTTTAGTCGGGAAGGCCAGCCTTGCGGTAGCCTTCGACGAAGCGCTGGCGTAATTCCTCGTCGCCGAATGGCTGCGATGTTGCCCAGTGCGTGATGGTGAAATGGGGATTGCTCATCATGAAGAGTTCCGCCTCCTGACGGGCTTCTTCCAGGCACCCGAGCTGCGCAAGGGCTGCGGCTAGCATGCGCCGCGACGTGCTGCGGTAGGTTTCCGGCATGCGCAAAGCCTCGACCGCGGATTGATAGTCGCCGAGCGCATAATAGGCCTGGCCCGCCATCCAATGGTACCACCCCGGCGGGTGCGGATTGAGCCGCAACGCCCGCTTCACGAATTCGACGCCCTTGACTGGGTCGCCCCTCAAGGTGATGAGATCCGAGCGGATCGCCCAGGCATCGGCATGATTGGGATCGAGCTTGAAGGTCGCCTCGAACTCGGCATCCGATTCCGCGAAACGCCGTTCGTGACCAAGTATGATGCCCAGAGCCCACCGGTTCCCGGCATCGTTAGGGTCGAGGGCCACGGCCCGCTGCGCTTCCGCGATCGAGCGAGGCCGGCAGGTTTCCTTCGGCTCGTTCCAGAACAGCCAGCCGAGCCACAGATTGAGTGCCAGCCAGCAATGTGCTTCGGCATAATCGGGATCGAGTCCGATCGCCTTTTCCAGGAGGATGCGCGCTTCCCGCGCGCCTAACCCGGTCTGAAAACTGACGCCGCGGGCCTGCACGCAGAGGTCATAGGCTTCGAGACTCGTCGGTCGCTTGCGCGCCGGCTGTCCGGCCAATCGGCCGACCAGGGCTTCGACGATCTTGGCCGTGACCTCGTCCTGCACTGCAAAGATATCCTCGAGGCTGCGGTCGTAGCGCTCGGCCCAGATATGATCGCCGCCGATCGCGTCGATCAGCTGTGCATTGACGCGCACGCGCCCTGCAGCGCGCCCGGCGCTGCCTTCAACCACATAGCGCACGCCAAGATCGCGCGCGGTCAAACGCACATCGACCGGCCGCCCCTTGTAAACAAAGGTGAAGTTGTGCGCGATGACGAAGAGGCCGCCGATCAGCGGCATGGAGGTGGCTTGTCCCTCAGCCTGCTTGGGCGTTGTCAATGTCCATGCGGGGCGATGCTGACGTCGCGACTTTGCCAAGCTTGAAGACCTCCGTTGCCTCGCCACGTCCGCGCAGCCTGTGTTTGCCCGCCGGGATCGTTTCGAATTTTTCGTCGAGCCGCGACGCGGTCTCGCCGGAAATGGCGATTGCCGCTGTGGCACCCGGTTCGAGCTGCTTGCCGAGGTCCTGCAGCCGCTGGCTAACATTCACGGTGTCGCCAACGATCGTATAGTTGACGCGGTCGGATGCGCCGATATTACCGACGATGACGGAGCCCGTGTGGATGCCGATGCGGACATGAAGCGGAGGTCGGCCTTCGCCGGCAGCGTCCAGATTGTCCTTCTCCAGCTGCTCGCGGATCGCCGCGGCGGCGCGGACGGCCGCGGCGGGATGGCCCTTCAGACGGTCCGGCGCACCGAAGAACGCCAGCATGCCATCGCCCAGGAACTTGTCGACGGTGCCGCCATGCGCGTCGACCGCGCCGCACAGGATTGCGAAGTGATGGTTCAGGAGCCTCGCCGCGGCGGCGGCGTCCATCTGCTCCGATAGCGTGGTGAAGCCGGCGATGTCGGTGAACATGACGGTGACGACCGCCTCGCGCGGTTCGGCGATGCCGACCTCTCCGCTGCGCACCAGCTTGGCCACCAGAGAGCGCGGTATATAGGTCGAGAATGCACGCAGACCGATCAGCATTGCATTGAACGCCGAAGCCTGGTTGTCCAACTCCAGAACCCTGCTGGGCGCCAGGGGCGTTACGCCGTCGAGATCGAAATCGGCAACGCGCGTGGCCTGGCCGGCGATCGCCTGGATCGGGCGCGATAGCCGCCTGCCAAGGAGGATCGCCACGATGACCGCCACGACCATCGCCCCAAGACCGAGCAGGGCCGATCCCATGACACGCTCGATCTCGTCACCGATCTGGCTGCTTTCGAAATACCCGCCGATCATCCAGGGCTTATCGCCGTAGCCGGTGATCTTACGGGTGATGGCGATGTAAGTTTTCTCTTCTTCCCATGAGGTAGGATCGTCCCGGTCATCAACGCGGATCTCGGCGATTTCTATGTCGCGGGCATGGCGCGTGTCGAACTCCCGCTCTACCTTGCGCGAACTATATGCGGCCAACACCGGATCGCCATACGTGGCCAGCGGCGTCAGCGGCAGGACGCCATTCTTCAGAGCGCCGGGGTCGGCCAGCCTTTGATCGGCGAGCACGCGATCTTCGCCGCCGAGAATAAAGGCATGCGTGCCAAATCGCGATGACAGCTCCCGCGTGATATCGGACAGTTTGCGCAATTCGACCGCTGCGATCACCCAGCCCTGCGTCACGCCGTCACGTGCCAGCGGCACGGAGACATGCGCGTACAGGCCGAACTCATTGGCCACGAACGCTCCCCACTGCAGGCCGCCAACCCGTCGGCGCTGCTCGAGGGCGGCGCGGACTTGGGGCGACTTCTCGGGCTCGGCCGGAAAATGCTCGATCGCGCCCGTTGCAACGTTGTTTTCGGTGGTGGAGCGCGCGGCGCCACGGCAGACAAGGTCGGGTGTGCAGATCAGCATCGCTTCGACCCCCGAAGCGGCAGCCAACGCACCGCCAACGGTTGCAGACATCGCCGCGTCGTCGATCTGGAACTCGCCCTGGGCATAGAGCTGTGCGATGCCGTTCACCGCATTCTCGGCGTCTCCCATCTCGGCGCGCAGGGAGTCCTCCATCGCGTCGATAAGAAGCGTTGATCGCGCGCCGAGCAGGTCGAACGTGTTGCGAAAATTGGCACCGACCGACAATGCGAGCACGCCGCCGACCGACAGGAACACGAGTGTGCCGAAACTCAGCGCCATGAGGACGGCAATTGGGATGCGACGCCGTTTCTTTTCGGGGCGGACCAGACGCACTGGTTGTGCGGGCGTGCTCATGCACCCAATGTCGCAATGCGTCACCGAAATGCAAGCCCGGTAACGGCTTAACGGGGCAGTTTTGGAAGCCGTTTGACATGAAGCGCAGGAATCACTCCTGCTCGACTTCCATCAAACGAACCAGGTGACGCGTGGCGTGCAGGCAAATCAAGCATCAGGATCGCTCCACCCAACTCTTGCTGTCGGTCTTGATAAGATGCGCAAAGGCATGCGCCGGCCCTGTTGTTGGGCTGGCTGTCCTCATCGTTGAAATACCACATACGGCTCCAGACCTGAGGTGACAGGAACTTCTGTCAGTCCCTGCGCCGGCTGTGCAACATTATTGAAGCACAAACGTTCACCGTCCACTCGGAGGAGGTGCACCATGCGCTACATGATCTTGATCCACCGCACGCCAGATTTCTGGACCAAACTCAGAAAGGATGAGCGTGCCGAGCTCCGCAGTGCTTACATTGCTTACGAAGACGCCGTGAAGAAAGCGGGCGTGCTGGTGGCTGCCGATCAGTTGCAGCCCGCAATGGCAGCCAAAGTCGTTGGCGAAACCGCTGTTCTCGATGGACCTTACGCCGACACCGACTCCAAGGAGGAATTGGGTGGCTATTTCCTGATCGACGTCCCCGGTGAAGCCGATGCCATTGCCTGGGCACGACGTTGCCCCGGCGCCCATTATGGCCGCGACGGCCGCGGCGTCGAAGTGCGTCCTGTCATCCAGCAATGAAGGAAGAACTGGGGTCAGAATGAACTTGATTGGAGTGGCTGAAGTTTCAATTTCAGCCTAACTCTTCACACCGGCGGCACCCCCTCGCCGGTAGGCTGCCGCGCATCGCGCCTCGCTTGTGCTCGCCGCGCCCGTGGCTCGAATTGGTCGACCGGACCAAATCGTCCTTTCACTCCCACTCGATTGTGCCGGGCGGCTTCGAGGTCACGTCGTAGACGACGCGGTTGATGCCCTTGACCTCGTTGATGATGCGGGTGGCGGCGGCGCCGAGGAAGGCCATGTCGTAGTGATAGAAATCCGCCGTCATGCCGTCGACGGACGTCACGGCGCGCAGGGCGCAGACGAATTCGTAGGTGCGGCCGTCGCCCATCACGCCGACGGTCTGCACGGGAAGCAGCACGGCAAAGGCCTGCCAGATGGCGTCGTAGAGGCCGGCCTTGCGGATCTCGTCGAGATAGATGGCGTCGGCCTCGCGCAGGATTTCCAGCTTGTCGCGGGTGATGCCGCCCGGGCAGCGGATGGCCAGGCCCGGGCCCGGGAAGGGGTGGCGGCCAATAAAACTTTCGGGAAGGCCGAGCTCCTTGCCGAGCGCCCTCACCTCATCCTTGAACAGTTCGCGCAGCGGCTCGACCAATTGCATGTTCATGCGCGCCGGCAGACCGCCGACATTGTGGTGCGATTTGATGGTCACCGACGGGCCGCCGGTGAAGGAGACGCTTTCGATGACGTCGGGATAGAGCGTGCCCTGCGCCAGGAAATCGGCGCCGCCGAGCTTCTTGGCCTCTTCCTCGAACACCTCGATGAACAGCCGGCCGATGGTCTTGCGCTTCTTCTCCGGGTCCGACTCGCCTTCCAGCGCCGAGATGAATTTTTCCGAGGCGTCGACCAGGATCAGCGGCAGGTTGTAGTGCTGGCGGAACATCTCGACCACGCCAGCGGCCTCGTCCTTGCGCATCAGGCCATGGTCGACGAGGATGCAGGTCAGCTGGTCGCCGACCGCTTCGTGGATCAAAAGGGCCGCAACCGAGGAATCGACGCCGCCCGACAGCGCGCAGATGACCTTGCCCTTGCCGACCTGCTTGCGGATGGTCTCGACGGCGTGCTCGCGATAGGCGCGCATCGTCCAGTCGCCCTCGATGCCCGCAATGTTGTGGACGAAGTTGCGGAGCAGCCTGGCGCCATCGGGCGTATGCACCACTTCGGGGTGGAACATGATGCCGTACATCTTGCGCGCGACATTGCCGAAGATGGCGAAGGGCGAACCTTCCGACTTGCCGAAGACTTCGAAGCCCTTGGGCAGCGAGATGACACGGTCGCCATGGCTCATCCAGACCTGGTGGCGCTGGCCCGGAGCCCACAGGCCCTCGAACAGCGGGCTGTCCTTCTCGATCTCGACGAAGGCGCGGCCGAATTCGCGATGGTTGGAGCTTTCGGCGACGCCACCCATCTGCACGCAGAGCGCCATCTGGCCGTAGCAGATGCCGAGCACCGGCACGCCGGCGTCGAAGACGATCTGCGGCGCGCGCGGGCTGCCGATATCTGATGTCGAGGCAGGACCGCCGGACAGGATCACGGCTTTTGGCTGGATGCGCTTGAAGGCAGCTTCGGCCGATTGGAACGGCACGATCTCTGAAAACACGCCGGCCTCGCGGATGCGGCGGGCGATGAGCTGCGTAAACTGGCTGCCGAAATCGACAATCAGGACGGTGTCGGGGTGATTGGCTGTCGTCATGGCGAGCCTTTAGAGAAAGAAACGAGTCGGCGCAATGGGTTGCGAAGCCACGCCGTCACTGAACTTCGGTCTCTTTGCCGGTGGCATCCGGCGATCCCGCATCGAGGGTCCGCAAAGCGTCCATCAGTGCTGCGAAGCGCTGCTGGCCGATACGCTCGACGTAGCGCCGTTCGATCTGCAATTTGATGCGGTCACCATCACGCAGGGCGTCCAGACCCTTGCGCGTATAGCCGACAAGCTTGCCACGCCCGTCCCGCGGATCGGGCAGGCGCTGCACCACGCCTTCCGCCTCCAGCCCGTCGAGCAATTGCTGGACCGCCTGCTTGGAAATCGCCGAGCGGTCGATCAGCGCAGACTGGCGAATGCCGTTGCGGGAGATATGCCCGAGCAACCCGGCGCGCGCCTCTGTGAACCAGCTGTGGCCGGAGGAGCGCATCGCGGCGGCGAACTCAGCCTGCCAGGCCCGGCTCGCTTGCCACAGCCGCCAGCCGACGTGATCGGGTAGCGCTTCGGTTTTTTCGTCAAGCTCCTTGACCATTTTGCCAGCACTCCATATAGTCAAGATACTTGACGACTTCGATTGCGTCGAGCGCTTTCAAACTCAACCTGGGAACTGGGACCATGACAATTCTGAACAGGGATACGCTGGCCATTATCATGATCGGCACCACGCATGTCATCGACATGGGCGGCAAGAGTGCGTTCATCCACTACGAAACCGTAGATCGGGCGCACATGCTGCTGCCGAACGGCGCCCGCTTTCATGGAAAATGGGACCTGCTCGACGACGGCTACAAGGTCGAATGGACCGATGGCCCGGCCGGCTCGTGGAAACTCGACCACACGACCGGCGCGATAGACTATGTCGATGCAACCGGCGCCGTGCGCGGGCGCATTTCGCGCATCGATTTTGGCGATCCGAACCGCCTTGCGGCCTGATCGCTACGCTCAGGCGTCGAGCAGGCCGCCGCCTATCGCCTGTTCGAGCCGTCCGACTGCATCCGCCAGCTTTTCGTCGATGACATGGAGATATTCGGTCCAGTCGCCGACATGCCGCAGGTCGGCCGCGCCGTCGGAAATGCCGCGCAGGCCGATCAGCGGGACATCGAACAGCTGGCAGGCGCGCAGGCAGGCGAAGGTCTCCATGTCGACCATGTCCGCGGCAACAGCGTCATAGGCGGCGCCGGTGATGATGGCGCCGCCGGTCGACAGGCTGGCTTGCCTGATGTCCGGAATCCTGAACGGCAGCGGCACGGTCACCGGCAGCTCGAGGAACGGCGTCGCGCCCTTCTCGAAGCCCAAGGGAGACGCGTCGATGTCGCGGTACCTGACCGAGACCGCCTGGTAGATTTCGGTCTGCTCAAGCGTGCGGCTGCCGGCGGAGCCGAGCGAGACGACGAGATCGGGCAACGCGGTCTCAGCCTTCAGCGTTGCAAGCCCGGCGCCCAGCCGCACGCCCGCCTCGACCGGGCCGACGCCCGTCATCAGCGGTTTAAACAGTTTTTGCAGATGCGGGCCGTATTCGGCCTGCGCCGCCATGACGAAGAGGACATGCTTGCCGCCAATACGCACAACGCTGGCCATCAGCCGGCGATTCCGTCGCGGCCAACCACGGTCATCATCGTGCCGGTCATGGTGGCGATCAGCTTTGCCTCGCCGTCGGCGGCAAAGGCATAGGCCTGGCCGTCGGCGACGATGATGGTGCGGCCGGGTTTGGTCACCGAGCCGCGGAACAGGAAGCGCTCGCCCCTGCCCGGCGCCAGCAGATTGACCTTGAACTCGATGGTCAGCACGCCGGAATTTTCCGGCATCAGGGAAAAAGCGGCGTAGCCGCAGGCTGAATCCAGCGCCGTCGAGATGACGCCGGCATGCAGGAAACCGTGCTGCTGGGTGAGCTCGGCCGAATAGGGCATTTCGATCTCGATGATGCCCGGCGTCACCAGCGTCAGTTCGGCTCCGATGGTCGCCATCGCCTGCTGGCGGGCAAAGGACGCCCTGACGCGATCCTCATAATCGGGAGCGGGTACGATCTTTGCTGCCATGGCCATCGCCTTCAATTTTGCCGGAAAAGCTTATCGCAGAGGCACGGGCGGCAAGCAAATGCTTTTGCTGCACTGCAGCAAACGCGCTTGGTTCAACAGGAACAGCGATGCGTTGAGCAAGGTGGCGAACGCCACCCATGTCAACGGCAGCGTCAATTCGCCCGGCGCAGCGCGCAGAAGTAGAATCCGTCGGTAGCGCTGAGCGCCGGCGACAGCGAGATGTCGCCTGCTTTTCCGATCCGCGCAGCCGCAGCGTGGCCGGGGAAATGGACGTCCCAGAGAGCGCGATGATCGATCGGGACAAAGTCTTTGTGGCGCTCGCGGAAGGCGGCGATCTGCTCGCCATTCTCCTCGTCGAACACCGAACAGGTGATGTAGACCAAGAGGCCACCGGGTTTGACGTAGGCATTGGCGGCATCGAGAATGGCCGACTGCTCGCCCTTGCGGGCGTCGAGCTGCCTTAGCGTCAGCCGCCATTTGGCGTCGGGACGGCGCCGCCAGGTGCCGCTGCCGGTGCAGGGCGCATCAACGAGCACAATATCCATGTGACCCACGAGCGGTGCCAGTTCGGCCGGCTTGGTGACCACCTGCACGTTGCGGTTTTCAGAACGGCGGATGCGGTCGAAGATCGGCGCCAGCCGCGCCTTTTCGGCGTCGTGAGCGAAGACCTGGCCTTTGTTGGCCATTGCAGCCGACAGCGCCAGCGTCTTGCCACCGGCGCCGGCGCAGAAGTCCAGCACCTGCATGCCGGATTGCGCACCGGCGAGTGCGGCGACGATCTGCGAGCCCTCGTCCTGGACCTCGAACCAGCCTTTCTGGAAGGCGGGCTCCGCCTGCACATTCGGGTGCCGGCCATCGCCATCGATCGGCGGGATACGAATGCCGTTTGGCGCGATACGGGCCGCCTTCGCGCCAGTATCGGCCAAGTCCGCAAGCACCTTGGCGCGGTCGGACTGAAGCGTGTTGACCCTGATGTCGAGCGGCGGACGGGCAGCCAGGGCGGCCCCCTCCTCCACCCAATCTGTGCCGAAGGCCCGTTCGAACAGCGGCGCGCACCAGTCGGGAATGTCGGCCCGCACCGCCTTGGGCGCGTCTTCAGGGCTGCGCTCGGCCAGCGCCTGCAACTCGGCCGCGCTGAGCAGCGGCGGCGCGAACTTGTCACCGTCGAGCGCGTCGTTGAGCGACCCCGCCGTCTGGCCCCATTCGATGAGAAGCGCGCCGAAGCCGATGGCGCGCGGCGTGTCCTCGCCCAGCAGCCAGCCAGCGGAACGCTTGTGGCGCAACGCGTCGTAGACGATGTTGCCGATCGCCGCGCGGTCGCCGCCGCCGGCAAAGCGATGCGACAGACCCCAATCCTTCAGCGCATCGGCCACCGGCCGGTGGCGCCGGCCAATGTCTTCCAGCACTTCGATGGCTGCCGCCAGCCGTCCGCCCAGTCGCATTCGTCATTCCATCAATCGAGCATCTTCCGGCCTGCTCTTAGAGCCTTTCACGTCGAGATTGAACCCCGCTTGCGTTTCGTGGCGAAAGCTATTGCGATCGCGGTCGGCGAACTTCCCCAATCGGCAAATGTCAACCCGCTGGCGACAACAAATCCCAAATATATGCGAGGCCTCTAATGTTTGGAACTGGCCGCCGCAAGCATCGCCTGTGGCGCAACTGCTCTGCTTTCCAAGCTTTTGCGTTGGGAATACTCTTTGCGCCATGATTCGCGGCGCAGAAAACGCGAGCCGGCGGATCGATACGAGGAGAGGGCAATGAAAATGTATCTTGCGGAAGTTTTGGGAACATTTCTGTTGGTGTTCATCGGTACGGCGTCGGTGGCGACGGGCGGCTTCCTTGCGGACCTGCCGCTCGGCCAGGAAGCCATCGGCCTGGCGTTCGGCATCGGCCTGATTGCGGCGGCCTATGCGGTCGGCCCGATTTCCGGCGCGCATCTCAATCCGGCCGTCACGCTCGGCGTCTTCCTTGCCGGCCGGCTGCCGGCAAAGGATGTGGTTCCCTACTGGATCGCGCAGATCATCGGCGCCATCCTGGCCTCGCTGGCGCTGTGGATCATCGTTTCGGGCCAGACCGGCGGACACACGACCGGCTTCGGCGCCAATGGCTGGGACGTGGCCAAATGGGGGATGAGCTCGGCCTTCCTGTGGGAGCTGATCGGCACCTTCACCTTCGTCACCGTCATCCTCGGCGTCACCGCCGAGAAGCACTCGACGGCGTTCGCCGGCCTGGTGATCGGCCTGACCCTGGCGGGGCTGCACTTCGCCATGATCCCGGTGACCGGCACCTCGGTCAATCCGGCACGCTCGATCGGCCCAGCCCTGTTTACGGGGGGTGCTGCCCTCAGCCAGCTCTGGCTGTTCATCGTAGCCCCACTGATCGGCGGTGCTGTTGCCGGCGTCGTTGCCAAGGCGCGCATCTTCGAAAAGGACTGATTTTCGAAGGCATAAAAAAGGCGCGGGCCGCGGCCCGCGCCTTTTTTATTGGGAGGGCTGCGATCAGCCGACGATGTCGAAGCGGTCGGCGTTCATCACCTTGGTCCACGCCCTGACGAAATCGCCGACGAATTTCGGCCCGGCATCCGCCGACCCGTAGACCTCGGCCAGCGCGCGCAGCTGCGCGTGCGAGCCGAAGATCAGATCGGCGCGAGTGGCGGTCCATTTGACCGCCTTGGTCTTGCGGTCGCGCGCTTCGTAGACCTCATGCGAGCCCGGCTCGGAGGCCGGGTCCCAGACGGTCGCCATCGAGAGCAGGTTGACGAAGAAGTCGTTCGTCAGCGTGCCCGGCCTGTCGGTCAACACGCCATGCTTCGAACCGCCGGCATTGGCGCCGAGCACGCGCAGGCCGGCGACCAGCACCGTCATCTCCGGCGCCGTCAGGTTGAGCAGTTGCGCGCGGTCGACCAGCAACGCTTCGACCGACATCGGCAACTTACCCCCGACATAGTTGCGGAAGCCATCGACTTTCGGCTCGAGCGCGGCGAAGGAATGGACATCTGTCTGCTCCTGCGAGGCGTCGGTGCGGCCGGGCGTGAACGGCACTTTCACCGCGTTGCCGCCGTCCGTCGCCGCCTTCTCGACAGCAGCGACACCGCCGAGCACGATGAGGTCGGCCAGCGACACCTTCTTGCCGCCCGCGTTGAACTCCTTCTGGATGGCTTCGAGCTTCGCGAGCACCTTGGCCAGTTCGGCCGGCTGGTTGACCTCCCAGTGCTTCTGCGGCGCCAAGCGAATGCGCGCGCCATTGGCGCCGCCGCGCTTGTCGGAGTTGCGGAAGGTCGAGGCTGAGGCCCAAGCGGTCGAAACCAGCTGCGAAACAGTGAGGCCCGAGGCGAGGATCTTGGCCTTCAGCGCGGCGATGTCCTGATCGCTGACCAGTTCATGGTCGACTGCCGGTACCGGATCCTGCCAGATCAGCTCTTCCTTCGGCACCAACGGGCCGAGATAGCGCACGACCGGACCCATGTCGCGGTGGGTGAGCTTGTACCAGGCGCGGGCGAAGGCATCGGCGAACTGCTCCGGATGCTGGTGGAAGCGCCGCGAAATCTTCTCGTAGGCCGGGTCGGCCCGCAACGCGAGGTCGGTGGTCAGCATCGCCGGCGCGCGACGCTTGGACGGGTCGTGCGCGTCCGGCACCGTTACCGTGCCGGAGCCGCCTTTCGGCGTCCACTGATGGGCGCCGGCAGGGCTCTTGGTCAGCTCCCATTCGAAGTTGAACAGATTGTCGAAGAAGTTGTTGCTCCACTTGGTCGGCGTCGTCGTCCAGGTGACTTCGAGGCCCGACGTGATCGCATCGCCGGCGATACCGGTGGCGTGCTTGCTCGACCAGCCAAGGCCCTGAGCCTCGATGCCGGCGCCTTCCGGCTCGGCCCCGACAAGGGCTGCATCACCCGCGCCATGGGTCTTGCCGAAGGTGTGACCACCGGCGATCAGCGCCACAGTCTCTTCGTCGTTCATCGCCATACGCCCGAACGTCTCTCTGATATCGCGCGCCGAGGCCAGCGGATCGGGCTTGCCGTTCGGCCCTTCGGGGTTGACGTAGATCAGGCCCATCTGCACGGCGCCGAGATGGCCGTGCAGTTCGCGGTCGCCGGAATAGCGCTTGTCGTCGAGCCACTTGGTTTCGGAACCCCAATTGACATCCTGCTCGGGCTCCCAGACATCGGCGCGGCCGCCGGCAAAGCCGAAGGTCTTGAAGCCCATCGATTCCAGCGCGACATTGCCGGTGAGGATCAACAGGTCGGCCCAGGAAATCTTGCGGCCGTATTTCTGCTTGATCGGCCACAGCAGCCGGCGCGCCTTGTCGAGATTGGCATTGTCCGGCCAGCTGTTCAGCGGCGCGAAACGCTGCTGGCCGGCGCCGGCGCCACCACGGCCGTCGCCGATGCGATAGGTGCCGGCGCTGTGCCAGGCCATGCGGATGAACAGCGGCCCGTAATGGCCGAAATCGGCCGGCCACCAGTCCTGCGAGTCCGTCATCACCTTGTGCAGATCCTTGATCACCGCATCGAGATCGAGGCTTTTGAATTCCTCGGCATAGTCGAACGCCTCCCCCATCGGGTCGGAAAGGTTCGACTGCTGGTGGAGAACGCTGATGTCGAGCTGGTTCGGCCACCAGTCACGATTGGTCCTGCCGGACGTTCCATGCGCGACCGGGCATTTGCCGGCGCTGTTGTCGTCGGTGTTCGCGTCCATCTTAGCCTCCGAATTGCTGATTTTCTTTGTTGGTTTTCCGGGCCGGCCGGGAGCCGCGCCACTCTGGAACTGTTCCAGACTAGGCCGTCTCTTCGATAAAAACAAATTGCCTTTCCTGTTTGTTGCGATAGGTTTTTCTTATGATTGGTCTCACCGTCCGGCAGATGCAATATTTCGAGGCTTTGGCGCAAACGCTGCATTTCGGCCGCGCCGCAAAACTCGCCGGCGTCAGCCAACCAGCGCTGTCAGCACAGATCGCCGAGATGGAACAAAGGCTGAGCTGCCGGCTGTTCGAGCGTGGCGGCAAGACGGTGCGGATGACGCATGAGGCGCAGGCCCTGCTGCCGCGCATCGAACGCATTCTGCGCGACATCAGCGAGGTCGAGACGACGGCGCGGCGCGGCCGCCCGGCCATGGAGGGGCGCTTCCGGCTGGGCATCATTCCGACAGTGGCGCCCTATCTGTTGCCGCACGTGCTGCCGGAACTGAAGCGACATTTTCCCGCTTTGCAGCTCGAACTGCGCGAAGCGGTGACGGCATCTTTGGTCGAGGACACGGCGACGGGACGTCTCGACGCCTTCATCGCCGCGCTGCCGCTCGACCAACCGGGCCTGGTCACCGAAGAACTGTTCGCCGACCGCTTCTTCCTCGCCGTGCCGTCAGGCGACCCGGCCTTCGCCTCGCCACCGGTGCCGCCAGAAAGCCCGGCGCTGGAGCGGCTGATGCTTCTGGAGGAAGGCCACTGCCTGCGCGAACAGGCACTCGCCCTGTGCGGCAGCGTGCGTCCGGTGGCGATGGCCAGCTACGGTGCGACCAGCCTGACGACGCTCCTGCAGATGGTGGCGCATGGGCTCGGCGTCACGCTCATCCCGGAAATGGCGGCCAAGCCGGCCAGCGTCATGCCGGACCTCAAGATCGTCCCGTTCCAGGAGCCGATGCCGCAACGCACGATCTGCCTGGCGTGGCGCCGCAACAAGGTGCGGCATGACGAGTGCGTGGAACTGGCCAAGATCATTCGTGGGCTGGGCGAGGTCGTGCTGGCGGCGTGAGTTGTCTGATAGGCCAACATCGAATGCCTGTTTCTGATCAAGGGGACCTGCGTGAGGGCCGGATGGGGGCTTTGCGCCGCTTCGCGGTCATTGAGATGTTAGCAGCCGCTTCGCCGACGACCTTTTCGACGATGTCAGACTCCCCAACCCGCCATTGGCAGAGCTTGAATTGAAGCTGGCTGAAAGGATGTTGCCCCCACGCATTTCCCAGGACGGCCATTGATCGCTCAGGCCGGAATTCCCGGCCGGTCCGGATCACTCAAACGAGATGGCGTCTGCAGGTCGACGCTGGCGTCGGTCGGCGTACATCAACTCATATTAGGCCGCAATAACTTCGAGAACCACAAGGCGGACTGCCGCGGCCGGAAAAAGCTGTCGTATTTCCGCACTGGTGCGATCCGATACTTTACCTACTATGCGACCTTCAATTGGGGGCTATAGCAAATGAAAGAAGAGACCGGCGTTCAGAAGTTGGTGCGCACGCTGCGTGCCCGAGCACCCGATGACGCAGCTGAGTTGCTCGCCAGAGAGTCTCCCGAGTTCATCCGCGACACACTAAAGCTGTTGCCGGACGGGCACGCCCGTAAGGTGGCCGAGCATTTGCCACTGCATTTGCGGCCCATCGGATCTCATGGCGGTGGCGAGGGTGTCGCTATGCCCGAGTCGCTCATCGAGCTGATGGACCCGATTTCCGCCAGCGTTCCTGTCGGGACGACCGTTGCTGCCGCGGTTGAAGCTGTCAGACGCGCCCAGGTGCCGACCGAGCTCACTTATCTCTACGTCACGGACGAGGGCAATAAACTGGTTGGCCTGGTGGTCCTGCGCGATCTGATGCTGAGCGAACCGGACGCGATTGTCGATCAGATCATGCTGCCCAGGCCGTTCGCTCTTAATGTCGATCTCTCTTTGAGCAACGCATGCGAGGCAGCGGTACGGCGTCACTACCCTGTCTACCCGGTGGTGGACGCGGAGAACCGGCTGCTCGGGCAGGTTCGCGGTTGGCGCTTGTTCGAGCAGCAAATCATCGAGATTTCCGCCCAGTCTGGCCAGATGGTTGGTGTCCAGAAGGAGGAGCGCTCTTTTACGCCGCTGTTTTCAGCCTTCTTGAAGCGTCATCCGTGGCTGCAGTTGAACCTCCTGACGGCCTTCATGGCCGCATTCGTGGTCAGTTCGTTCACAGGCACGATCGAGAAGATCGTCGCCCTGGCGGCGTTCCTCCCGGTCTTGGCCGGGCAAAGCGGAAACACTGGCTGCCAGGCACTGGCTATGACGCTGCGTGGCCTTGCCCTGGGGGATGTGGACAAACGACCGAAGCTGCACTTGGTGATGAGAGAGGGCGCGCTCGGGATCGCTAACGGCTTGCTCGTCGGCCTTGTTGCGGCTGCGGCGATGTGGTTCTACGCCTCGAGGCAACCGGAGTCGGCGGCCCAAGCGCCCATGCTGGCACTCGTGATCCTGCTTGCCATGTCCGGAGCGTGCCTCATGTCCGGAATCTCCGGCGTGCTGATCCCGCTGGGCCTGCGCCGGGTCGGCGCCGATCCGGCGGTCGCTTCGGCGATCTTCCTCACCACCGTGACCGATATTATTGGCATGGGCCTGATGCTGGGGCTGGCCACCATGCTCGTGCTGTAGCAAGGCACGGCCAGGGACGCGTTCCTGCGAATTTTGGGGCAATAAGCTGACCTCGTCGCGTTCAGCGAAATTGTGAGAAGCACCTCACCTCTCCGACCCCTTGCGCAACGCGACGGAAGACCTTTGGAGAAGTCGTGGGTGACCTTGAAGCCTCATTCGGTGACCAGATATGCGCAGAATCGCGCAACAATACAAATCTTGTCGGCTTGCGATCCACCACTGAGGATTTGAGTTATTTGCCGCTGGTGCCGAATACTCCAATTACGTTCAGCAACGCTAAGAAGATGTTTTGGCAACCAGCGCAGCCGAAATAGGAATAAACCCGATGATTTGTTGCACAGCTGCAACAGCTGCTGAAGCTCGCACGGTCTGGTGCCGGTTCCGTCGCCCTTTTTTCTTGTAGTCGTGCTAAATCCTTCGCAGTAGTCGGGTTGGGGTGGGTTCTCGGCATGCTACCTTCGGCTCGAACGATCTTCGGCTTCGCCGCAGCGCTGTTTTTCAGCGGCGTATTGCCGGCCGGCGCACAAGGTCTTTTCACGGTCTATGACGATGCGTTTTCGGCCCGCATCGCCAGTCCGGCCGACAATGGAACGCTCGCCCAATTCGTCACGGTTGCGGTCAACGCGGGACAATACGATCAGGCGATCTCCTCAATCGAGCAGTATCTGATCAAATACCCCCGCGATGCGCGCGCCCGGCTTGCGGCCAGCCGGTTGTATTATCATGTCGGGTCCTATGAATTGGCCCGGCGGCAGGTGCAGTACGGCATCGAAGTCGGCGGTCTGACCGCAAGTGAGCAGCAGGAAGCTGTTCGTTTGCTCGCTCGCATCGAGCGCGCGTTGCGTGGCGTCACCTGGGAACTCGCCTTGACTGGAGGCGTATTCAGCGCATTCACCGATTTTGAGCCAGGCGGGGCGCAGGACGACGACAGCTTCGTCTCGCCCTACGGGCGGGCCGACGGCTTTGTTCGGTGGGACCTCGGCACGCCAAGTGCTGACGCCCTCGTTCTTTCGGGCTCGTTGACGGCGACAGAGCGTTTTTTCACGGAAGACCTGTCGGTTCCGGGTAGCGAGAAGACTTTTATCCACGGCAACGCAGCGATTACCTGGGACAAGGGGCTGCCCAACAGTGGGATCGATTCGCTTCGCCTGCTGCTTTCCGCGTTTACCGTTACAGATCGTTTCGACAGCGATATCAACGAAACCGGCGTCGGCCTCAGTGGACGTTTCCTCGTTCGCCCCACGGTCGAGACGACCCTCTTCGCCGGTGGCGGCTACATCGATCTAAGCGCCTCGCAAGGCATTTTCGCCGATAGCAGGGTCTTCTATGAGGCAGGCGGCAGCTACCGCTTCCGCAATGGCCAGGCGCTCGGACTGCGCTTTGTCGGCTCGAATGACTTCGCGTCAGGATCTGGCGAAATCGGCCACAGCTACTCGGGCGAGGTCCGCTATGGCGGCCTGTTGATGACCGTACCGGATCTTTTCGCATGGTCGCACCAGATCGCCTTCTCGGCCGGCCACAGCGACACTCCCGATCTGTCTGTCGGCATCGGCACAAATATCAAGAGCGACTTCTGGCGCATTGCCTCGGAAAGCGATTTTCAGATGACGGAAGCCCAGAAGATCAGCGTTGATCTCGCCTATCGAGAAACCAACTTCGCAGTCGCTAGCCGCGACCAAAAATCGTTCGAAATGCTCATGAGCTATACGTTGACGCTCAACTGAAAGGGCCGCGATGATGTACCGTCCGATCGCGATTTTTATCGCCTGCCTTGCCTTCGCGGCACCCTCCGCCGCTGAGACGGTCGGGTCGATGACAGCCTATCAGACCAACATCGTCCGCAACAACGGTGGGACAATGGACGTTGGTGCCGGCGTCGAACTGGGCGACCTGCTGCGCAGCGATCCCACCGGTCTTGGAATGCTGGTGTTCCGGGATGAATCGAGCGCCAAGATAGGTCCGAACACCAGCCTGACGATCGATGAATTCGTCTATAATCCGGGCTCCGGATCGGGAAAGATCGACATCGGCATGAACAGCGGCCTGGCCCGTTTTTATGGCGGCCAGGTTTCGAAACGGGGCGCCATGCAGGTTGCGACGCCGCACATGGTGCTCGGCGCGAGGGGCGGCATCATCGAAGTGCTGGTGGCAGCTGGCCAGACTGTCGGCATTCTGCGCGCCGGCCGTATGACCTGCACGATCAATGGCAAACGGCTGGTTATCACAAACCCTGGCTACGCCTGCACATCACAAGATGGCAAGCTGCTGGCCGGCTACGGCGGGATCGACACCTTCCCGATATTGGACAGTATCGACCGGATAGCCGGTACCGGCCTGCCAGGCGCGCCGGGCCCTGGTTTGGACGTAAGCGCACTTTGTGCGTCGGCACTCGGCGGCTCGCTCAAAGTCTGCGATTCCACGGACGGCGCATTGCCAGGAGTGGTCATGGACTTCCCTGACAGCCCAACGCCACCCGTGGGCAGCGGGGGGCGGAGGGACGATGGCGAGGGCGAAGGCTGCGGCCGCTTCTGCAATTAGGCCCGGGCGCCCGGTATGAGCCCCTTTGCTGATTGGCGCTGGGCTGATCGACGTTGGGCGGATTGGCACTGGACCGTGAGGCGCAAGATATCCGGTCTCTTGCTCATTCTTTTGCTGCTCGCTTGCCATTTGGCTTTCGACGGGCCGCTGTCGCGCCTGCGCGAACGCACGTACGACTTCTACCAGTTTCTCGCCCCGCGCCAGGCGACGAGCAATCCTGTCGTGATCGTCTCGATAGACGACGCCAGCCTCAACGCACATGGACGATGGCCCTGGAACCGTGGCCTCTTGGCCGATCTGGTCGATGGCATCACCCAATCCGGTGCGTCGGTGGTCGGGCTTGCGCTGGTACTCCCCGAGGCCGACACCTCGCCTGAGGGCATCGCCGGAGACAAGCGCCTGGCCACGGCGCTGGCCAAAAATCGGACGGCGCTTGCCGTCAGCCTGGGCAATGAGGCGACGGTTTCAGAAGCAGAACCCAAAGCCGGCTGGTCGATCGTCGGGCAAGTCCCGGATACACTTCCCGGTTTCACCGGCCTGACTGGCTCGCTTGCCGAATTCTCGAACGCGGCCGTGGGCCTCGGCGTGATTCGCACCTTGCCCGATCCCGACGGCGTACTGCGCCATGTGCCGCTGCTCTGGATTCGCAACACCGCTCAAGGCGTGCAGCTGTGGCCGTCCTTCTCACTCGAGCTCCTGCGCCTTTACGCCGGACAGGACGGGTACATAGCCCGGATGAATGCAGCCGGGTTCGACGCGCTCAGGATGGCCGGCGCCATTGTGCCGCTCGAGCCGGAGGGGGGGATCCGGCTCTGGGAAACCGCCACCGATACGCCCCGCCTGTCTGCCAGCACCATCCTTTCGGGCCATGGCGATCCGCGGCTACGGAACGCTATCGCCATTGTCGAGCTGTCGGCTGTGGGACTGATGCAGTACCTGCCCACGCCGACGCATCCAACGCGGCCAGGCGCGGATATCCACGCCGATGCCATCGCCCAGATGCTTGCCGGGCGCTACCTGGCAGAGCCAACGCACGCGCGAATGCTCGAGCGGCTCTGGTTTCTCCTCAGTGCCGTCGTTTTCATCGGTCTTTCCGGAGTGCTCGCCGGGCGTGTCGTGCTTGGCGCCCTCGCCCTGGCGCTGCTGGCTGTCGCCCCGTTCGTGTTCGGCGCTCTCGAGTACAGCCTGCAGGGTGCACTCTACGACCCGCTGCAGCCGGCGCTTGCAACGATCATGGTTGCGGGCTTCGAAGGCTACGTCCTATACAGGCGCAGCGAGCAGCGCCGGTCCACCCTGACGCGACAGTTCTCCCAATATCTTTCGCCATCCGTCGTGCAGCGCCTCGCAAGCTCGGACACAGAGGCAATCCTGTCCGGCGAGAAGCGCGAGATCACAATTCTGCTCAGCGACATACGCGGCTTCACGACGATGAGCGAACAGCTCGACACCCAAGAAATCGCCAAGGTGGTCAACCATTTCCTCGGCATTGCGACCGATGAGATCCTCAAGCGCGACGGCACCATCGACAAGTTCATGGGCGATGCGGTGCTGGCCTTCTGGAACGCACCGCTTGATCAACCCGATCATCGCGAACGTGCGCTGGACGCGAGCCTTGCCCTCATCGAGCGGGTGAAGCGCGAAAACGCCGCCTTCACCGCGGATGGCCATCGCTCCATCGAAATCGGCGTCGCCATCGAGACCGGCATCTGCTCGGTAGGCAATTTCGGCTCCGAACGGCGCTTCGATTACACCGCGATCGGCTCCCCGGTGAACCGCGCGGCACGGCTCGAATCGACGACCAAGAAGCTTGGCATCCCCCTGGTGCTGGGACCCGGCTTTGCGGCAGGAGCATCGATGCCGGTCGTCCAGGCAGGCGCCTTTGAGCTCCAGGGTTTCAAGGGCGAGGTACCGGTTTTCACCGTTCCGGAGATGCAAGCTGCTCACCAAGGTATGAGCCGCGAAGTAGAGAGCCAACGTGGTGAGCAATCTGGCGCCCCTGCCGGGGTGGTTGGTTCGCCGCCATCCGTGCAAATGGCCCCGCCTGATGTTGCACCCCGAACCCGAAGCACACGCTGACCGGATCCAGCGGATTGCAGGGGTGCCGACTGAGCGCGGCTTGAAGTTTGATTACCGCTCGGTGTGGGAGTTCGTCCACGCCCGACAAGCTCAGTCACAAAAAAAGACGCTGATCGCGGCTGAGCAGGATCGCCCGGATGTGGCGCATGCCGGCGGGCACAGTGGGCAAAGTATCAGGACCGTATCGATCCTTCCCGCCTGGTGTTCATCGACGAAGAGCTGACCCAAGCAATCGAGGAGTCTGCCGCGTCGCAAAACCAGGCGGGCTTGTTGCCGTGAAGGAGGTCGATATCCAGGTTTGGCAGCATCAACCGCAGGACCTAAATTGACATGGCGTCTGCTCCGCCGCCATGAGGGGCACTCGCGTGTCAGCTTGGCTTCGAGCGGCTGAGCCTTGAGAATATCTCTGCCATCACCAACGCTGGCCGAGCGCCGTCAGCCACTCAGGCCGGTGGAGCGCGAATACATCGGCAACAATCTCTGCCTCACGCCGTCTTCCAAGCCACCATCCCCAGTTCCTTGACCATTGCCTCACGCATCAGCAGCCGCATGCGTCGAACCTTTCATGGTACAAATATAAGAAATACATAAGTAAAAAATACAACAGCATGGACCATTCCGGTCAGGAACGTCGTCCTTTCGTTACTAAAACTTACGCCGCATATGAAAAGCGCCAAAACCAAAAGTACGGCGTCAGCCTCCGGGAGCGCCAGGGTCAACCCTCGTCCCGTCGGCAGGCTGGCTGCTGCGACCGCCGATATCGTCAAAGCAATTGTGGCGCAGGCCGAGCCCATTGCGACATTCAGGCCGCGCTGCAACTCATTGTTGAGTGAAGCGCGAACCGCCGAAATGGCTTCCGGCATCAAAACCAGACCCGCGATCATTGCTCCCACAATGCTGTCAGCCTGGATAGCGGCTTCGTCGAAGTTTCCCATCCTGGAACCGGCTCGGTGCACATCGGGGCGTGCAGATATGATACGGTCAGTCAGGTGCTCGATTCTCGTCCGCGCTCATTCCAGAAATGGCTGTGAGGCCGGCCAGCGCCATGCCAGATCTCAAGATCGTGCCACAGGGCCGTAACAGGCTTATGCCTCACACCATACTGTCTCACTATTTGATGTAGACGAGCACGTACCTGTTTTTGTAGGGCTGGTAGTATTTCGTGCCGCACTTCCAGACCACGATCCCACCGCTATAGGTGGTCTTAACGCAGCCCGATGGAAGTGTCGTAATGTAGATGGTGGTCTTCTGGATGACGACCGTCTTTGCTTCCGCCGATGCGATGAAACGGAATCCAGAGGCGCCTGCCATCGACGAAATCGCGAGCAAAGCTCCAACGGCAAATGTGCATGCAAACAAACCACGTCTGACCATAGGTTTCCCCTCTCCTTAACCTGCAGCCTCTCTAATGTAGCATCAGCGAGCGAAAGCCTCAACGGATCGATTGATTCCGTTCCAGTGAGGCGCGGCCAGATCGGCGATGCAGCACCACCCGGCACAGCCGGACCCTGCATCAGTGGCCAGTTTCACGGCACAAAGATCAGAAACACATACGTAAAAAACACCACGATATGGACCATGCCGGTCAGGAATGTGGTTCTTTCGGTACTGAAGCTTACGGCGCATGTGAAAAGCGCCAGGACCAAGAGGACCGTGTCAGCCGCCGGCAGCCCCAGGGTCAACCCCCTCCCCGTCAGCAGGCTGGCGGCTGCTACTCCCGGTATTGTCAGGCCGATCGTGGCGCAGGCCGAACCCATCGCGACATTCAAGCCGCGCTGCAACTCATTGTTGAGCGAAGCGCGAATTGCCGAAATGGCCTCTGGCATCAACACCAGCCCTGCTATCATTGCTCCGACAATGCTGTCGGCCTGGGTCACCTGGTAGGCAACGAGCATATCTTCAACGCTTGCGGCGACCTGCTCGGCAAGCATAACAATTCCGATCAGCCCGGCCATCAACAGCACAGCGCTGACAAAGATGTTCTCGTCAGAAGCCATTCGCACCGAAACGTGGTGCTCTTGTCCCTCGACAAAGTCTTCCCGGTGCCGGACCGTCTGCGCGAACACGAAGCTTGCATAGAGCAGTACTGAAAGGGCACTGACGAAACCAAGTTGAGCTGCCGAAAACGTGCCGGGACCCGTGGTCTGGGTGTAGGTCGGCAGAACAAGCGTCATGACGGTCAGCGCGATCAAAACCGCCAGATAGGCACTGGTTCCTTGCCGGACGATTGCCTGCTTGCGGTGGCGCCAGCCGCCAAGCGCGAGACAGATGCCGACGACGCCGGTTGAAGTGATCATCACCGTCGAGAAAACGGACTCGCGCGCCAGCGTAGGATTGTTTTCTCCGTGCAACATCATAGAGACGATGATCGACACTTCGATTGCCGTCACCGCAAAAGTCAGCACCAACGTTCCATAAGGCTCCCCCACGCGCCGGGCGACTGCCTCGGCATGCTCGAGCACCACGAAAATGGTGGTGAACAAGATCGCGCTCGACAGCGCGCCAACGAGGATCCTGAGGTTCAGCGATCCTTGGTCGACCGAAAGGCCGCTGGCCCTCACCGCGAGAGCCATGGCCAAGGCACCCAAAGGCATCACCCAAGACATCACCGATCGCCCGAAACCGCCCGATGCGGCCTTGGATGTTGCAACCTTGGGCGTTTGCGTAGGCCTGTCTTCAAGCATCCAGCCAACATTCCACGAGATCAGCGGGCCTTGCCGGCCAGCGTTCGCTGATCCCGCTCAGTCGTCGGATAGGACGAGCCCTAGAGCACTCTATCCCAATTCCGGAGGCAAAATCACCGCGCACTTTTGCTGGAATTGCCTTGGTGGCCCTATTGGGGCGTATTCTCCTTGACGACCTTCTGGCATTGCGGCGTCAGGTCACTTAGATGATCGTTCAGGCACTTGATGATGCGGCCTCCGCCCTGCTCCACCCCCTTGCAGAATTTCTCGTAGTCAGACTGGCAGGCTTCGCGCTCGGCCGCAGTCTGCGCAAATGCGACATTGGCCGTCACCTGAGTTGCCAGAAAAAGCACACTTAACGCAATCCGCATGACAAACTCTCCAAAAAAAGCTAGGTTCACGCAATTTCACAGCAATACGATATATATACCGAAGTATTCAGAGGGGCAAAATGGTTTTCTCATGGAGGAGAGCCGCGCCGACGGCTGGTTCATTCGCACTTGCAGCAATTTTATTGTGCGCCTGCAGCAATGAAAACAGTTACGCGCCGCCCCCGCCACCCAAGATAGATGTAGCGCTTCCGGTCAAGCAGACTGTAACCCCCTATCTCGAGGCCACAGGCAGCGCCGCGGCGGTGAACACGACGCCGCTGGTTGCGCGTGTCTCCGGCTTCATCCAGGAAATCGACTATAAGGACGGAGATGAGGTCAAGGCTGGCACCAGGCTGTTCCTGATCGAACAGGATACCTACCAATTGGCACTCGAACAGGCCCAGGCCGGGCAGGGTTCGGCCGACGCCTCCGCCAAGCAGTCCGGAGCCGACCTCAAGCGGCAGCAGGAGCTGCTATCACAGAAGATCATCTCGCAATCGACCCTCGATCAGTCCGCCGCGGCGGCGGATGTCGACGCGGCCAAACAGAAGCAGAGCGCCGTCGACGTCGAGCAGGCCCAGCTCAATTTGAGCTACACCGAGGTCAAGGCGCCGTTTGCCGGCATCGTTGGCGCCCGCCAGGTGTCGATCGGGCAACTGGTTGGCGCCGGCAGCGCGACTACGCTGGCGACCATCGTTCAGCTCGCGCCCATCTATGTCAACTTCAACATCTCGGAGCAGGACGTGCTGCGCATTCGCGCCGCCATGGCCAAACGGGGCATAACCGGTCAGGACCTCAAGAAGATACCGGCCGAAGTCGGCCTGCAGAACGAGACAGGCTATCCGCACAAGGGAATGCTGGACTACGCCTCTCCTGAGGTTACCGCCACCACCGGCACGCTCGCGGTGCGCGCCGTGCTGCCCAACGACGATCGGGCATTGCTTCCGGGTTACTTCGTGCGCGTGCGCGTGCCGCTGGGAGAAGAACCGGATACGCTGCTGGTTCCCGACCGAGCGATCGGAAGCGACCAGAGGGGTCGCTACCTGCTCGTTGCAGGAAAAGACGACGTCATCGAGGAGCGTCCGGTCGAGATCGGCCAGCTTGTCGGTGCCTTGCGCGTGATCAGCAAGGGGATCACTGCGGAAGACCGCGTCCTAGTCTCCGGCTTACTGACGGCCGTGCCCGGCCAGAAGATCGAGCCGCAGGTGAAAACGCTGGAAGCGGCTGCGGCCGACGGCACTGCCCAATGATCTCCAAATTCTTCATCGAGCGGCCGGTCCTGGCCAATGCAATCGCTGTCCTCATGGTCGTCATCGGCCTGGTCTCGCTCTTCGGCCTGCCGGTGGCGCAATATCCCGACGTGGTGCCGCCGACCGTTTCGGTGACCACCCGCTATCCTGGCGCCAGCGCGCGCTCGATGATCGACACGGTGGCGCTGCCGATCGAGCAGCAGGTCAACGGCGTCGAGGGCATGCTCTACATGCAGTCCTTCTCCGCGTCGGATGGCAGCTACAATCTGACCGTCACTTTCCAGATCGGCACGGACCTCGACCAGGCGCAGGTGCGTGTCCAGAACCGGGTGTCCACAGCGCTCGCATCGCTGCCGCAGCCAGTGCAGGTGCAGGGCGTCAACGTCCAGAAGAAATCGACCTCCATCCTCGAGATCGTCACGCTGACGTCGCCGGACAAACAATACGACAGCCTTTATCTCGCCAACTACGCAACCATCCGGCTGAAGGACGAGCTCTCCCGGATACCAGGTGTCGGCAACGTGAACGTGTTCGGCGCCGGGCAGTATTCGATGCGCGTCTGGCTCGACCCGCAGAAGATGCAGGTGCGCGGCCTTACCACCCAGGACGTCGTCCAGGCCCTGCAGCAGCAAAGCGAGCAGGTCACCGCGGGCCAGGTCGGCGCGCCGCCGGCGCCCGACGGACAGTCCTTCCAATATACGATCGAAGTTTCCAGCCGCCTTGACGACCCCGATCAGTTCGGCGCGGTGGTCGTCAAGACCGGCGCCAGCGGCGACCTGACCCGCGTGCGCGACGTCGGCCGGGTCGAGCTCGGCGCCCAGACCTATGGGCAATTCTTCAATCTCGACGGCCAGCAGGCGGCTGGCCTGGCCATCTTCCTGTCGCCGGGCGCCAACGCGCTCGACGTGGCCGGCAAAGTTGAGGCCAGGATGAAGGAACTGTCTGGCGAGTTCCCGCAAGGCCTTGCTTACTCGATCCCGTTCAACACCACGATCTTCGTCAGCCAAGCGATCGACGAAGTCTATAAGACGCTGCTCGAGGCCGCGGTGCTGGTGCTGATCGTCATCCTGCTTTTCCTGCAGGACTGGCGGGCGATGCTGGTGCCGGCAACGACCGTGCCGGTGACCATCATCGGGGCCTTCGCTGCGATGCTCGCGCTTGGCTTTACCGTCAACCTGTCGACCCTGTTCGCCATCGTGCTTGCCATCGGCATCGTCGTCGATGACGCCATCGTTGTGGTCGAGGGGGCCGCGCACAACATGGAGCGCGGCATGTCCGGCCACGATGCGGCGGTCGCGGCCATGAATGCGCTGTTCGGGCCGATCATCGGCATCACGCTGGTGCTGATGGCGGTGTTCCTACCGGCTGCGTTCCTGCCCGGCCTTACCGGGCAGATGTATGCGCAATTCGCCCTGGTGATTGCGGCAACGGCCTTGATCAGCGCCGTCAACGCGGCAACGCTAAAGCCCACGCAGTGCGCGACCTGGCTGAGGCAGCCGGTGCCGCTGGACAAGCGAAACGCCTTCTTCCGCGGCTTCAATGCCGCCTATCAGCGCGCCGAAAACGGCTACGCCCGCCTGATCGGATCCATGGTGCGCCACAGCACGGCGATGGGCATAATCGCGTTGCTTATCATTGGCGCGGCTGGCTACGGCATGTCGCGCGTGGCCACCGGTTTCATTCCGATCGAGGACCAAGGCTATCTGCTCGCTTCGGTGCAACTGCCTGACGGCGCGTCCCTTGGCCGTACGCAGGAGACGCTGCAGCAGATTTCGAAGATCGCCAAGGCAACGCCGGGCGTGGACCAGGTGGTGACGATCGCCGGCTTGTCGGCCCTCGACAACAACTCGACTTTAGCCAATGCCGGCGTTGCCTACATCGTCCTCAAGGACTGGAGCGTGCGGGGCAAAGGTGAGGATCTCGCCTCGCTTTATGCGACGCTGAACAAGAACCTGTCAGACATGGCGGACGGCAATGTCCTGGTGCTGCCACCGCCGCCGATCCAGGGCATCGGCAACGCCGCCGGCTTCACCATGCAGGTCGAGTTGCGTGACGGCAGTTTCGACCTTGCGAAATTGCAGGGCGCGACCAGCGCGCTGATCAGGGCAGCAGCTACGCAGTCCGGCATCCAGCGCGTATCGGCAACGTTCCGATCCAACGTCCCGCAATACCAGGTCGAGTTCGACCGCGAAAAGGTACAGAAGCTCGGGCTGACCACCGACCAGGTGTTTCAGACGCTCGCCGGCTATCTAGGCTCCACCTATGTCAGCCAGTTCAACAAGTTCGGGCGGGTCTTCCAGATCTATGTGCAGGGCGATTCTCAGTTCCGACTGTCGCCCGAGGACATCAGCCGCTTGACGGTGCGCAACCAGAACGGCGATATGATCCCGCTTGGCACGGTCCTGACGGTCACGCCAAGCGTCGGCCCCTCGCTGATCAGCCTCTATAACCTCTACCCCTCCGCATCGGTCCTTGGCGTTCAGGCGCAGGGTTTCTCATCAGGTGATGCGATCAAGCTGATGGAAGCGGCCGCGGCCGACACGCTGCCGCCCGGGACCGACTACGAGTGGACTGCGCTTTCCTTCCAGGAAAAGCTCGTCGGCAGCCAGATCTACCTGGTGTTCGGCATGGCACTGCTGTTGGTCTATCTGGTGCTGGCGGGCCAGTATGAGAGCTGGCTGGCGCCGATCTCGATATTGCTCGCCGCGCCGCTTTCGCTGGTCGGCCCGGTGCTGGTCCTCACCGGGCTCGGTATCGATAACAACCTCTATGTCCAGATCGGCCTGATCCTGCTGATTGCGCTGTCGGCCAAGAACGCCATTTTGATCGTCGAGGTCGCGCGCGAATTGCGCGCCGCCGGCAAACCGATCATCGAGGCGGCGATAGAGGCCGCGCGCGCCCGCTTCCGCCCCATCTTGATGACGTCCTTCGCCTTCATCCTCGGCGTCGCGCCGCTGGTGCTGGCGACGGGCGCCGGAGCCAGTGCGCGCAAATCGATCGGCATCACGGTCTTCTCCGGCATGATCGCCTCCACCTGCCTTGCTGTTCTCTTCGTGCCTGCCTTCTTCGTGATCTTGCAGCGGTTTGAGGAATGGCGCGCCGAGCGCAAAGGGAAGCAGGTTACGCTTCCCGGCTAGGCATTATGGGCTTGTCGGGCCGCGCCCTGCCCTCACGCGGTCTTCTGCACCACCAGCCCCAACTCCTCCACCATCGCCTCGCGCATCAGAAACTTCTGCGGTTTTCCCGTCACCGTCATCGGCAGTTCGGTGCGGAAGCGGATGTAACGGGGAATTTTGTAGTGGGCGATCTGGCCGGCGCAGAAGTTCTTGATCTCCTGCTCGGTGGCGATCTGGTTGGGTTTGAGCACGATCCAGGCGCACAGCTCCTCGCCATATTTGGCATCGGGAATGCCGAACACCTGCACTTCCTTCACCTTGGGATGGCGGTAGAGAAATTCCTCGATCTCTCTGGGATAGACGTTCTCGCCGCCGCGGATGACCATGTCCTTGACCCGGCCGACAATGTTGCAATAGCCCTCGGCGTCGATCGTCGCGAGATCACCCGTGTGCATCCAGCCGTCACTGTCGATCGCCTCGGCGGTCTTTTCCGCGTCGTCCCAATAGCCCTTCATCACGGAATAGCCTCGCGTGCACAGCTCGCCCGGCGCACCGACCGCGACGGTGGCGCCGTCGGCATCGATGGCCTTGACCTCGACATGCGGATGGATGCGGCCGACGGTGGAGACGCGCTTTTCCAGCGGATCGTCGACGCTGCTCTGGAACGACACCGGGCTGGTCTCGGTCATGCCGTAGGCGATGGTGACCTCTTCCATATGCATCAGCGAGACCACCTTCTTCATCACCTCGATCGGGCAAGGTGAACCCGCCATGATGCCGGTGCGCAGGCTGGAGAGGTCGAAGGTGGAAAAGTCCGCATGGTCGAGCATGGCGACGAACATGGTCGGCACGCCGTAGAGGCCGGTACAGCCTTCCTGTGCCACGGCTTTCAGCGTGGCGCCGGCGTCAAAACCTTCGCCGGGGAAAACCATCGTGGCGCCCTTGGTGACGCAGCCCATCGTGCCCATCGACATGCCGAAGCAGTGATAGAGCGGCACCGGGATGCACAGCCGGTCGTCGACCGTGAGCTTGATCGCCGCTGTGACGAAATTGCCATTGTTGACGATGTTGGTGTGGGTCAGCGTCGCGCCCTTGGGCGCGCCTGTCGTGCCTGACGTGAACTGGATGTTGATGGCCTCGCCCGGCTTCAGCCCCTCGGAGATGCGGTCGAGGCTGTCATGCTCGTCGCGCCCGGCCATCGAAAGCACATCGGCAAAATTGAACATGCCGGGCGAGTTGTCGTCGCCCATGCGGATGACGATCTTCAGCGTCGGCAATTTCTGCGCCTTGAGCTTGCCGGGTACGGCTTTGGCGAGTTCCGGCGCCAACGTCTCGATCATGCCGAGATAGTCCGATGTCTTGAAACTGGCGGCCGTCACCAGCGCCTTGCAGCCGACCTTGTTGAGGGCATATTCCAGTTCGGTCAGCCGGTAGGCCGGGTTGATGTTGACCAGGATCAGGCCGATGCGGGCGGTGGCGAACTGCGTCACCAGCCATTCCCAGCGATTGGGCGACCAGATGCCGACGCGGTCGCCCTTTTCGAGGCCGAGCGCCAGGAAGCCGGCGGCCAGAGTGTCGACCGTGTCAGACAGTTCGCTCCAGGTGAATCGCTTGTCCTGACCGACGAAGACGGCAGCATCCTGGGTGGCGTATTTGCTGACCGTATCGGAGAACAGCTCAGGGATGGTCTTGTCGAGCAGTGGCGGGGTGCGCTCGCCGGAGACATGCGCCCGGCCGTCGATCGGGGCAATGAAAGTGCCACGCGCCCCACGCCCGCGCAGATTGGTGGCGTTGTTGAGCTCGTCGAGATTGATCGCCATCGCCGTCTCCTCCCGGGATAAGCTGAACCTATCAGCCTGATGAGGCGGTGGAAATCCCGTCGATGGTGGTGGGGACGCGAAGGCCCCCTCTCCGTCTCGGGCTTCGCCCGAGCCACCTCTCCCCGCCCTGCAGGGGCGAGGAACCCAAGCTTTGCGACGACTGGGACTTCAATGATTAGCGTTTCCTCGCCCCCCGGAGTGGGGGAGAGGTCGGAGAGGGGGGCGGCGCCGACGTTAAGCGACTATCGCGCTCATCTTCGCGGCTATATCGCGCAGCAGCGCCTCATCGGCCGCCGAGCGCTGCTTCTTTGATGCCACCAGACAAGCCTGCGACTTCAGCACGACCCCATCCGCCAGCACCTTGAGATGGTTGGCGCGCAGTGTCGAGCCGGTGGTGGTGATGTCGACGATGACATCGGCGAGGCCCGCCGCCGGCGCGCCTTCGGTGGCGCCGAGGCTCTCGACGATGCGGTAGACCTGGATGCCATGCTTTTGCGAGAAGAACTGCTGCGTCAGCCGCCAGTATTTGGTGGCGATGCGCAGCCGCCTGCCGTGGCGCTGGCGGAAATCGGCGGCGACATCGTCGAGATCGGCCATGGTGTCGACGTCGAGCCAGATGCCAGGCACTGCGACCACGACATCGGCATGGCCGAAACCGAGACGCGCGACGATTTCCGCACGTGCCTCCCAGTCGGCGAGGTTTTCGCGCAGCAGGTCTTCGCCGGTGATGCCGAGGTCGACCGAGCCTTGGCCGATCTCGCCGGCGATTTCTGACGCCGACAGGAACGCCACCTCGATGCCCTCAGCGCCGTCGATGCGGGCGCGGTACTGGCGCTCGTCGCCGGGCAGGCTGACGGCCAGGCCGGCTCTGGCCAGCACCTCCAGCGCCTGTTCCTTGAGGCGGCCTTTCGACGGAATCGCCAGGGTGATCATTTGGGCTCTCCCCGCAGCGCTTCGATGCGGTCGAGCCAGACGGAGAAGCCGACGCCGGGGATCGGCGTCTTGGCGCCGAGCAGCGTCAGCAGCCGGTCATACCGGCCGCCGCCAGCCAAGGGCCGCTCGCCACCTTTCGCCGCGATCTCGAAGACGATGCCGGTGTAGTAGTCGAGCGGACGGCCGAAGGCGGCGTCATAACGGATGATCTTCGCTGGCAGGCCATGCGTCTCGATGGCGCGAGCGCGGGCAGCGAATTTTTCCAGCGCCGCACCCAGCGACAGGCCGGCGGAGGCGGCGAAGCTTTCGAGCGCAGCACTCGCACCGTCGAGCGGTACGTCTATGGCCAGAAAACCTTCGAGCGCCGCGAAGGCCTCGTTCGACAGCCGCACGCTGCGCAGTTCGGCTTTCTCGATCAGCCGACGGGCAATATCAGCGGGTGCGCGCCCGCCCGATGCCGACAGACCGGCCTCTTCCATGCCGCCGGCGATGTGGGCGGAGAGCGCTTCGAGATCGCCGTCGAGAACAAGTGCTGAAACCTCGGCCTCAAGCTGACCATTGCGGGGCGGGTTGGCAAGATCGGCAAGCGCCGCCTGCAGCATCGGCGCCGAGCCGAAGGCGCGGGCAAGGCGCATACGCCAGCCGCGCGGCAGGCCGAGTGCTGCCAGCACCGCCTCGAAGATGGTCTGGTCACCGAGCGTGATCGCGAGGGGCTGGTCCGGCAGCACCAGCTCAAGCAGCGCATGCGCATCGGCCAGCGAACGGGCATCGGCTTCGGCCGTATCGCGGTCGCCGAGATCCTCGATGCCAGCCTGGAAAAACTCGTTGCCGCCCTCGCGGCGCTGGCGAAACACTTCGCCGAGATAGGAATAGCGGCGCGGCGTGCCGGCTTGCGAGGCGATGTGGTCGAGGCAAACGGGGATGGTGAATTCCGGCCGAAGGCACAGCGTCTTGCCGGTCTCGCTTTCGGTCAGAAAAATGCGGCGGCGCAGATCTTCGCCGGCCATGTCGAGGAACGGATCGGCCGGCTGCAGCACGGCGACCTCGACCGCATGGGTGTTGCGGGTGGCGAAGAGGTTGGTGATTTCGGATGCGATGGCGGGATACCGATTCATCGGCTGGTTGGGCGCGAGGCACCCCCCTCTGTCCTGCCGGACATCTCCCCCGCAAGGGGGGAGATCGGCAGCTTGCGGCTCGGTGCCTTTTCTTCAACGCAGAAAATTGGCGAAAGCCTATGCGACATCCAATCTCCCCCCTTGCGGGGGAGATGGCCGACAGGCCAGAGGGGGGTGTTCAAGCGCCACCTTTCGCGCGATCGGCCGCTTGCGCCGCCAATATCTTTTTCACCTCGGCAACCAACTCGCCCTCCGCCACGGTCACCTGCGCCGGCCTTGCGGCCCGCCATTCGGCATTGTCGGCAATCTCCGCCGACATGCGCGCGCCTTCGATCAGGTCCTTGATCTGCACCTCGCCCTTGGTGCGTTCGTCGCCGCCCTGGATAACGGCGACCGGGCTGCCGCGACGGTCGGCATATTTCAGCTGTGCCTTCATGCCGGCGCCGCCGAGATACATTTCGGAGCGGATGCCGGCGGCGCGCAGCTCTGCGACCATTTTCTGGTAGCGGCCGAGGCTTTCGGTATCCCTGTCCATGACCAGCACGACCACCGGCGCGATCACGTCCGCGGTGTCCAGCTTGCCGAGGTTCTTCAGCGCCGTCATCAGCCGCGAGACGCCGATGGAAAAGCCGGTCGCCGGCACCGGCTCGCCACGGAAGCGCGAGACCAGACCATCGTAGCGGCCGCCGCCGCCGACCGAACCGAAGCGCACGATCTGGCCGTCCTCGTTGGGGATCTCGGCCAGAAGCTCGGCCTCGAAGACCGGGCCGGTGTAATATTCGAGGCCGCGAACGACGGAGCGATCCATGGCGATACGATCTTCGCCGTATCCGGCCGCCCTGACCAAGGCTTCAATGGTCGAGAGTTCGCCAACGCCTTCCTGATAGATCGCGTTCGCATTGACATTGGAATCCTGGCGGGCTTGTTCCCTCGCTGTCGCGAGAAGGACGGCCTCGGCTTGCCCCTCATTCAGTCCGGCACCCTTGGCAAAGTCACCCTCGCCTTCGCTGCCGCCATCCCAGCGCCCCGGACCAAGCAGCAGTCTCACGCCTTCCGGCCCGAGCTTGTCCAGCTTGTCGATGGCGCGCAGCACCGTCAGCCGGCGGCCGGCATTCTCATCGCCGCCAAGGCCAATCGCCTCCAGCACACCATCGAGCACCTTGCGGTTGTTGACGCGGATGACGTAGTCGCCGCGCTTGATGCCGAGCGCTTCCATCACGTCGGCCATCATCATCGCCATCTCGGCATCGGCGGCCACGCCCGGCGTACCAATCGTGTCGGCGTCGAACTGCATGAACTGGCGGAAGCGGCCGGGGCCGGGCTTTTCGTTTCGAAACACCCAGCCGGAACGGTAGCTGCGATAGGGTTTCGGCAGCCGTTCAAAATTCTCAGCAACGAAACGCGCCGTCGGCGCGGTCAGGTCGTAGCGCAGCGACAGCCACTGCTCGTCATCGTCCTGGAACGAGAACACGCCTTCGTTCGGCCGATCCTGGTCGGGCAGGAATTTGCCCAGCGCATCGGTGTATTCGATCAGCGGCTGGTCGGCCGGCTCGAAGCCGTAGAGTTCGTATACCGAGCGGATGGTCACCATCATCTTCTCGACGGCGCGGATGTCTTCCGCACTGCGGTCGGCAAAGCCGCGCGGCAGCCGCGCTTTCGTCTTTTCCGATTTGTCGGCCATGGGATGGGTCTTCCGATCAGCAATAATTTGGTTCGAGCGCGCGTTTCCTAGACGATGCGGCCTAGAGCGGCAAGGGTTAGCGCCCTTCCCTTCTCCCCTTGTGGAAGAAGGTGGATCGGCGCGCAGCGTCGAGACGGTTGAGGGGTGTTCCAGCAGAGTGAGCGGCTGGTGCCTTCTGGAGCACCACTCATCCTACCTCCCGCAAGGAGAAGGGAGAGGCGCTAGCTCTCGAAACAAACACACCAAAAAGGAAACAATTCCGCCATCGGTGCGGCATTGTGCCGACACAATCGGAGCCGATAAGCGCGCCGAAACAAGGGGTTGGGGCCATGACCACGGCACACAAATTCGATATCAGAGACGACGGCTTGCATGAAGTCCGGTTGCGGCCGGCCGAGATCCGTGCGCCGGTGACGGCGAGCCTCGGTCCGTTCGAGGTCACCGCCGACGAGCGGAAGGGCTCGACCATGCGCGAGGCGCTGATGACCGGATTGCTGGTGATCTATCCCGCTTTTGCGGCGCTGGCTGCGATTGTCGCGGGGCTGTTCCTGACTGGTGCTAGCGGGACTTGATTGCCAGCCTTGCCTTCTCCCCTTGTGGGAGAAGGTGGATTGGCGCGATAGCGCCGAGACGGTTGAGGGGTGCTCCAGCGGAGTGAGGCGTTGGCGTTCCCTGGAACACCCCTCATCCGACCTCGCTTCGCGAGGCCACCTTCTCCCACAAGGGAGAAGGTAAAAAGGCGCTCTACTTCGGCCGCTTGAACGCCTTGCGCTCCTTCTCGACCTCCTTGCGGCACACACAGCCTTCGAGATGGTCGTTGACCAGGCCCATGGCCTGCATGAAAGCGTAGACCGTGGTCGGGCCGACAAAACTCCAGCCGCGCTTTTTCAGCTCCTTGGAAATGCGAACCGAAACCGCCGTCGTCGGGTTGGCGCGCAGGTGAGCGAGGTCGACGATCTCAGGCCGCTCCTCCTTGCCGGGCTCGAACTTCCAGAACCAGGCCGCGAGCGAGCCGAACTCATCGACCATTTCTCTCGCCCGTTTCGCGTTGTTGATGGTCGAGACGATCTTGCCGCGGTGGCGGATGATGCCGGCATTGCCGACTAGGCGCTCGACATCCTCGTCAGTGAAGGCGGCGATCTTGTCGAAGTCGAAACCGGCGAAGGCCTCGCGAAAGTTCTCGCGCTTGCGCAAGATGGTCAGCCAGGACAGGCCGGACTGAAAACCTTCGAGGCAGATCTTTTCGAACAGCCTGCGGTCGTCGGCGACCGGCCGGCCCCACTCATGGTCGTGATAGTGCAGATAGTCCGGCAGATTAGCGTGCCAGAAGCAGCGCATAACCCCGTCGGGGCCGGCGATCACGCCTGTGTTTTCTTGTGCCATCGGCAATATCCGTTCATTAACGCGCCTGAGCGCCGGTTTACTGCGGCTTTACCAGATTCCTGAACCCGGCGGTAACCACACCAAAAGGTTTACTGACAAAGCGGCATTTTACGCATTCCGATTCATGTTTCGGTTGCGGCTTCGCGCCAAGGATCGCGCAACCGGGGGCAAGTTCCGCCTCCGTCCGTTCGACGATCAAGGTGCGTTCCGATGAAGATCTTTTTGCGTTCCGTGCTCGGTGCCGTGGCCATTCTGGCCGCCGGCGTCACCACCTCCACCGCGGGCGACCGCTATGCCGACAGGCCGCCGGTGATGGTGAGCCCCGACCTTTCGGCACCCTGGGTGCTGCAGCTTGGCCGCGCGCCCGGCATCGTGCGGCAGAGCCGACAGATGGTCCAGCAGCCACGCCTGCGCTATGCGCAACCGGCGCGACCCGACCGGGTGCGCACGGCTTCGGTGCAGGCGCCGGTCAAACGCATGGCCATGCGGCCGCAGGTCAACCCGCTCTATCTGCCGCAGGAAGTCGCCTATGACGGCCCGCAGAAGCCGGGCACGATCGTCATCGATACGACGCAGAATTTCCTGTTCCTGGTCGAGAACAACGGCAAGGCGCGGCGCTATGGCGTCGGCACCGGCAAGCCGGGCTTCGAATGGTCTGGCACACACAAGATCACCAACAAGCGCGTCTGGCCGGACTGGCGTCCGCCGGCGGAAATGATCAAGCGCGAGGCCGCCAAGGGCCGTTACCTCCCGACCTATCTGGCCGGCGGCGAAGAGAACCCGCTCGGCGCCCGCGCGCTCTATCTCGGCACGACGGAATACCGAATCCACGGCACCAACCAGCCCTGGACGATCGGCGGCGCGGTCTCCTCCGGCTGCATCCGCATGCGCAACGAAGATGTTGTCGATCTCTACGAGCGCGTCAATGTCGGCACCACGGTCGAGGTAATATAGTCACGTCGAATCAGCCGGTTAGGCGGCGCAGCACTTTTAGTCTCATGCTGTTGCAGTCAAGTCATAGTGCGATCCCGCGGGATGTGCTTTAACCGGTGAAGGGTTTACGGGGGACGGGCCGTGTGGGGATACGGCCGGTCACGAAAAGGCAGCGCAGGGAAACCGCGCTGCCTTTTTCGTTCTTCAGTTTTCGTTTGATGCACGGCACGGCAAGTCGCGCCGAAAGCAGGCGGTTTCGCTTTCGGGGCTGATTTCCCGGCGCTCCTCTGCTATTGCAGCGCACAAATCTCGGTAGTTACGCAATTCCGGACCGAAGGCCGCTTCAACGCTTGTCCTCGAATTGCTCCAGAAGGCAAAGGTGCCAGCCATGACCCGGACCGACGACAGCCGCTACCTGAAAGGCGGCCCGGTCGCCCAGCGCATCATCGCTTCGGTGCGCGAAGACGCAGCGATCGCCGCGGCCGAGGGCTTTCCGCCGAAGCTGGTTTCGATCACCGTCGGCGATACCGATGCGGTCGATGTCTATGTGCGCAATCAGCGCGCCAAGGCCGCGCTTGCCGGCATCGGTTTCGAGGAGCGGCGGTTTCCAGCCGACATCACCGCTGGCGAGCTCGAAGCGGCGATCCATGGGCTGAATGCCGATCCGCGCGTCACCGGCATCATCATCCAGCGGCCGGTGCCGGTACACATCCCGATCAAGACGCTGCAGGCGGCCGTACATCCGCTGAAGGACGTCGAGGGCATGCATCCAGCGTCGATCGGCAACATCGTCTACAACCAGCTCGATCTCGCGCCCTGCACGGCGGCGGCCTCTGTCGAGCTGCTGAAGGAAACCGGCCTCGACCTCAAGGGGCTCGAAGTCGTCGTCGTCGGCCATTCCGAAATTGTCGGCAAGCCGATCGCCTTCCTGCTGATGAGCGAAGGCGCGACGGTGACGGTGTGCCACCACATGACGCGCTCGGTGGCCGCACACGCGCGCCGCGCAGACGCGCTGTTCGTCGCCGTCGGCAAGCCGAGGCTGATCAAGGCCGATATGGTGAAGCCCGGTGCGGCCGTCATCGACATCGGTATCAATTCCGAGATCGGCCCGGACGGGCAAAGCCGCATCGTCGGCGATGTCGACACCGAGAGTGTGAAGGAGGTCGCGTCCTGGATCACGCCGGTGCCGGGCGGCGTCGGCCCGATCACCGTGGCGATCCTCTTGCGCAACACCATGGTCGCGCTCAGCCGCCAGCGGGCGCGCTATCAGGCGACATACGGCGTGGCGGACAGGCTGGCGGCGGAGTAGTTTCTACTCCGCGGCGACGAACCTTCCTTCTGCAACGCCTTCCGGCTTCGGTCCGCCATAGGCCCAGTCGAGCAGCTTGATCGTGTGCACCACGGGCAGCTTGGCGGCCGACGCGATCTGGGTGATGCAGCCTATGTTGCCGGTGGCGACGATTTCGGCGCCGGTCGCCTCGATGTTTTTCACCTTGCGGTCGCGCAGCTTGGTCGAAATCTCCGGCTGCAGGATGTTGTAGGTGCCGGCCGAGCCGCAGCACAGATGCCCTTCGCGCGGCTCGCGCACGATGAAGCCGGCCTTGGCGAGCAGTTCCTTCGGCTGACGGGTGATCTTCTGGCCGTGCTGCATCGAGCAGGCCGAGTGATAGGCGACGACGGTGCCGGGCTTGCGCACCGGCTCCGGCAGGTCGAGGCCTGAGAGATATTCGGTGATGTCCTTGGCCAGCGCCGAGACACGCGCGGCCTTGTCGGCATAGGCCGGATCGAGGCGCAGCATGAAGCCGTAATCCTTGATGGTGGTGCCGCAGCCGGACGCGGTGATGACGATGGCGTCGAGCCCGCCCCGATCGATGGCGCGTGTCCAGGCATCGACATTCTGCCGCGCCGAAGCAAGGGCTGCTTCCTCACGACCCATGTGATGGACCAGCGCGCCGCAGCAGGCCTCGCCTTGCGGCACCACGACCTCGACGCCAAGCCTGGTCAGCAGCGCGATCGTCGTCTCGTTGATGGCGGGATCGAGCACCGATTGCGCACAACCGGTGAGGATGGCAACGCGGCCCTTCTTCGTCCCCCGCCCGGCATGGACGCCGGGAGACGCCATCGGCGAGGCCGCCGGGATCGATGCCGGCGCCAGCTTCAGCATCGCGCCGAGCGGGTTCAAGGCTGGGACCTTTTCGAACAGGCCAATGAACGGCTTGCCCAGTCTCGCCAGTTTCAGCGCGGCGCGAAAACGCCTGGGATAGGGCAGCACGAAGGCCAGCATGGCTCGGGCCAGCCGATCGAGCAGCGGCCGCTTGTAGGTGTCCTGGATATGGGCCCGGGCATGGTCGACCAGATGCATGTAGTTGACGCCCGACGGGCAGGTCGTCATGCAGGCAAGGCAAGACAGGCAGCGGTCGATATGGGTGACGATCTCCTTGTCGGCGGGACGGCCGTTTTCGAGCATGTCCTTGATCAGATAAATGCGGCCGCGCGGCGAATCCAGCTCGTTGCCGAGCGTCACATAGGTCGGGCACGTCGCAGTGCAGAAGCCGCAATGCACGCATTTGCGCAGGATCTTCTCCGATTCCGCGACATTCGGATCGGCAAGCTGGGCAAGGGAGAAATTGGTTTGCATGATTTAGCTCTGCGCCATGCGGCCGGGGTTGAGGATGGCCTTGGGATCGAACTCGGCTTTGAGCCTGGCCGACAGGGCAGCCAGATGCGGCGCCTGCGGCTCGAACACCGGCACGGCGGCGCGATGCGAAGGGGCGGCGCGCACCAGCGTCGCGTGACCGCCACCATGCTTTCGGATCAGCCCGCGCAGCAAGCCGGCCTCGGGATCGCCCTCCTCCATGCGCAGCCAGACCAGCCCGCCCTGCCAGTCGTAGAAGGCGCTGACGCCAATCTGCATGCGCAGTGTCAGCACCATCTGGTGGGCCTGGGAGGGCGCCATGGAGACGCGCCAGACCGGCCTCTCGCTACCGTCGGCGAAGGGCGCACAATCCCTGACATCGCGCCAGAGGGTATGCGAGGCATCACCCGCAATCTCCTGCAGCGGGCCTGCATTCTTCAGTAAGGTTTTCAGCGCCTCGATGCGGTAGGCAACAGAGGGGCCAAAGCCTTCGACGCGCAGCAGCGTCGCGGCGTCAGCGCCGAGACTGCCGCCAGCAACACGCGCGGCAATGCGTTCGGGCAGATGGGCAGCGCTCGACACTTCGGCGCTAGAGCCGAGCGCCAGCGCCATGGCGGCGGCCGCGGCATCGTCGAGCAGGCCGCGCACGGCAAGCGTGACCTCGGTCTCGGCCGCCGGCAGCACCTTGAAGGTGACGTCGGTGAACACGGCGAGCGTGCCCCAGCTGTTTGCCATCAGCTTCGACAACTCATAGCCGGTGACATTCTTGACGACGCGGCCGCCGGACTTGAACGCTTCGCCGCGACCGGCCACCGCATTGATCCCAAGGATGTGGTCGCGCGCGGCACCCGCCTTCAGCCGGCGCGGGCCGGACAGGTTCGCGGCAAGCACGCCGCCGATCGTGCCTTTGCCCGGCGTTCCGCCGAGCAGCGGGCCGTAGTCCATCGGCTCGAAGGCGAATTGCTGGCCGTTTTCGGCGAGCAGGGTTTCGATCTCGGACAGCGACGTGCCGGCCTTGGCCGACAGCACCAGTTCGGCCGGCTCGTAAAGGGTGACGCCGGTGAGTTGCGAGAGGTCGAGCGTGTGCTCGCTCTGCTGCGGACGGCCGATGCCGCGCTTGGAACCGTGGCCGATGGTTTCCAGCGGCGATTCCTCCGCCGCCGCCCATTGGACGGTGGAGAGGACTTCGGCTGACGTGGTGGGGGTGAAGGTGGTCATGGGCGTGACGCGCCACTTGCGAATGCAGAGACGTCGCGTTCCTTCGCGCCCCCCTCTGTCCTGCCGGACATCTCCCCCACTTGGGGAGAGATTGGCAGCTTTGGCGACCGCGCCTCTCTTGCAACGTCGAAGATTGGCGAAGGCAGAGATGATAGCTGATCTCCCCCCTTGTGGGGGAGATGTCCGGCAGGACCGAGGGGGGCGCGAAGGATCGCTAAGGTATGAAACGGACCCCCCATCAAAACCTCGGAATGTCCGGAAACGCCACCTGCCCGCGATGCACATGCATCCTCCCCAGCTCGGCACATCGCCGCAGTTGCGGGAACACCTTGCCCGGGTTGAGCAGATGGTTGGGGTCGAAGGCGCATTTGACGCGCATTTGCTGGTCGAGGTCGATCTGGTTGAACATTTCCGGCATCAGATCGCGCTTCTCGACGCCGACGCCGTGTTCCCCGGTCAGGACGCCGCCGACCTTGACGCAGAGCCGCAAGATGTCGGCGCCGAAGCTTTCCGCCTTGTCGAGCTCGCCCGGCACATTGGCGTCGTAGAGGATCAGCGGGTGCAGATTGCCGTCGCCGGCATGGAAGACGTTGGCGACGCCGAGCCCGTATTTTTCCGAGAGTTCGCGCATGCCGGCCAGCACGCGCGGCAGTTCCTTGCGCGGGATAGTGCCGTCCATGCAGTAATAGTCGGGCGAGATGCGCCCGACCGCAGGGAAGGCTGCCTTGCGGCCGGCCCAGAAGCTCAGCCGCTCCTGCTCGGACTGCGAGATGCGGCAGGTGGTCGAGCCGTTCGTGTAGGCGATCGCCTCGACGAGTCCGATCAGGTGATCGACCTCGACGCCCGGCCCGTCGAGCTCGACGATGAGCAGCGCCTCGACGTCGAGGGGGTAGCCGGCATGGACGAAATCCTCCGCGGCGTGGATTGCAGGGCGATCCATCATCTCCATGCCGCCCGGAATGATGCCGGCGCCGATGATGTCTGCGACGCACTGGCCACCCTGCTCGCTGGTCGGGAAGCCGATCAGCAGCGCACGCGCCGTCTCCGGCTTTTTCAGAATGCGCACCGTGACTTCGGTGACGACGCCGAGCAGGCCTTCTGAACCGGTCATGACGCCAAGCAGGTCGTAGCCTTCACTGTCCAGATGGTTGCCGCCGAGGCGGATCACCTCGCCGTTCATCAGCACCATCTCGATGCCCAGCACATTGTTGGCGGTCAGGCCGTATTTCAGGCAATGCACACCGCCGGAATTTTCCGCGACATTGCCGCCGATCGAGCAGGCAATCTGCGAGGATGGATCAGGGGCGTAGTAAAAGCCTTCCTCCTCGACGGCGGTGGTGATGCCGAGATTGGTGACGCCGGGCTGGGCGACGACGGTTCGGTCGGGATAGTCGATGGCGAGGATGCGGTTGAAGCGGCTCATGACCAGAAGCACCGCATCTTCCAGCGGCAGCGCGCCGCCCGACAGCGACGTGCCGGAGCCGCGCGGCACGACGCGGATGTTGCGGTCGTTGCAGTATTTGAGCACCCGCGACACCTGCGCCACCGTTTCCGGCAGCACCACCACCAACGGCAATTGCCGGTAGGCGGTGAGGCCGTCGCTCTCGAAGGCCCGCATTTCGTTGGTGGCGTCGACGACCCCCTCGCCCGGCACGATGATGCGCATGTCGGCAACGATCTCTGCGCGCCTTCGCATCGTGGCGTCGTCTGGCTTGGGCATGGCAAGGCCGGACATCGGCAGCCTCCTCTGCTTGACTGGTAAAAATCTTTTACCAGCGAGGCGCCATCCTTGCAAACCCTGCTTTGGTCGAGATCGCGGGCAAGGCTGAGAAGTGAGCTTCCGCAGCGGCAATCTGCCGCTGTGTTCTATACCCTCCTGTTGTGGGGAGGGTCGCGAACGAAGTGGGCGGGGTGGGGTCGGCACAGGCTGGAGCTTTACGAAGACCCCGATCCGCTACGCGGATCGACCCTCCCCACAAGGGGGAGGGTAAACGTGCGCTTACTCGCCCGGATGTTTCGCCGGTTCGGAATGCATGCGGCGTACGCGGCGCACGCCCCACCAGACCAGCAGTATGGCGACCGGGACCGAGGCGGCGGTAACGACTTCCGGCGCGAAGGCATGGCCGAAGGTCGAGGCGCCCTTGGCGATATAGCCGATCAGGCCGACGACATAATAGGACACGGCGGCGACGGAGAGGCCTTCGACCGTCTGCTGCAGGCGCAATTGCAGGCGGGCGCGGTTGTTCATCGAGGCCAGCAAATCGCGATTCTGCTTCTCGACCTCGACATCGACCCAGGTGCGCAGCAGCGTGGTGGCACGGGTGAGTTTTCGCGACAGGTTGGCCTGGCGCTCCTCGACCGAACGGCAGGTACGCATGGCGGGTGCCACGCGGCGCTGCAGGAAGCCGCCCCAGGTGTCGTGACCGGGCACCGCCTCTTCCTCCAGCGCTTCCAGCCGCTCGACAACGATGCCGTCATAGGCGCGGCTGGCGCCGAAGCGATAGAGGCTGGAGGCAGCATCGGCCTCCAGTTCGGCGGCAAGCTCGGTCAGGTCGGCAAGCAGCGTCTGGCTGTCGCGCGTTTCAGTGACCTTCATTTCCAGCGTGGTCTGCGCCAGCCGATCCTCGATGCGGCGGGCGCGCCCGGACAGCGTCAGCGCCAGCGGCAGGCCGAGCATGGCAAGCGTGCGATAAGTCTCGATGTCGATCAGCCTCTGCGACAGCGCGCCTGTGCGCGCCGGCGTCAGGCCGCGGTCGAGCACCAGGATGCGGGTGAGGCCGTCGCCATCCTGGCGGAAATCGGTGACAATGGCCGCGTTGCCGCGCTCGACCAGCGAATAGCAGAGGCTTGTCGGGTCGAAGCTGGCGATCAGTCTTTCGCTCGCCTGCGTCCATTTGCGGATTTCTAGCCTGATGCCGGAAATGACCGTTCCCGGCGGCGAAAACCCGTTGCCGAAGGGAGAGTCCTCCTGCGCCCTGCTGCTTTCCGCAAGCGGCCCTTCCCACAGATAGGTCGAGAATTCGGTGTGCCGCTCCCAGCGCAGCGTGCCCTTGCCCCACTTCATGGCGTGGTGGCGGGCATGGCGATCGGGTGCGGCGATGCCGAGGCGCCGCGACAGTTCAGAAAGCACGGCCATATCGACGCCGGAACCGCCTTCGGTCATGAAGGCGAGTTGCACCAGCACGCGTGGCTTGTCGATCAGCGGATGCGGCCGGGCATGGACCTCGCCAAGCGCGCCGGGCCGTCCCTCATGCGCGGGAAAACCCATCACGCTGCCCTGGGCGCGCGGCTGGAATTCGAGGTTGGACGTCTCGTCCGACACGGCTGGTCCCCCTGTTCTCGACCCTTCGTGTTGTCGTGTCCTCTTGAGACAATCAATGAGGCGCGTAAACAGCAAAGTTTAGCCGAAGCGATTTCGCCGGCGCGGCGCTGAAGCCGACCAGATCGGGCGAATTGGATAAATAATTTGACCAGTTCGCGACACTGGCTCTAATCTACGCACCCTAAGACAGGATTTCCCAGGCGCCCCGTTGAGCGATATTTTCTCAAGGATCGAGCATTCGCGCACCGCCGACGAGGTCGTGCAGCAGATCGAAAACCTGATCCTCGAAGGTGTGTTGCGCACCGGCGACCGGCTGCCCGGCGAGCGCGAACTGGCGCGCCAGTTCGACGTGTCGAGGCCGATCCTGCGCGACGCGCTGAAGGCGCTGGAGGGGCGCGGGCTGTTGACCACCAAAGCCGGCGGCGGCACCCATGTCGCCGATGTCATCGGCCAATTGTTCACCAAGCCGGTAACCGACCTCATCTCCATGCACCGCAAGGCGGTGACCGACTATCTGGAATATCGCCGCGAGATCGAAGGCGTGGCGGCCGAATATGCGGCGCGGCGCGCGACAGCAGACGACATTGCGCTACTCGACCGCATCATGGCGCGCATGGACGAGGCGCACCGCACCGGCAATTTCGACGACGAGGCGGAGATCGACATCGAGTTCCACCATGCGGTGTGCGAATGCGCGCACAACATCATCCTCCTGCACACGCTGCGCTCCTGCTACCGGCTGTTGTCGGAAGGCGTGTTCCAAAACCGGCTTCTGGTGTTCACCGTGCCCGGCGCGCGCGAGGCACTGCTGGCCCAGCACCGGGCTATCTACAGTGCGGTGAAGGCCGGCGATCCGGCTGCCGCCCGCCAGGCGGCGATGGACCACATCTCCTATGTCGAACGCTCGATGCTCGAGGCCGAACGCAGCGGCGACTGGCAGCGCGTGTCGCGACTCAGGCTCAAGCAGCGCTCCGACGCCGGCGACGGCGCAAAAGCAACAAACTAGCGAACCCGCGAGAACCACCATGAGCGACATCCTCACCATTGCCGACCTCAAGGATCTTGCGCGCCGGCGGGTGCCGAAGATGTTCTTCGACTATGCCGATTCCGGCGCCTGGACCGAGAGCACCTACCGCGCCAATGAGGAGGATTTCGGCAAGATCAAGTTCCGCCAGCGCGTGCTGGTCGACATGAGCAACCGCTCGCTGGAATCGACCATGATCGGCGAAAAGGTGGCAATGCCGGTGGCGCTTGCCCCAACCGGCCTGACCGGCATGCAGCATGCCGACGGCGAGATGCTGGCGGCGCAGGCGGCGGAGGAATTCGGCGTGCCGTTCACGCTGTCGACGATGAGCATCTGCTCGATCGAGGATGTCGCCTCGGTGACCAGGAAGCCGTTCTGGTTCCAGCTCTACGTGCTGCGCGACAAGGATTTCGTGCTCGACCTGATCGACCGGGCGAAGGCGGCGAAATGCTCGGCGCTGGTGCTGACGCTCGACCTGCAGATCCTGGGACAGCGCCACAAGGATGTCCGCAACGGGCTGTCGGCTCCGCCCAGGATGACGCTGGCCAACATTGCCAATATTGCGATGCGGCCACGCTGGCTCCTGGGCATTGCCGGAACCAAGCGCCGCACCTTCCGCAACATTGTCGGCCATGCCAAGGGCGTTGGCGACGTCGCTTCGCTGGCATCATGGACGACAGAGCAGTTCGACCCGCATCTGTCGTGGAAGGATGTCGCCTGGATCAAGGAACGCTGGGGCGGCAAGCTGATCCTGAAGGGCATTCTCGACAAGGAGGACGCGCTGATGGCGGTCGAGACCGGCGCCGATGCGATCGTCGTTTCCAACCATGGCGGGCGCCAGCTCGATGGCGCGTCGTCCTCGATCATGGCGCTGGAAGAAATCGCCGATGCCGTCGGCGACAGAATAGAGGTGCATATGGATGGCGGCATCCGCTCGGGCCAGGACGTGCTGAAGGCGCTGTGCCTCGGCGCCAAGGGCACCTATATCGGCCGTCCGTTCCTCTACGGTCTCGGCGCCATGGGCAAGGAAGGGGTGACCCTGGCGCTGGAGATCATCCGCAAGGAGATGGACATCACGCTGGCACTGTGCGGCAAGCGCCTGGTGACCGACATGGGCAAGGATCAGTTGCGGCGCTAGGGTCTTGTTCACCGATTGGCCCTAGCCTCGCTGGGATCACGGAGACCACGCCAGCCTTGACCGAGACCGGCATCCACTATCTCGACGCACGCGCGCCGGACGGCATGCGCCTTTATGCGATCGGCGACGTGCATGGCCGGCACGACCTGCTCGCCGCCATGCACCGCCGCATAGAGAGTGAGCTCGAATATAGGCCGACCGCCGACTGGCGCGTCATCCACCTCGGCGACTATGTCGACCGTGGGCCCGACTCCAAGGACGTCATCGATTTCCTGATCAAGGCGCAAAAGCGCGATCAGCGCAACCTTATGCTGGCCGGAAACCACGACATCGGCTTCCTGGACTTCCTCACGGAGCCCGATCCGGACGGGTTGTTCATGCGCTATGGCGGCGTGCAGACGGCACAGTCCTATGGCGTTGACCTGATTGGAGACGCACGCTGGTTCGGCAAGGCGGACGCAGTGCGGCGCGGGCACGCTGACTTGGTCAATGCAGTGCCGCAAGCCCATGTCGACTTCCTGCGGTCGCTGCAATTGTCACTGATTTTCGGCGATTTCTTCTTCTGCCATGCCGGCATCAGACCGGATGTGCCGCTGGACAGCCAGAGCCCGCAGGATCTGGTCTGGATCCGCGACGTCTTCCACAACCATCCGGGGCTCTACCCGAAAGTGGTCGTGCACGGCCACACGCCCGTGCCGGAGGCCGAACTGATGCCGAACCGTGTCAATGTCGACACGCTCGCCTGGCAGTCAGGCATGCTCAGCGCGCTCGCCGTGGACGGCGCCGACAAGCGTATCCTGACGGTGCAGGGAAAAGCGTTTTAACGGAGCGCGGCGGTGACGCCGTAGCCGTCGACGGCCTGATGGTTGTTGGCTGCATCGGCGGAATAAATGCCGAGACCGCACAGCACGATGGCAGACAGCATGACAAAGGACAGAAGCGCTGCTTTCACGGACGTCATCTCTTGTTGAGCTTCCTGCATCTGGGCACGAGGCGGTTACCAATGCGTTGAAACGGAGAATTCGTCTCAAAGTTTCGACGATTTCGCGCTTGTAGGTCGATTCTGTATCGGCGGTGTGTCGCGCGGATCACACAAAAGGTTCATCGCGGTTGCATTGCCGATGCAGAGCGCGCGCCTTCTAGGATGGCGGCGGGACACAAGCCAAGGATGAAAGATGTTGTCCCCGGCGGATTCACCGCCGCGTGCCAATTATGCAACGGCCGGCTTCCGCGGCGGGGCTCAGATCGTCGCCACCCAGGCACGCGCGATGGCCAGCCCGGCGGCATCGGCGTCAGGACCGTTGCGGGCCATTTCGGCATCAAGCCGGTCGTGCCAGTCGGGATGGCGCTCGGCAATGAGCGGTGCGAAGGATGTGCTCCAGTCCTTCACCATCGGCCGGTCGGCCTCGAAATGGAACTGGAAGCCGTAGACGGCGCGGCCGATGCGAAACGCCTGGTTCTCGGCAACCGCGCTGCCGGCAAGCCGCACGGCATTTGCAGGGAGGGCGAAGGTATCGTCGTGCCATTCGAAGATGGGGAAGTCCTGGGGAAGTGCGGCGAGCACCGGATCGGTTTGGGCATCCGGCGTCAGCGACACCTTGTGCCAGCCGAATTCCGAGGCGCCGCCGATCTGATTCTCGCCGCCGAAGGTGCGGGCGACCAGTTGGCTGCCGAGGCAGATACCGAGCACCGAGCGATCCTTGGCGGCGAAATCGCGAGTCAGGTCGAGCAGTGTGGGGAAATAGGGGTAGTCGTCGTCGGCCAGCGCGTTCTGCCCACCGCCGAGCATCACCATGGCATCATGTCCGGTCGCGTCGTCCGGCAGCGGATCGCCCTTGTAGGGCCGGCGCAGGTCGAGATCGGCGCCGGCTTCGGCAAGCGCCGCGCCCACCTGGCCGAGGCCGGTATTGTCGTAGTTCTGGACCACCAGCACCCGCATATGGAAACCCTGCTGACATGAAATGACGGGACGAGCGATATCATGTCGCCAGCATTGCAGCCAAGATGCGCATTCGGGAGAGAACTATGCCACTGCAAAATCGGGTAGACCCGTTCGGCGCCATCCATGCCGTGCGCGAGCGCGGCCTGCTTACCGGCAACCGCGGCATCATCCACGACCCGCAGACCAAGACGCTGCTGAAGAAGCGCTGGGCTTTGCCGGCCTGGATCATCTGCGTCTGCCAATTCCGTAACGTTCGGCGCGAGCCGATGGGCAGAAACAGGCCGGGCGGCAAGGCCGGCTGGACCGAGCTGTTCTTCCTCGACGAGGTGACGGCGCTGGCGGCCGGGCATCGGCCTTGTTTCTATTGCCGGCGTGAGCGAGCCACGGATTTTGTCGGCCGCTTCGGCAAAGCCGTTGGCATAACCGAACCGCGCGCGCCAATGGTCGACAAGCGCTTGCACAAGGAGCGGCTGGCGTCGGGGGGAAAACTACCGGCTGTTACCGCGGAGGAGCTTTCCGGGTTGCCCGACGGAACAATGATCGCAGATAGCGGCTCCGCCTATGCGCTGCGCGGCGGCAAGGCACTGCCCTGGTCGTTCGCGGGCTATGGCGATCCAGCTGCCTTCGACACCCTTGCCGAGCGGAAGCTGCGGCTACTGACACCGGCGACTTCCCTTTCGGTGCTGCGACAAGGCTACCTTCCGGTGTGGCATCCTTCCGCCGAGGCTTGACGCCGGGGATCGCCTCGCCCATTCCTCGGCGATGCGCGCCAATTACAAGATGCAGCGGCTGTTCGTGCCGGGCGATCTCGCACCCGATATCGAATTCGATGCCGGCCAGCAGCAGAGCCATTATCTCATGCATGTGCTGCGGCTCGGAGAAGGCTCGGAGATCCTGGTTTTCAACGGCCGCGACGGCGAGTGGTCGGCGGCGATCGCCGCCAGGTCGAAGAGGGCGGTGCGGCTGAAAGTTCTGGTCCCGCAGCGGCCGCAACCGCCGCTGCCCGATCTGATCTACTGCTTCGCGCCGCTGAAGCAGGGCCGGCTCGACTATCTCGTGCAGAAGGCGGTGGAGATGGGCGCCGGCATCCTGCAGCCGGTGATCACCCAGCACACGCAAGTGGCAAAGCCCTCCATCGAGCGCCTGCGCGCCAATGTCGTCGAGGCGGCCGAGCAATGCGGCATACTGGCGGTGCCGGAGGTGCGTGATGCCGAGAAATTCGAGCGCCTGCTCTCCGGCTGGGACAAGCAACGACGGCTGATCTTCTGCGACGAGGATGCCTCGACCAACAATCCGCTGCCGGCATTGCAGGCGATCAAGGAAAAGAAGCTTGGGCTGCTGGTCGGGCCGGAGGGCGGCTTCTCCGATGAGGAGCGCAAGATGCTGCGGGCGCTCCCCTTCGTCACCGCCATCCCGCTCGGCCCGCGTATCCTGCGCGCCGACACGGCGGCGGTTGCGGCGCTTGCCGTGATGCAGGCAACGACCGGAGACTGGTGAGACTTCGCCTATTGCAAGGGACGGACGGGGCGGTCAGGTTCAATTCCTGTTGACCTGTGGCTCAGGATTTTTCGCTTGATCGGCTACTGACATTTCGTCCATTTAGCGCCGGCGGTCTTCCGAGAGCCGCACTACAGCGCCGCGCGTCCTTTCGGACGCGCAAAGGACGCTGTAGCATTTTGATTTGAGCACATGATCCTTCCGAAAATCGAAAGTCGATTTTCGGGGTCATGTGGGGGGTTTCCATGGCGCGCGACACAACCGATTTCCGGCCGATCGAAGACTTCGACGAACTGGTCGAACACCTGGCCGAAGGCAACAAGCCTCGCGACAAGTGGCGGATCGGCACCGAGCACGAGAAGTTCCCGTTCTATGTCGACGGCAACGCGCCGGTTCCCTATGGCGGCGAGCGCGGCATCCGCGCCATCCTCGAAGGCATGCAGCACAAGCTTGGCTGGGATCCGATTATCGATGATGGCCGCATCATCGGCCTGGTCGAGCCGACCGGCCAGGGCGCCATCTCCCTGGAGCCCGGCGGCCAGTTCGAACTGTCCGGCGCGCCGCTGGAGTCGATCCATCAGACCTGCCGCGAGGGCAATGCGCATCTGGCGCAGGTGCGCGAGATCGCCGAGCCTATGGGCATTCGCTTCCTCGGCCTCGGCGGCAGCCCGAAATGGTCGCTTGCCGAGACGCCGAAAATGCCGAAGTCGCGCTACGAGATCATGACCCGCTATATGCCCAAGGTCGGCACCAAGGGTCTCGACATGATGTATCGCACCTGCACCATCCAGGTGAACCTCGACTTCGAGAGCGAAGCCGACATGCGCCGCAAGATGCAGGTGTCGCTAAAGCTGCAGCCCCTGTCGACGGCGCTGTTTGCCAACTCGCCCTTCACCGACAGCCGGCCGAACGGGCTGCAGAGCTGGCGCGGCGACATCTGGCGCGACACCGACAACCAGCGTTCGGGCCTGCTCGAATTCTGCTTCTCGCCCGAGTTCGGTTTTGCCGACTATGTCGAATGGGCGCTCGACGTGCCGATGTATTTCGTCATCCGCGACGGCCACTATCACGACATGACGCACGTCACCTTCCGCCAGTTCATGGCGGGTGCTGCCCGCAATGAGGTGCCGGACGGGCTGCCGACCATGGGCGACTGGGCGAACCACCTGTCGACGCTGTTTCCGGACGTGCGTTTGAAGCGCTTTCTCGAAATGCGCGGCGCCGATGGTGGACCGTGGCGGCGCATCTGCGCGCTGCCGGCCTTCTGGGTCGGGTTGCTCTATGACGAAGCAGCGCTTGACGCCGCCGAAGCGCTGACCTCGAGCTGGACCTATGAAGAAACGCTGGCGATGCGCAACGCGGTGCCGAAGCAAGGCATTTCGGCGCCATTCCGCAACACGACGCTGCGCGAGATCGCCCGCGATGTGATGGCCATTTCACGCATGGGCCTGAAGAACCGCGGCAAGAAAAACCGCGACGGCTATGACGAGACCTCATTCCTCAACACGCTCGACGAAGTCGTTGCGCGCGGGACCACCAGCGCCGAGGAAATGCTGTCGGCCTACCACACGCGCTGGGGCGGTTCGATCGAGCCGGTGTTCATGGAATATGCGTATTGACTGCGCGCCTTGAGGAGCGGCAAAAGCCGCTTCAATCGAACATCGAAACGAACTAGGTTCTCCCAAGGATTTCCCGGAGGAGAAACCGATGCCTACCTTGTTCGACATATTGGCACAGGCGCAGAACGGCAACGGCATGCAGGCGCTTGCCCAGCAGTACGGGCTCTCAATGCAGCAGACGCAGGCGGCGGTCGCCGCGCTGCTGCCCGCTTTCTCGCAAGGGCTGCAACGCAACACCGCCGACCCCTACGGGCTCGGTGCCTTCATGACGGCGATGGCCAGCGGCCAGCACGCCAAGTACTTCGAGGACGTGAGCAGGGCCTTCTCGCCGCAAGGCCTCAATGAAGGCAACGGCATTCTGGGTCATCTGTTCGGCTCGAAGGAGCTTTCGCGCGCCGTGGCCAGCCAGGCCGCGCAGGCGACCGGCGTCAGCCAGCAGGTCCTGCAGCAGATGCTGCCTGCCATCGCCTCGATGGTGATGGGCGGACTGTTCAAGCAGACCACAAACCAGATGCAGGCCGGCGGCTTCGGCGGTGGCAGCAATCCGCTCGGCGAGATCATCGAGCAGATGATGCGGCAGGCCGGCGGCGGCGCCCAGCCGGCGCCGCAGCCGGCGCCCAATCCTTATGGCGAGAACCCGCTCGGCAAGGTGCTGCAGGACATGTTCGGCGGCGGCGCGCAACAGCCGCAAAGCCAGCCGCAGCAAGCGCCCAATCCCTATGGCGACAATCCGCTCGGCAAGGTGCTGCAGGACATGTTCGGCGGTGGTGCGGCGCAACAGCCGCAGGGCCGGGCGCAGCCAACGCAGCCGCAACAGACTCAGAGCCCTTACGGCGACACCCCGCTGGGCAAGATTTTTGAGGAGATGCTGCGGCAAGGTGGTGGCGGTGGTTTCGGCCTGCCCGGTGGACAACCAAGCGAGCAGCCAGCGCCGCAGCAGCCCCAGGCGAAGCAGCGCCAGGCCCCGCAACCGCAGGCCAATCCGAGCGGCAGGCCACGGAATCCGTTCGACGATATTTTCGGAAAGATGTTCGAGACCGGTGCTCAGCAGCGCGACGAATATCAGAAGGGCGTGGAATCGATCTTCGACCAGTTCAAGCGGGACATGGACCAGCGGTAGAGGCTTCGCGCTGGCTGAATATCAACTCATCTAAAAGAAAAGCCCGGTCCTGGGAGGGACCGGGCCAGTGTGCAGGCTGGCCGGCGGGGAACCGGCAGGGAGTGGGGAGCCTGTTGTACTCCTGGGTTGCCGCGAGCCTGAAAAAGGTTCACCGCCACCGAAACAAGGCGCCTGATATCACACTACCTGGCGGGCAAGATTTTCGATCGTGTCGACACGATCGCTCGCGATCGCACGCAGCTTCACAGTCGGATCGCCGCCGAACGGCACACCGATAGCGACATGGAGGTCGGCGCGCGTCAGGCCGATATCGGCAAGCTCGGCGTCCGACATCTCGCCAAGGCGATAGAAGGCGCGGCGATTTTTCCAGGCTTGGAAGGCGTTGAGAAGAGCATTGGCCACGCGCGTCGCAACGGCCGGACGCGAGGTTATGCGCGAGGTCTCGGTGGCGAAATCATACGTAGCCATGTCAGTCTCCTTCGGAGTCGAGCGGACGAAGCCGGGCAAACGGAGCCTGGGAGAAGCGCCGTTCCGGTCTCGATTCACATGCATTCATGTGGACAATCCGAATTTGCCATGAGCCGATTGATTAATCCAACGAATGTTTCTAATCTTTAGCATCAACGCTAGTGATGGATTGGACCGATGAAAGCGCCACTCGATCTCGACCAGCTGCAGACCTTCATCTCGATTGCCGATACCGGCAGCTTCACCCGCGCGGCCGAGGAAGTGCTTCGCACCCAGTCGGCGGTGTCGATGCAGATGCGCCGGCTGGAAGAGCGGATCGGCAAGCCGCTGTTCGAAAAGGACGGCCGCACCAACAGGCTGACCGAGGAAGGCGACAAGCTGCTCTCCTATGCGCGGCGCCTGCTCTATCTCAACCGCGAGACGCTGGCCGCCTTCGATGACCGGCGGCTCGAAGGCACCATCCGCATCGGCACGCCCGACGACTATGCCGACCGCTTCCTGCCCGAGATCATGGCGCGCTTCACGCGCTCCAACCCGCGTGTCGAGCTGACCGTCATCTGCGAGCCGACGCCAGGGCTGGTCGAGCATATCAAGCGCGGCAATCTTGATTTGGCGCTGGTGACGCACAACGACACGCGCGGCCAGTCGGAAGTGGTGCGGCGCGAACCGCTTCTGTGGGTTACCTCGGCCAACCATGCCACACATGAACAGGAAGTCCTGCCGATGGCTTTCGGCCGGCCGAATTGCATCTGGCGGCGCGCCGCCGTCGATGTACTCGACCGGCAGAACCGCGACTATCGCATCCTGTTCACCAGCTTCTCGGCGACCGTCATCACCGCCGCGGTGCTGTCGGGCCTGGCGATCTCGGTGCTGCCGGAATGCGCGCTGCGGCCCGGCATGCGGGTGCTGGGCGAAGCCGACGGCTTCGGCGCCCTCCCTGATTGCCGCATCGGCATCATGCGCGGCCAAACCTCGCGGCCGGAGATCGTCGACGCGCTGGCGCGGCACATCTCGGAAAGCCTCGACAACATTTCCGTACCGCTCGGCGATGAGGCGGGCAGCTTCGACTTCGCAGCCCTCGCCTTCGCCAAGATGAAGCGGACCAAGCCGAACCAGATCCTGCCGGGCTGGTAACAATCAGGCGCGGGCGGCCGTCTGCTTATTAACGTCGCCGCCTGACGACAGGTCCGCTAAAGCCAGCAATTGCGCCGGCTCGAGCGGCGGCGACAGAAGGTAGCCCTGCAGCTGGTAGCAACCCATGCCGACCAGCTGCGCCTTCTGCTGCTCGGTTTCGACGCCTTCCGCGGTGACTTCGACACCAAGCGCGACGGCAAGATCGATCAGCGCCTTGACGATCGCCACCGGGCTGCCGTCGCCGTCGAGAAGCCGCACGAAGGAGCGGTCGATCTTGAGCTTGTCGATGGCGTGACGGCGCAGATAGCTCAGCGAGGAATAGCCGGTGCCGAAATCATCGAGCACAATGCTGATGCCCGACTGGCGCAGAGCCGCCAGCGCCGCCCCGGTCGCATCGTTGTTTTCGAGAAGCACGTTTTCGGTGATCTCGATCTGCAGGCGTTCCGGCGCCAGCCCGGTTTCGGCAAGGATCGAGGCAACCTCGTCGGCGAAACCGACATCACGTAACTGCAGCGGCGACACGTTGACGGCTATCCAGGGCAATGCGGAGCCGGCGGCGAAGCGGCAGGCTTCGAGCAGCACCCATCTGCCGAGTTGCCCGATCATGCCGCGTTCTTCGGCGATGGCTATGAATTGTGCCGCCGGCAGTGCGCCATGCACCTCGTGGCCCCAGCGGATCAGGGCCTCGGCGCCGAGGATCTTTCTGCCGTCAGTGCCAAAAACCGGCTGATAGGCGAGCTTGATGTCGGTCCCGCCAGCCAGCGCCTCGCGCAGCGCGCTTTCGACCTTGCGTTTGCGCAGCAACAGATCGTCCATGTCGCCGGCGAAGACCTGGTAGCGGCTACGGCCGTTCTTCTTGGCCTCGTAGAGGGCGATGTCGGCCTTGCGCAACAGGTCGTCGGCCTCCGCATCGGGCCCGGTCGACAGCGCGATGCCGATGCTGGCGCTGACAAAGACCTGATCGTCCATCAGCTTGAAGGGTTCCTGCAGCTTTTGCAGCAGCCTGTCGGCAACATCCTCCGCACTTCTGACATCGCGGACATCGATCAGGACGACGGCGAATTCGTCGCCGCCGAGCCGCGCCACAGTGTCGACCTCGCGGGTGATGGCCTGGAGCCTGGCGGCGGTCTGGCGCACAAGCTCGTCGCCGGCCGGATGACCGAGCGTGTCGTTGACATGCTTGAAGCGATCGAGGTCGAGGTAAAGCAGCGCCACCTTGCCGGTTTCGTGGCCGGTGGTGAGCAAGGCGCGCCGCAGCCTGTCCTCGAACAGCGCCCGGTTGGGAAGGCCGGTGAGCGTATCGTGGAAGGCGAGATATTGTGCCTGGTCCTGGCTGGTCTGCAGCGCGGACGAGGCCCGGCGCAGGCGCCTGAGAAGGAATGCCAGGACGCTAGCGGCGAGCAGCGCTGCCAGGATCAAGGCGGGGCCGGCCTTGCGCACCAGCGTCAGGCCGGGCCGTTCCTGGTCCCAGCCGATATAGCCTAGGATGACGCCACGCGAATCAAGCAGCGGAATGGCGGCCGAGCCGACCGGCTGCGACAGCGGCAGCAGATGCGCGCCCGCCAGCAGATATTTTTCAGCGATCCTGCCTATCACGACGTCGTTGATGAACTCCACGGAAACATGGAGATATTCGCTGCCGGGCGCCTGGGTGAGCCGGTCCGAACTCGGCACCAGCGGCATGATACTGAGGATGGCCGGCTTGCCGCCGAGCGACACCAGATCCTCGGCGACCAGTTTGGCCGGATCGCCGGCCTGGTTTGCATCCGCCGCGCCGATCAGCTGGCGCAACCTGACGATCATCGGCCGCAGCGCGGGCTCGTCCTCGTCATAGGCGGCCGGCGCCACCACCTGCCCCTCCCGCATCGCATGGATCGCGCGGTTGGCGTCGTCCAGCACATAGACCCGGTTGTGCCCGTAATAGGAATACATCCAGACGCTGATGTTCTCGACCATCCACTGCTGATTGCCGGCCTTGGCATTGGTGACGGCGTCGTCCCAGACAGCGATGCTTTCCTGTTCACGCTCCACCGTTGCGATCTGATCCTGGAGGCCGTTGGCGAAGAAGATCTTCTGCCGCTCGAGCGAAACGCGGTCGGCCTGCATGGTGGCGTAGAGGCCGAAACCGACGACCATTGCCAGCGCAAAAACGGCAAGCGTCAGCACCGTCACGGTGACCTGGACCGTCAACGGGCTGCGGTGCGCGCGTGCGCTCATGCGTCTTGGGCCATCTTTTGCGTCGTGAGCCATTTTTCCCTGCGCAGAGCCAATCAAATCCGCCTTAAGATCGCGTTATGAAACCGGCGACGATTGCAACGGCCTTATTGCAGCGCCCTTGACGCGGGCGGACAAACCGTCCCCCAATCGGCCGATGAGCGACGCGGCATCCGAATCACGCACCAACGCCACCGAATACACGGTGAGCGAGATTTCCGGCGCGCTGAAACGCACGGTCGAGGATGTCTTCGGCCATGTGCGGGTACGCGGCGAAATTTCGGGCTATCGCGGGCCGCACTCCTCCGGCCATGCCTATTTCACGCTGAAGGACGACCGTGCGCGGCTCGATGCCGTGGTCTGGAAAGGCACGATGAGCCGGCTGAAATTCCGCCCCGAAGAGGGGATGGAGGTGATCGCCACCGGGAAGCTCACCACCTATCCTGGCAAATCCAACTACCAGATCGTCATCGACAATCTCGAGCCGGCTGGCGCCGGCGCGCTGATGGCGCTTTTGGAAGAACGCAAGCGGCGGCTGCAGGCCGAAGGATTGTTCGACGCCGGCCGCAAGCGGCGACTGCCGTTCATGCCGCGCACCATCGGCGTCGTCACCTCGCCGACCGGATCGGTGATCCGCGACATCATTCACCGCATCAAGGACCGCTTCCCGCTGCATGTGCTGGTCTGGCCCGTGCGTGTCCAGGGCGACACGGCAGGCGCGGAAGTGACCGCCGCCGTCAACGGCTTCAACGCGCTGGCATGGGATGGCGCCATTGCACAGCCCGATCTTCTGATCGTGGCGCGCGGCGGCGGCAGCCTCGAGGATCTCTGGGGGTTCAATGATGAAGGGCTGGCGCGCGCGGTCGCAGCCTCGCGCATCCCGGTAATTTCCGCCGTCGGCCATGAGACCGACTGGACGCTGATCGATCTCGTCGCCGACATGCGGGCGCCGACGCCGACGGGTGCCGCAGAGATCGCGGTGCCGGTGAAAACGGACCTCGAAGCGACGCTTGCCAGTCTTGGCGCACGGCTCAAGTCGGCCACCTTGCGCAATTTCGAACGCAAGCGGCAGGCCTCGCGCGCAGCCGCCCGCGCACTGCCCTCGCCCGACCAGTTGCTGGCGCTGCCGCGTCGGCGCCTGGACGAGGCAACCAGCCGGCTCGGCCGGGCGCTGTCGGTCAGTATCGAGCGCAAGCGGACCAAGCTGCAGGGCCAGCGGCTGACGCCGGCTACCCTGTCGCGGCGCATCAACGAGGCCCGCACGCTGACCGGCCGCGACCTCGCCCGCGCGCAGGCGGCGTTTTTCGCCATCGTGCGCGAACGGCGATCGCGCTTTTCCCGTACGTCGACAAGACTATCGCCGGCGCCGATCGCCAGGCGGCAGAAATTGCAGGCGGACGCGCTGGCCGCACTGACGCGCCGTCAGGACCAGGCGGTGTGGCGACGGCTGGACCGGCTGCGCGGACAATTGACGCAGGCCGACCGGTTGCTGGCGACGCTGTCGCACAAGGCGGTGCTGGCGCGTGGCTTCGCGCTGGTGAAGGACGCCGAAGGCGCAGTGATCAAGCTGGCGGCTGACGTGACGCCAGGGGCAGCGCTGCAACTGGAATTCGCGGACGGCACCACGGATGCAGTTGCGGCCGGCAGTACGGGGCAGCCGGAGGCAGCTGCCAAACCGGCGGCGACGCCACTTGCCAGCAAGCCCGCGGCCACCAAGGCGGCTCCCGGCAAACCAAAAGAACCGGGAAATCAGGGCTCGCTATTCTAGGGCAGTTCATCGTTTCTCAGAAACGACGAACCGCTCTATCTGCTTGTCTTGATGCCATTCCGGACGGAAAACCGTTTCACATTTTCCTAGATTGCTCTGGAGGACGGCATGACCGGATACGACCCGCATCTTCAAACGCCGGCCGGCAAACCGCGCGCCCGTACTTTCGGCATTGCCTTTGACGGCATGCCGGGCCGCTTCAATGCCATCACCGATGTGCCCGGTGTGAGCGTCGGCTACGCGACACTGATCTCAGGCGACGGGCCGCTCGATGTCGGCACGGGGCCGGTGCGCACCGGCGTCACCGCCATCCTGCCGCGACCGCTGGTCGAACTCGCCACGCCGGTGTTTGCCGGCGTGTTCAGCCAGAACGGCAATGGCGAGCTGACGGGCTCGCACATTATCGAGGAGGTCGGCGCCTTCAACCTGCCGGTGACCATCACCAACACGCATTCCTGCGGCGTCACCCGTGACGGCACGCTGCGCTGGATGCAGCGCGTGCTGCCGGCCGCACTCGACAGCGGCTGGGGCCTGCCAGTGGCGGCAGAAACCTATGACGGCTTCCTCAACGACATCAACGGCCATCATGTCGGCTTCGAACATGTCGAAGCCGCGCTCGACGGGGCTATGGGCGGAGCGATCGAGGAAGGCAGCGTCGGCGGTGGCACCGGCATGATCGCCTTCGGCTTCAAGGCCGGTTCGGGCACGGCGTCGCGCATCGTCGAATGGCAAGGTATCAGGCATACGGTCGGCGTGTTCGTGCAGGCGAATTTCGGCAAGCGGCGCAACTTCACGCTGCGCGGCGCGCGCGTCGGGACCGATCTGGCGGAGCCGGCGATCCGCGAAGGGACGCAGCGCACTGAGAAGGGCTCGATTATTGCCATCGTCGCCACCGACGCGCCGTTCCTGCCGCACCAGATGAAGCGGCTGGCAAGGCGTGTGCCGCTCGGGATCGCGATGACCGGCGGCTTCGGCTACCACAGTTCGGGCGACATCTTCCTGGCCTTCACCACCGCCAATCCGCAAGCAGCACTTGCGCCGTCAGGACAGACGGCAAGCGCCGATTACATCCCGGATGTCGATATCGACCCGTTCTTCGACGCCGTTGTGCAAGGCGTGGAGGAGGCAATCCTCAACGCCTTGGTCGCCAATGAGGACATGAGCGGGCGCGACGGCAATTTCGTGCCGGCGCTGCCGAAGGCATGGCTCAAAGAGCGGTTCGGATAGATGCAGAGCCCGGCTCGTGCGGCCGGGCAAGAGACGTCATTCGGACGGCTTGTCCGAATTCGCTTTGCCCTGATCGGCCTCGGCCGCCTCTTCGAGCCGCGAAGCGATCAGTTCCTGGATGTCGCCGACTTCTTCCTGGATGTCCTCCAGGGGAATACCGGCCTCAGCCGCCTTGGCCGCACATTCCCTGGCGAGGGTTTCGGCCTGCTTTTCGGTCTTTACCGGCGAATGCTGGCAATGGTCGCCAATCCACTCGCGCAAGAACTCGATCGCATGTTCACTCATACTGCCATTCCCTAGCGGCTATGCCGGTTGGTAATCGTAAACGTCTGCATCCGGCAAAGGATGCATACTCCCATTCCAACCGAGTCGGCTTCCCCCGGCAAGCCGATCTTGTCCAAGGTCCACAGAGCCGGAGGAAAGGAAGGGTTCAAGGAGCACGTTCTGATTGTTTGATATGGTGGTACCGTTGGCTGGGATCGAACCAGCGACCTCCGGATCCACAATCCGGCGCTCTAACCATCTGAGCTACAACGGCACGTTCGCCCGAGCCAGATCGTGGTGAAAAATTCATTCTCCGAGATCCGCTCTGTCGTTCGGCGATGCGTCCAATACGGTCTATCAGAGTCTAATTCAAGGCCTTTGATAAGGCAAAGCCCGGTTCCTCGAACGGGCACCGCTTTTCAGCGGGCAAAAGAAAAGGCCGGCGGGAGGAGGTGCCGGCCTTTTCCTGTTACGAGCCAGCGGGAGGAGGTGCTGGCTGGTCACCCCGGAGAGCAGAGGGAGGAGGTTCCACTCGCCGGGTATTCACTGAACAACTCTATCGCACATCTATTTGTCTGACGAAATGCGACGTTTTGATGCATCGTAGAGTTGTGCGCAATTATTAGGCGGCCTTGATGTCCTTCAGGGCCTTCTCGAAAGCGGTCTTGACCGGCTTGGAGACGTCTTCGGCAGCTTTGGAAGCAACGGCCTGGAAGTCCTTGGCCTGCTCGACGGTGGTCTCGACGCGCTTGCGCAGGAAGGCGGTCTGCAGCTCGACGACTTCCGACAGCGACTTGGCGCCGATCAGGGCTTCGAGGTGCGAGAAGCCGGCTTCGGCATTGGCGCGCAGAGCGGCGATCGTCTTGAGCGACAGGTCGCTGGAAACGGCCTTGGCGGTCTCGAAAGTCGATTCGAGAACTTTCTGGGTCTCTTCGGCGCCGGTCTTCAGCTTGGTATAGGCTTCCTTCGACTGCTCAACGCCCTTTTCGGCGAAAGCGCGGATCTGGTCGGTCGCCTTGGAAGCGTCGAAGCTCGGGAATTCAACGTTTTCGATGGTCTCAGCGGTCTTGGCCTTGGTCATTATCCATCCTTTCGGGGTAGCGGCTTTGACAAAAAGCCGTCTCGTTCATGTATGATGGCAATATAGCGGTTTTTTTGTGCGATGCAATATCTTTGTTGCAGTGCACCATAAATTTCTTCCCATACGTTACCCCCAGGCATTACCCAAGGGCCGTTAACCAAGAGGCCAGAGATTCCATCTGCTTTCCGCCATGGCTTGTGGACCTTCGCCGCGCGGGCTTTTATTAATAAAGCGTTAACTGCAAATTGCCCGCCTTGTAGGTTCGCCAAGAGGTTTTACCGAAAGGGTCCGCCAAGCGCATGCCTTCCGAGAACTACTCTTTCCTCGATGTCGCCGTGCTCGACGCGGTCCGCCAGCGCTTTGCCGCCGGCGACGCGATCGCGATCCTGTCGGCTGACCTCGAACAGGTGATCTGGGCCAACGGGCCGGGCGCGGCGGTGTTCGGCTATCCCGATATCGAAACCATCATCGGCGCTTCGGCACAGCTGCCGCTGATCGCCAGGCGACAGATCATGGCGACCGCCGGCTTCCCGAAGATCGGCAGCGACCGCGCCATCACGGTGCGGCTGGCAACCGGCATGACCAGCCGCGCCGCCGGCTTCCTGGCCAGTGCGGTGACGATGCCGGATGGCGAAAGCGCTATCATGCTGGCGGTTCCGGCGGCGCAGACCGGCTCGCGCAATGCCGCCGAGATTGCGGCCCGCGCCATCAGCGGCTTTACCGAAGACGGCCATTTCATCGCCTTCGTCGACGCCGCCGGCACGGTCGAGGCGGCTTCGGATGGTTTTGCCGCGCTCGCCATCCGGCCTGAGACGCTGGCTGCCCTTGTCGCCGACGTGGCGAGCCAGGACGACCGCATCGTCAAGCGGCTGGTACCCGGCGGCACCAATTCCTATCCGGCCGGCTTCGCCCGCCTGACCGATACCAGGCATTTGTTGGTGGTCATCGACGAGGATCAGCTCGGTGAGGAAAATCCCGTCGGTGAACTGGATGCCGAGCCTGTTGCAGCCCAGCAGAACGCAGGCCCGACTCAAGCCGCCCCAGAGGACGCGGTAACGTCGGATGCGGTGGCTAACCAAGCCGCCGCGAGCGAGAATCACGACGCACCAGTCACAGCCGCGCCGGACGTCGTGGAGACAGTTCCGGCTGCGACCGAACATGATGCTTCGATGTCAACCGGTACAAAAGCAGACGATCGCGAGCAGACGACCGGCCGCGAGAAGGCGGCCAACGACAGCGCGCCAGCGCAACATGATCATTGGTACTTCCATGCCGGCGAAGAGCCGCAGGCAAGTGAGCCGGACAGCCCTGGACAAGCCGGGGTGGAATCGGGGGCCGATAATGCGCAGCCCGACAGCGCTGCTGCCGCCCGCGAGATCGACCGTTCGGCGCCGCCGCTGCGTTTCGTATGGCGCACCGACGCTGACGGCAAATTCAGCGCGCTGTCGCCAGAATTCGCAGACATTGTCGGCAAGCCCGCCGCCGATGTGATCGGCCGCCGCTTCAAGGACGTTGCAACGACGTTCGGCCTCGATGCCTCGGGCGAGATCGCCGGCCTGCTCGAACGGCGCGACACCTGGTCGGGCCGCTCGGTGCTGTGGCCGGTTGCCGGCACCGACCTGAAGATCCCGGTCGATCTGGCCGCACTCCCCGTCTACGGCCGCAGCCGGGCCTTCGAAGGGTTTCGCGGTTTCGGCGTCGCCCGCGCCAGCGATGCCGTGGTCGACCCGGAAGCGCTCGGCATGGCGTTGGTTCCCAATGGCGCGCCACCGGCAGCAGCCGGGCCAGCCCCGAAAGAGACCGTGGCGGAAGTTCCCAAAGCGGCCGATCCGTTCGAGGGCGAAGTGCCCGCACTGACCATCGTGCCGAAGCAGGAACGGCGTTTTGCCGACAAGGTCATCCGGCTGGCTGAGCATCGGCAGCCCGCCAATGACAAGGGGCTGTCGACGCTGGAGCGCAGCGCTTTCCGCGAGATCGGCGAGCGGCTGAAGAAGGACAATCCCCCGCCGGAACAGGCTGAGACCACCAAGCAGGCCGAACCTGCCAAGCCAGGTCAGGTCGCGCCGAACCAGGCCGGGCCGGACCACGCCATGGCAGATCAGCCCAAGCCGGATCATGTCGAGGTGGACCAGGCTGAAACGGCCGCGCCAACCCAGCAACCCGCCGAGGCCTCCAGCCCGGACGAAGCCGCCCCGGCTGCCGCGGCTGAACCATCGGCAATCGCAACCGAAAGCGAAACGGCTGAGGCCGAACCGCCGGAAAGCGATGCCGAGGACGAAAAGGATCTGGCGCGGCTCGACGGCGCGCTGCCGGGCGACGTCATTGCGGGCAGCGAAGCAGGCAAGGCGAAGGCGCCGACAGTCTCGCGCTCGCTGCTCGACTATGCCGATCCCGAACCAGGCTCCGTCACCGGAGAAAGTCCCGAAGCGACGTCTTCCAACAGCGAAGCGATGCCGGTTTCCGAACCGGATGAGACGAAAGCTCAGGAGATCGTCCAGGCCGTAGAGCCACAGCCGGCTGTTGCCGAGGCGCCGGCCGATGCCGGTGAAGACGACAGCATGACGGCGGCCGATTTCCGCGATGCCGAGGACAATGAGGATTGGGCCTCGGCCGACGAGACGACCGGTTCGGCCGCGGAGGACGGGGACAAGGCCGGCGATGCAGACACAGTGCCGGCAGAACCGCCACGGCTGAAAGTGCCACCGCTGAAACTTGAGGGGTTTGTGCCTTCGGCATTTTCGGCCGGAGACGAACACAAAGCGCCGGACACGTCGATCCTCGGCAAGCTGCCGGTGCCGTTGCTTATCCATTCGGGTGACGAGCTTCACTACGCCAATGAGGAATTCCTCGGCCTGACCGGTTATAACACGCTCGAGGACCTGAGCGACGCCGGCGGCCTCGACGCCCTGTTTGCCGACCCTTACTCCGAGGCGGCCGATGAAAGCGACCATACGCTGCGGCTGAAGACGCGCGAGGGCCAAGAATTTCCGATCGAGGCCATTTTGCGTTCGGTTCCGTGGCGGGCCGGCAAGGCGCTGATGCTGGTGGTGCGGCGCACCGGCGAGGACGAGGCGCCGATGGTCGCGCCTATGGCAGGCGAGGAACACACGCAGCCCGACGTTTCCGAGCTCAAATCGCGCATCGCCGAAATGCGCACCATCATCGACACCGCGACCGATGGCGTGGTGCTGATCGGCCGCGACGGCGACATCCGCTCGATCAGCCGGCCGGCCGAGGCGCTGTTCGGCTTCGACAGCGACGAGGTCACCGGCAAGCCGTTCGCCTCGCTGTTTGCCATCGAAAGCCAGCGCGCGGCGCGCGACTATCTCAACGGCCTATCCGAACCCGGCGTGGCGAGCGTGATGAATGACGGCCGTGAGGTGATCGGGCGGGAGGCACAAGGGCGCTTCATCCCGCTGTTCATGACCATTGGCCGGCTGCCCAACGACAGCGGCTTCTGCGCCGTGGTGCGCGACATCACGCAGTGGAAGCGGGCCGAGGAGGATCTGACCCAGGCGCGAGCCGTGGCCGAGCGCGCCTCCTCGCAGAAGACCGATTTCCTCGCCCGCATCAGCCACGAGATCCGTACCCCGCTCAACGCCATTATCGGTTTTTCCGAGCTGATGGTGGACGAGAAGTTCGGCCCGGTCGCCAATGACCGCTACCGCGACTACCTGCGCGACATCAACCGCTCGGGCAACCACGTGCTCGATCTCGTCAACGATTTGCTCGATATCTCGAAGATCGAGGCCGGCCAGCAAGAGATGGACTACGAGGCGGTGTCGCTCAACGATACGCTGGCCGAGACGGTGGCGATGATGCAGCCGCAGGCCAACCGCGAGCGCGTCATCATCCGCTCCAGCTTCGCTTCGCGTCTGCCGGAAGTGGTCGCCGACCTCAGAAGCGTGCGCCAAATCGCGCTCAACATCCTGTCCAATGCCATCCGCTATACGCAGGCCGGCGGCCAGGTGATCGTGTCGACCGCCTATGAAACCTCCGGCGATGTCGTCATGCGGGTGCGCGACACCGGCATCGGCATGAGCCATGCCGAGATCGAGCAGGCGCTGAAGCCGTTCAAGCAGATCAACGCGCTGAAGCGCGGACGCGGTGACGGCACCGGTCTCGGCCTGCCGCTGACCAAGGCAATGGTGGAGGCCAACCGGGCACGCTTCACCATCACCTCGACGCCGGGCGAAGGCACACTGGTCGAGGTGGCCTTCCCGTCGACGCGGGTGCTGGCCGAATAGGGTCGATCGATCCTGAACCGGCACAAAGAAAAGGCGTCCAACAGGACGCCTTAAAGGGATTTTGCTGTCACAACGGGGGCTTGAGCGAATCTGGTCCTCAGGGGACGAGGAACGGGATTTCTCCCTCAAGTTACGTGCGACTATCAACGCCGGGCCTTAACAACTCCTTACCGGCCGCCCAAAAAATTTACGAATGTGTACCACTCGTGAAATCTAGGTAAATTCGACCGACATATCTCGTTAACCATAGCGGCGGCGGTCACTCCGCCAGCTGCGGTAAATCCTTGAACAACTCCAGCGCTTCCGGATTGGCCAGCGCTTCCTTGTTCTTGATGGCGCGACCGTGCACGACGTCGCGCACCGCAAGCTCGGTGATCTTGCCGGATTTGGTGCGCGGGATGTCGGTGACGGCAACGATTTTTGCCGGCACGTGGCGCGGGCTGGCGCCTGTGCGGATCTTCGCCCGGATGCGCTTTTCCAGGTCCTCGTCCAGCGTCACGCCGGCGGCCAGCCGCACGAACAGCACGACGCGTACGTCATTGTCGAAATCCTGGCCGATGCACAGCGCTTCCAGGATTTCCGGCATCTGCTCGACCTGGTTGTATATCTCCGCCGTGCCGATGCGCACCCCGCCCGGATTGAGCGTCGCGTCGGAGCGCCCATGGATGATCATGCCGCCATGCGCCGTCCATTCGGCGAAGTCGCCATGGCACCAGACATCGTCGAAGCGCTCGAAATAGGCCGCCCGGTATTTCTTGCCCTCAGGGTCGTTCCAGAAGCCGATCGGCATCGACGGAAACGCTCTTGTGCAAACCAGTTCGCCCTTCTCGCCGCGGATCGGCCTGCCGTCGTCGTCCCAGACATCGACGGCAAGGCCAAGGCCGGGCCCCTGGATCTCGCCGGTCCAGACAGCTTGCGTCGGCACGCCGAGCACGAAGCAGGAGACGATGTCGGTGCCGCCCGAGACCGATGCCAGATGGACGTCGCTCTTGATGCCCTCATAGACGAAGCGGAAATCCTCAGGCGAAAGCGGCGAGCCGGTGGAGGAAATCGCCCGCACGCTCGACAGATCATGGCTGCGGATCGGCTTCAGCCCGGCCTTGCGCACGGAATCGATGAATTTGGCCGAGGTGCCGAAGAAGGTCATCTTCTCGGCATCGGCGAAGCTGAACAGCACATTGCCGTCGGGGTAAAAGGGCGAGCCGTCATAAAGCAGCAGCGTCGCTCCCGAAGCCAGGCCCGACACCAGCCAGTTCCACATCATCCAGCCGCAGGTGGTGAAGTAGAAGAAGCGGTCGCCTTCGAGCAATCCGGCATGCAGCCGATGTTCCTTGACATGCTGGATCAGCGTTCCGCCAGCCGAATGGACGATGCATTTGGGGATGCCGGTGGTGCCTGACGAAAACAGGATATACAGGGGATGAGAGAACGGCAGCCGCTCGAAGGTGACAGGCTTGGCAGCGAAAGGTGACAGCGCCTCTTCGAGCGCGACGGCCTTGTCGATGATCCCTGCGATGTCGCGCGACGTGCCGAGATAATCGACGATCAGCACCTTGCCGACGGTTTCGAGTTTCCCGGCAACGGCAGCAATCTTGTCGGCGACCTCGATTGCCTTGCCATTGTACCAATAGCCGTCCGGCGCGATGAAGATGACCGGTTCGATCTGGCCGAAACGGTCAAGCACGCCCTGTTCGCCGAAATCGGGAGAGCAGGACGACCAGACCGCGCCGATCGAGGCGGCCGCCAGCATGGCGGCGACGGTCTCCGGCATATTGGGCATCATCGCCGCGATACGGTCGCCCTTCTTCACCTTGAGCGACAGGAAAAGCTGCTGCAAGCGCGAGGTCAGCTGGTGCAGTTCGGTCCACGACAGCCGCCGCTCGATCTTGTCCTCGCCGCGAAAGACGATGGCGTCACCGGAACCGGTCTTTTTCAGCAGGTTCTCGGCGAAATTCAGCGTCGCATCGGGGAAGAAGGCGGCGCCGGGCATCTTGTCGCCGTCGACGAGCACCGTCTCGCCCTTGTCGCCGACAATGCCGCAAAAGTCCCACAGCAGGCTCCAGAAGCCTTCGCGATCCTCGACCGACCAGCGGTGCAGTTCGGCGTAAGAGGCCAAGGATGTGCCGATTTTGGCTGCCGCCGCCTTCGTGAAGGCGGTTAAGGGCGCTGCGTCAATCTGGTCTTGCGTCGGGGTCCAGAGCGGTGCTTCGGCAGCCATGATCGATCCTCCTTGAAGCCCGTCGCGTCGCAAGACTGATATGCTTTTGTTTCTATGCATGTCGCTGTCCCGGAACCGCTGCACACTTCCGTGCGACATGCATTAGCCCCAGCCTTACAGGCGCAGCTGTCCCAAAAACGCCGCGCCTCGTAGCAGGCTGGAGCTGCACCGCTTATGCCTATCGCCCTGCGGCAGAGCAAGATTTTGTTCAGCTAAACTCGGTCACATGTGCGCAATTGCCATCGCCGAGCCATAAAGACTTGAAATGCGTCAGCGCTGGGTTACACCCGTCGGGTGATTTTGGCGGAATGAAAGCATACGGGGCGATATGCCATCACCTTTGATCCGGCGCGGAATATGGGCGATCGGCGTTGCCGTGCTCGTCATCGCGCTGGTCGTCGCCGCTCTGCCGCTGATTGCCTCGACCCGGATCGTGCGCGACCGCATCGCCTGGGAGATGAGCGCATGGAGCGGTTTCAGGGTCACCATTGACGGTTCGCCGCGCATCGAGGTGTGGCCGAAGTTCCGCGCCATCTTGAGCGACGTCACGCTGTCTCAGTGGACCGAGACCGACGCGCCGCCGGTGATCGAAGCCGAGCGGGTCGAGGTCGACCTTTCCGCCATGGCGGCGCTGCAGGGCGATGTGGTGTTTTCGACCGCACGGCTGGTGAGGCCGACGATCCGAGTTCAGCGCACCGCAAACGGGATGTTTCTGCCCGCCGTACCGACGGGAGGACGCATCACGCGCTCGATTGACACCGCGCGCGGCGTGGTGAGTGCGGATCCGTCCAAGCCCGATCTGAGCAAGCTGCCGACCGATCCGTTCGGTACGGTGGAGTTCAGGGACGGCCGCATGGTCGCCTCCATCGGCGGCAAGGACGTCGAATTGCTCACAAGCCTGTCCGGCCAGGCGAGCTGGGCGGCGATGAACAGCAACGCGACCTTGTCGGCGACCGGCATCTGGCGCGGCGAGAGTGTAACCGTCGATGCGTCCTCGGCCAATCCGCTGGTTTTGTTTGCCGGCGGTGCTGCGCCAATCACCTTTTCGTTCAAGGCTGCGCCGGCCAGCTTCTCGTTCGACGGCACGGCCGGCATGTCGCAAAATGCCTATTTCGACGGCCAGGCGAAATTCGCCGCGCCCTCGCTCAGACGCGTGCTGGAATGGTTGCAGGCCGGCATTGCCCCTGGTACCGCGATCGGTTCCGTCTCGATTTCGAGCAAGATCACGGCGACCTCCGGCCGCGTGAAATTCGAAAACACCGCGGTTGCGCTCGACAATAACCCGGGAATGGGTGCGCTGGACTTCTCGTTTGGCGACGCCCTGCCGGTGATGTCGGGCACGCTCGCCTTCGACACGCTCGATCTCAGGTCGCTGTTCTCGGCCTTCACGCCGCTGGCGCCGACCGGCGAAACCGGGCCCGGCGAGATCGACACCAGCTTTGCCGACCGCGTAAATCTCGATCTGAGGCTATCGGCGGCGCATGCCTCGGCCGGCGCGATCCAGCTTGCCGACGTCGCCGCCACCGCGCAGGTCAAGAACGGTCTTGCCGTCTTCGATATCTCCGATGCGTCGGCCTTTGGTGGCAACATCCAGAGCAGCCTGCGTTTCGACCGCAAGCCCGAGGGTTCGCAGGTCGAGATCCGGCTGCTCGCCTCCGATATAGACGGCGGCGCTTTTGGCAGCGCGGCCGGAATGACACGGCTGGTGCCGGCCAGCACCGGCACGGTCTCGGTCATTCTCAAAGGGCCTGGCAAATCCTGGGACTCGATCTTCGAGAACGCCGACGGCTCGGTCTCTGCGACGTTCGGGCCGGGCGCGCTGAGCGGGCTCAATTTGCCGGCGTTTCTGAAGCACACCGAACAGGGCGGCTTCTTCGCGCTCGACGATGTCTCGGACGGGACGCTGCCGATCGACGGCGCCGAGCTCAAGGCCACCATCTCGAAGGGCGTGGCGCGGTTGGACAAGGCCGAGGCCAATTCGGCGAAATACAAGATCTGGCTGTCCGGCATCGCGTCCTATGGCGGACGCGGGCTGGCTCTGTCGGGCGGCGTTACCCAAGCCGATCCGGCGGCAGCACCCGCCAATGGCCAGCAGGGGCCCAACCAGTCGTCCTTCTTCGTCGGCGGCACCTGGAGCACACCGTTCATCTCGCCGATCAGCCGCGGCATTTCAGGCGAATAGGCAGCCCCTCGCCTGGGGCTGCCGTGCTCTGTTTGTTTGACGCAACTCCGGACGGAATTGCTCTGGATCAACCGCGTTGAGCGGCCTGCTCATCGAGTTGACGTTGCACCTCGCGCCGCTTGTTGGCGACCGAGGCGATGATGACGCCTACCGCCACGACCGCGATCAAGATGGTGCAGGCGGCGTTGATTTCCGGCGTCACGCCGAGACGAACCTGGCTGTAGATCTTCATCGGCAGCGTGGTGGCGCCGGGGCCAGAGGTGAAACTGGCGATGACCAGATCGTCGAGCGACAGCGTAAAGGCCAGCATCCAGCCGGACACGATGGCCGGCATGATGACCGGCAGCGTGATCTGGAAGAAGGTCTTCACCGGTGTTGCGCCGAGATCCATCGCAGCTTCCTCCAGCGACCGGTCGAACGAGACAAGACGCGACTGCACGACAACGGCCACAAAGCACATGGTCAGCGTGATGTGGGCAAGCGTGACGGTGAGGAACCCGCGGTCGAGACCGACGGCGACGAAGAGCAAAAGCAGCGACAGGCCGGTGATCACTTCCGGCATGACCAGCGGCGCAAACACCATGCCGGAAAACAGGATGCGACCGCGGAAGCGGGTGTAGCGGGTCAAGGTGAGGGCGGCCAGCGTGCCGAGCGCGGTCGCTACCGTCGCCGAAATGACGCCGACGCGCGCGGTCACCCAGGTGGCGTCCATCAGGCCCTGATTGTGGAACAGCGAGACGTACCATTTGGTCGAGAAGCCGCCCCAGACGGTGACCAGTTTCGATTCGTTGAAAGAAAAGACGATGAGCAGCACGATCGGGAGATAGAGGAAGGCAAAGCCCAGCACGACGGAGGTGACGTTGAAGCGGCTCCAGGTGGGGTTCATTTGTCCTGCTCCTGGGCGCGTGCCTGGGCCCGCTGGAAGAACATGATCGGTACAATCAGCAACAAGAGCAAAATGACCGCAACCGCCGACGACACTGGCCAGTCGCGATTCTGGAAGAACTCATTCCACAGCGTCTTGCCGATCATCAACGTCTGCGATCCGCCGAGCAGGTCTGGAATGACGAACTCGCCGACCGCCGGGATGAACACCAGCAGGCAGCCGGCGATGACGCCGGGCAGCGACAGCGGGAAGGTGATCTTCCAGAAGGCGCTGGTCGGCGGGCAGCCGAGATCCTTTGCGGCTTCGATCAGCGAGTAATCCATCTTTTCCAGCGACGAATAGAGCGGCAGCACCATGAATGGCAGGTAGGAATAGACGATGCCGATGAAGATCGCATAGTAGGTGTTGAGGATGACCAGACGCTCGTCGATCAGGCCGGTGGCGAGCAGCAGCTGGTTGAGCAGGCCTTCGGGTTTGAGGATGCCGATCCAGGCGTAGACGCGGATCAGGAATGATGTCCAGAACGGCAGGATCACCAGCATCAGCAAGGTCGGGCGGATCGTCGACGGCGCCCGCGCCATGCCGTAGGCGATGGGGTAGCCGACGAGCAGCGTGAGCACGGTCGAGATCGCGGCGATGATAACGCTGGTCACATAGGCCTTGAAATAGAGCGCGTCCTGCGTCAGCAAGGCATAGTTGTCGAAGCTGAGTTCGCGCAAGCCGGAAAACCAACCGGAAATGCCATCCTTGAAGTCGAGCACTGGCGTGTAGGGCGGCATGGCGATCGCCGTCTGCGACAGCGATATCTTGAAGACGATGATGAACGGGATGAGAAAGAAGAACAGCAGCCAGAGGTAGGGAACGATGATGACGAGCCGGCTGAGGAAGCCGGCGCCGAGCCGCGTCAGCAATGGTTTGGCCGCTGTCGATGGGCCGGCGTCGGTGATGGCGATGTTGGACATAGCCGCCACCTACCGCGTCAGGACAACGCCGGCGTCGGGCCGGAAGGAGATCCAGGCGCGGTCGTTCCAGGTCAGCGGATCCTCGGTGACGCGCGCCGCATTGAGTGCGCTTGCCCTGATGATCTGCCCGTCATCCAGCCTGACGTGGTAGACGGTCATGTCGCCGAGATAGGCGACGTCGTAGACTTCGCCCTCCAGCGCATTGACGGCGTCCGCCGGCTTCTTCGACGTTACCTTGATCTTCTCCGGCCTGATGGCGAAGACGATGTCGGAACCGGCCTTTGAATCGGTGCTGTTTTCGACGACGATCTGGGCGCCTGTCGCGCCGGTGATACGCGTGGTGTTTGCCGCCCGCTCGGCGACCTTGCCTTCGAACATGTTCACATTGCCAACAAAGTGCGCGACGAAGCGCGAGCTAGGCGCCTCATAGACTTCGGCGGGCGTGGCGACCTGCATCACCTCGCCCTTTTCAAGGATGGCGATGCGGTCGGCCATGGTCATGGCCTCCTCCTGGTCGTGGGTAACGACGACAAAGGTGAGCCCCAGCGTCTGCTGCATATCCATCAGCTCGAACTGCGTTTCCTCGCGCAGCTTCTTGTCGAGCGCGCCGAGCGGCTCGTCGAGCAGCAACACTTTCGGCCGCTTGGCAACCGAGCGGGCGAGCGCGACGCGCTGGCGCTGGCCGCCGGACAATTGGTGCGGCTTGCGCTTGGCGAACTGCTCGAGCTTGACCAGCTTCAGCATCTCGGCGACGCGCTTTTCGATGTCCGGCGCCGGCATGCCTTCCTGCTTGAGGCCGAAGGCAATGTTCTTTTCCACCGTCATATGCGGGAACAGCGCATAGGACTGAAACATCATGTTGACCGGGCGGCGGTAGGGCGGGATGCCGCGCAGGTCCTGGCCGTCGAGAAGGATGCGGCCGGCGGTTGGCTCCTCGAAGCCGGCAAGCATCCGCAGCAGCGTCGACTTTCCGCAGCCCGACGCGCCGAGCAGGGCGAAGAACTCGCGCTCGAAGATGGTCAGCGAGAGATTGTTGACGGCGGTGAAGTCACCAAACTTTTTGGTGACGTTGTCGAATTGAATATATGGCTTGGCCTTCGGGTCGTTCCATGGCGCGAAATCCCTGCGGATGCTGCCAAGCGATTTCATGTCCCACTCCGTCCTGTTTTTTTGCTTCTTGCCCCAGAGAAGAATGGCCCCGGCAGGTGACTGCCGGGGCCATGTCGCATTGCTTACTGGCCGGTGACGATCTTGGTCCAGCTGCGCGTGATCAGACGCTGCGTCTTGGGATCGTAGGGCTGGACCGTATAGAGTTTTTTCAAGGTCTCGGCATCCGGATAGACCGCCGGATCATCCAGCAGCGCCTTGTCGACGAACTGCTGCGAAGCCTTGTTGCCGTTGGCGTACAGCACATAGTTGGACGATTTGGCGATCACTTCCGGCTTCATCATGTAGTTGAGGAATTCGAGTGCCTCGGCGACATGCGGCGCATCGGCAGGGATCGCCATCTGGTCGAACCACATTTGGGCGCCTTCCTTGGGCACCGAATAGCCGATCTCGACGCCCTGCTTGGCCTCCACGGCGCGGTTGCGCGCCTGGAAGACGTCACCCGACCAGCCGACCGCCAGGCAGATATCGCCATTGGCGAGCGCGTTGATGTATTCGGACGAATGGAATTTGCGGATGTAGGGCCGCACCTTCAGCAAGGTTTCCTCGGCCTTGGCGATGTCGTCGGGCGAGGTGCTGTTAGGGTCGAGGCCGAGATATTTCAGTGCCGCCGGGATGATGTCGGCCGGCGAGTCCAGCACATAGACGCCGCAGTCCTTCAGCTTGGCCAGGCTGTCGGGATTGAAGAACACATCCCAGCTGTCGATCTTGTCGGTGCCGAGTGCCGCCTGCACTTTCTTGAGGTTGTAGCCGATGCCGACGGTGCCCCACATATAATTGATCGAGTATTCGTTGCCCGGATCGTATTTGGCGGTCCGCTCCAAAACCGTGTCCCACATGTTGGAAATGTTCGGCAGCTTCGACTTGTCGAGCTTCTGAAACACACCGGCCTGGATCTGGCGCGCGAGGAAGTTGCCGCTGGGCACGACGACGTCATAGCCGCTGCCGCCAGCAAGCAGCTTGGTCTCGAGGATCTCGTTGGAATCGAAGGTGTCGTAGACGACCTTGATGCCGGTTTCCTTGGTGAAGTCGTCGATGATCGAACTGTCGATGTAATCCGACCAGTTGAAGACGTTGACGACGCGGTCCTCGGCATGGCCACCGACGGTAAAAAGCGTCAGAAATGCCGAGGTAGCCGAAAGCCAGAGCGCTTTGCGGATCATGCTGTTCTCCTTTGATGAGTGTTCCTTCGCCAATTCGTCGCAGGTTCAGCGCGATTGGGCATTTGCTTCAGAGTATTGAGCTTTCCGGACAGCCACAAGCGCGAACTGCCGGCGCCATTCGGGCGGTTCGACAAGCGGCAGATGATGGCTCTGTGTTCCCGCCTGGCGGGCGCGCCGACACCGTCAGAGGCTGTCGCCGTGGCGCGGGCAGAGATACGACGATGTGATCCGGTCTTGGTCCGACCGGCGGGGACACTTGGCAAGATAAGCCTGTCTTGTTGTTGCCGTGCCCCCAGCCTGCCCGGGTGGCAGCAAGGTTGTCAATGGCCCGCGCGGGGGAAGCGCCTTCAATATGGCCTGGCCGCGTCAATTAGGGGACGGCAGGCCGGTGACGCCGGGCCGCGCCGGTCGCGCCTGCCGCTTGAATTCGAGCCCGATATGGAGGAGCAGCGCGGCAACCACCACCGCGCCGCCGATGATGGTGCGCACCGAGGGCACTTCGCCATGGACAAGCCAGACCCAGATCGGGCCAAGGATCGGCTCGAACGTGCCGAGCAATGCGGCGATCGCCGCAGGGACCAGCCGAGCGCCGGTGGCGAAGAAGGCAAGGCCAAGGCCGAGATTGATGACGCCGAAGGCAAACAGGAAAGCCATGTCGTGGCTGGACACGGCGAACTGCGTGGCTTGCGATGCCGCGAACGCCGCTGCCAGCATCGTGCCGAGGCAGGTCGCCGGCGTCATCCGCACGTGGGCGAAGCGCCGGGTGATGACGGTGGCGATGGAGAACATGACGGCGATCAACAGTGCCAAGCCGTCGCCGATCGGCGATACGGCGCCGTCGAGCGATTCCGACACCATGATGGCGACGCCGGCGATGACGGCGGCGATCGCCACCCAGGTCGCGACGGCGACGCGTTCGCGAAACAGCACCCAGGCAAGCAAGGCCGCCAGCAGCGGCACGCCGGCCTGCATCAACAGGATGTTGGCAACAGTGGTGTAGGCCAATGCGACGACGAAGCACGTCGACGCCGTGGCAAAACAGGCCGCCACGGCGAGGCCGGGCAGGCCCATGTCGCGAAACAATCTGAGCATGCCGCGCCAGCCGTCGCGCCAGGCCATGAAGCAAATCAGGAACGCGGCTGCCCACACCGAGCGCCAGAACACCACCGTCCAGCTGTCAGCGGTGTCGATGAAACGGGCGATGGTGCCGCCAAAGCTCCACATCAGCGCCGACAGGAAGACCAGCAGGAAGCCGACGCGCTCGTCGCGTGGCGAAGCGATCTGCGAAATGGTTGTCGGAGAAGATGCGGTATCGGTCATGAGGTGCGACTGTCGGCTATCTCGGGACGGCATGATGCACAATGGACGACAGAAACGTGCCGCATTCGCCTAGCGCAAAGGCAAAGGCCGGAGGTGATCCAGCCCGGCATTCCCGTTGGCGCACCACCTGCCGGTCGGCGGCAATGCCACCAAACGGGGGCCTACGACGTGCTCTTGTTGCCGCGGATGAAGCGCCAGAGACCGGCCAGCGGAACCAGCAGCAGAATGCCGAATTTCTTCAAAGCGATAAGCGCCACCGCAATGAGGCCCGCCTTTGCGGCCAGCTTTCCGGCAATCAGGCCGCCAATGCCGACAGCGGCGACCGTGTCGGTGCCGGGCAGGAAGTCGGTGTATTTCTTGCCGGTGTTGAAGTCCGCCACGCCGAGCACTTCATCCAGGCTCTGCTTGATCTCCGGCAATTGTTCCACCGTGGCGATGTAGCTCATCACAAAGACGCCTTCCCGGCCAAGGAAACGCACGTCGTAATTGAGCGTATGGACGGTATCTGCGCCGAACTGCAGCTCCTTTGCCCAGTGCAGCCGCTTGTGGACGAAATCATAGACAGGGGGCGAAGCCCAGCCGACCAGCTTGATCGGCTGATAGCCGTCCTTCACCCGCTGGTCGTTGGCCGACAAAGTGTCCGCTTGCATGCTGCTCAACAGTTCGGAATAATCGATGGAGGCGGCGTCGCCATCATCGACATAGCCGATCTTTTCATAGCGAAGCTCGATGCCCCAACCGTTGCCGGCGATGGGTTCGTAATTGACCGGAAAGATCATGCCGAGGGCTTCGTTCGCGGTATCAGGCGGATTGCCCCAAGCCTCGGTCAGGACAGACGTGGCGTCCTTCTTGTCCAGAAAATAGAACTTGTCCTTGAGATCGAGATGGATGCCTTCGGGAAGGTCGACCACGCCGGTCTTCGGCTCGATCTTGTCCAGGAATGCCTTCCCGTCGTCACTATACTGTTGATAGTTCTTGAAGAATTCCGAGGATTTTTCCGCCCCGGCCGGCCCTGCCGAAAGGGCAAGCGCTACGCCAAGCCACAAAGCTTTCCTGTCCATCCTTGAATCCCCCGGCCGCCACGCAGCTTGCCCTTCGAATACCGCAGCGCCGATGCTTAATCAATATTTGGTTCGGCGATGGTTCGAACCGCACTCTATTGTTCAGCGAAATTAAGGAGCACCTACCTTGCGGCCGGCGAGACCTGGAACGTCACTGGAAATCGAAAGCGCTCAAGCCGGTCACCATCTCGTCGAGGCCGAGCGGGCGGGTCACCGGTGGCTCGGCGCGGGCAAGGCAGCCGACGCGTTCGCAGAGCCGGCAAGCGGGACCGATCGCCGTGGCGGCGCCCTGTCCGGTCTTTGCCGACGCCGGCAGCCCCGCGCCATAGACGATCTCGTCGCGAAAGCCGATGTCGCAGCCCAACAGCAGCGCGGTACGGCGCGGGCGCTCCGAGAACGAGCCCTGCGGCCCCTCGAGCGTGCGGGCGATGCAGAGGAACTCGGCGCCGTCAGGCATTTCGACCGCCTCGACCAGGATCTGGCCAGGCAGTGCGAAGGCGGCATGGACCGGCAGCTTCGGACAGCCGCCGCCAAAGCGGCTCTGCGGAAAGCCCTGGCCGCCTGCCTTGCGGAAGCGATTGCCGGCATTGTCGACCTCGAGCATGAAGAACGGTACGCCGGACATGCCGGGACGCTGCAGCATGGTCAGCCGGTTTGCCGCCTGTTCGAAGGAGACGCCGAAACGCGAGCGCAGCACGTCAATGTCGTAGCGGGCCCGAACGGCAGCGGCATGGAAGGCCTGGTAGGGCATCATCAAGGCATGGGCGGCGTAGCGGCCAAGCTCGAAGCGGGCGAGCCGTCGGGCTTCGTCCGTACCGAGCTTCAGCGCCTGGATTTCGCCGGCAACCGCGACCGTCATGCGGATCAGGCAGGCTTCCATGGCGACCTCACGCAACTGGTCGAATGGCGACAGCCGCTCCGACAGAAAAAGACGCTGCGAATGACGGTCATAGCGACGCCGCCAGTTCGGCATCGTGGCGACCGGCAGCACCTTGACGACGATACCGTATTCACGCTTCAGCCAGGCTTTCAGCGCGCCGAACAGATCATCGCCCGGGTCGAGCACCGAGGTGAAGGCCTCGGCCTCTTCCTCAAGTGCTGCAAAATGGTTCGGCCGGCGTTCGAAAATTTCGTGCACTTCGTCGATCGGCAGCCGCGCGCCGGAAAGTGCGGTGGCCCGACCCTCGCGCGCCAGCAGCTCGTTGAGGTCGGAAAGCCGCTCGGCCTGTTCGCGATAGGCGCGAAACAGTTTGATCATCGCCGCCGACGCGTTCGGGGCGGCTTCCGCAAGCTCGATCAGCTCCTGGTCACCCGGCAATTCGCCTGAAAGCAGCGGGTCGCCGAACACTTCCTTCAAAGCCGAGATCGATCCCCTCGCCTCGCCCTGCAGCTCATGCGGGTCGACCTTGTAGACGGAGGCCAGTTTCAGGATCAGCTGCACCGTCAATGGCCGCTGGTTGCGTTCGATAAGGTTGAGATAGGAGGGCGAGATGCCGAGGCCTTCGGCCATCGCCGTCTGGGTTAGTCCCTTGGCGATACGGATGCGGCGGATGCGCGGCCCGGCGAAAATTTTCTGATCGGCCATGGCTGTCCTTGACAGGAATTTACACGACTTGCGCGCGGCGAACGGCGCATCGTCTTTTACAATCGTGACAAATTTACAGCGCCAACCAGTCAAACACAACACAGATTTTCTCTTATTATCGGCTGAGAATGCCGGTTTTCCTCGCTCCTTTCGCAACCGCAATGTAAATGATGTCACACACCGACGGCGCAAATCCTGGATGGCGCGGCGTTGCAAGACACTGACATCGATTGACCTGGAGTGAACAATGACCGATTTTTACAACCTCGTTCCCTCGGCCCCTGAAGGCCGCTTCGACGGCATCGAACGGCCCTATTCGCCGGACGACGTGAAGCGGCTGCGCGGCTCGGTCCAGATCCGCCAGAGCCTTGCCGAAATGGGCGCCAACCGGCTGTGGAAGCTCATCCATGATGAAGACTTCGTCAACGCGCTCGGCGCCATGTCGGGCAACCAGGCGATGCAGCAAGTGCGCGCCGGGTTGAAGGCGATCTACCTCTCGGGCTGGCAGGTCGCCGCCGACGCCAACACCGCGTCGGCCATGTATCCGGACCAGTCGCTCTATCCCGCCAATGCGGCGCCGGAACTGGTCAAGCGCATCAACCGCACGCTGCAGCGCGCCGACCAGATCGAGACTTCGGAAGGCAACGGCCTGTCGGTCGACACCTGGTTCGCGCCGATCGTCGCCGATGCCGAAGCCGGATTCGGCGGACCGCTCAACGCCTTTGAGATCATGAAGGCGTTCATCGAGGCGGGCGCCGCCGGCGTCCACTATGAGGATCAGCTGGCCTCGGAAAAGAAATGCGGCCATCTCGGCGGCAAGGTGCTGATCCCGACCGCTGCGCATATCCGCAACCTCAACGCAGCGCGCCTTGCAGCCGACGTGATGGGCACGCCGACGCTGGTCGTGGCGCGCACCGACGCGGAAGCGGCGAAGCTTTTGACCTCGGACATTGACGAGCGCGACCAGCCCTTTGTCGACTATGACGCCGGCCGCACGGTCGAGGGCTTCTACCAGGTGAGGAACGGCATCGAGCCCTGCATCGCGCGCGCCATTGCCTATGCGCCGCATGCCGACCTGATCTGGTGCGAAACATCCAAGCCCGATCTGGCGCAGGCCAAGAAGTTCGCCGAGGGCGTTCGCAGGCATCACCCGGGCAAGCTGCTCGCCTATAATTGCTCGCCGTCGTTCAATTGGAAGAAAAACCTCGACGACGCGACGATCGCCAAGTTCCAGCGCGAACTCGGCGCCATGGGCTACAAGTTCCAGTTCATCACGCTGGCCGGTTTCCACCAGCTCAATTTTGGCATGTTCGAGCTGGCGCGCGGCTACAAGGCACGGCAGATGGCGGCCTATTCCGAGCTGCAGGAAGCCGAGTTCGCGGCCGAAGCGCACGGCTACACCGCGACCAAGCACCAGCGCGAGGTCGGCACCGGCTATTTTGACGCCGTCTCGATGGCAATCAGCGGCGGCCAGTCTTCGACAACCGCCATGCATGAATCGACCGAGCACGCCCAATTCAAGCCGGCGGCGGAATAACCGGAACAGCATTACCGACAGAGGAAACGCCCAGAACGGGCAAGGGACATAGGAGAAGAAAAATGGCATCGATAAGCCGCGTCAAGGAACGTGCAGAAGAGCAGTCCACCACGATGAGCGTCGACCAGCAGGCGACCATCCGGATGCTGGCCAACGACCTGCACCGGCTCAATCAATCGGTGATGAAGGCAGTCGAGGCGGGCGTCTCGGTGGAACTGGTGCGCTCGGCCCGGCACCATGGCGGCGACGGCAATTGGGGCGACCTGCTGATCCCGGTCATCGTCACGCAGCAGAGCCACGGTTGATCTTCCCTTACGGAAGCTTTGTGCTTACGGAATCTTCTGACACGGCCGTGCACTGGCTGATTTCAACGTCACCCGCGCGTTTTCAGCGCGGGTGACTTTCGCTTTTGCGCATGCACTTAACTACAGTTTAAAAACAGACCTTGGCATCGAGTTTAATATTTCTGGCTATATTTCCCAAGTCCGCCATTTCAGCTTGACATGGCGCGCGATCTCGCGCCATTTGACTCTCGTATTTCAACCCTGCATTGAAGCAGCGCCGAGTGCCCGCCCCGCCCATGTGTCCTGTGAATCGCGAGACCGACACCGCCAGACATCTGAATTCGAAAAGCGAGGATGCGAATTCCGAAATGCTCACGGATTTCTCCCAGGTGCTGGTGGTCGGAAAATCGCCGATCAACCGGGTGGTGGTGTCGAAGATCGTGGAGAAGTCGGGGCTGAAGCCTATCTCTGAGCCGCCTGAGATGGCGACCAAGACGTTGCGAACGGTCATTCCGGGCGCCGTCGTTCTCGACGGCGGCGCGGACAACAAGGACTGCGACGCGCTGATGTCAGCCATCGATGCCTTGCGGCGAGCGTCGGGGCGGTCGCTGCCCTCGGTGATCCTGCTTTCGACCAGAACCGGCACGCCCGAAAGCCTCGGCCTGTCCAGCGTCATCGATGTGGTGGTGACCAAGCCGATTACCACCGAAAGGCTGCAACCGGTGATCGACCGGCTGATCGGTTTCGGGCGCGGCTGATCGCAGTCCGTCGCATTCGAAACCGCAGCGATCCGGTCAACCTTTCCTGTCGATGCTTTCGATCAAAGCCGGCAGTTCACCAAGATCGGCAATCGAGCGGAAGCGGGGAGCTTCGACCGGCGGCTCGACGTGCTCCAGCACCCAGGTCAGTTCGTGCGGCACGTGGACGCCCCAGCTGCCGGCCTCGATGGCCGGCACAACGTCGGACTTGAGCGAATTGCCGACCATCATGCTGTTCTGCGGGCTGCCGCCGTGGCGACTGAAGATCCGGGCATAGGTGGCGGAGCTCTTGTCGCTGACGATCTCGACGGCATCGAACAGGTCGCCAAGGCCGGAGGCCGCCAGCTTGCGCTCCTGGTCGAACAGATCGCCCTTGGTGATCAGCACCAGATGATAGGCGCCGGCGAGCCTTTCCACGGTCTCGCGCGCATGCGGCAGCGCCTCGACAGGGTGGCCGAGCATGTCGCGGCCCGCGGCAAGGATTTCGGCAATGGTCGAGGCCGGTACACGGCCCTCGGTCACCTCGACAGCCGTCTCGATCATCGACAAGGTGAATCCCTTGATGCCGAAGCCGTAGATGGCAAGGTTGCGTTTCTCAGCTTCGAGCAGACGCGCCGAGATGTGCTCGGCCTCGCCATGATCGGCGAGCAGGGCCGCAAAGCGCTTTTCAGTCAGGCGGAAGAACTGCTCGTTCTGCCACAGCGTGTCGTCGGCATCGAAGCCGATGGTTGTCAAATGTTTGAGAGGTTGCATGGTCGACTGCCCGTTTGGGTGAATGTCGTGATGTAGACGTTGTCGCCGGGCACTGCTAGCTAAGGCAAGAGTTGTGGGTGGGGCAATATGACGGAACCGAGCGTCTGGAAGGATAGGCTGGAGCGGATTCTGGCGTCATTACAAGGTCATAATCCAACCGAACTCATCAATGCCATTCGAGATCTCGGTATCGCAATGGGGCACGACGCGGGCGAGGAACTGCTTGACGCCCACCCGGAACTGTTCTCACACCGGCCGGCGCTTACCGCCGCATTCGGCAAGATGGTGCAGGCGCAGGACACCGCCGAGATCAGGCAGATGCTGGATCAGGATCTGGATGGTCCGGCATCGTTCGGACGGATCGCGGCGGGGAAAACAAGCATAGGCGTGCTGTCGTCAAAGGATGCCTATAACCGCCTTGACGAAGTCTTCGATCATGTCGATTTCGATAATTGCCGCCGCGCTGTCATGGTCGGCTGCGGCGGTCGACCATTCACCATGTTCCGTATTCACGACCAGACAACGGTCCCTGAGATCATCGGCCTCGACATCGTTCCCGAAGCCGTCGAAACGGCAAACAGGCTCGCCGCCAAGCTCGGCTATGCGCGCATGCGGGCCGAGTTTTGCGATGGGTGCGATTATGATTACGGCGACGCTCAGGTTGTCTATGTTGCGAGCATGGTTTCGCCCAAGGCAGCCGTCGTGTCTCGTATCGCCGATACCGCGCCAGACACTGTGCAGATCGTGTTGTGGGAGCCAATTTCGCTAGGCAGGCTTTGGGCTGAAAATGCGGAACGCACACTTGACCCCCGGCTTGAGGTCATCGGCCGCACGAGCATTTCGCGAAACATGACCAGAGATGTGTTCGTAACCCGACGAGGCGGTTCATCTTCGACCCGGCAGATGGGCTGATCGTGTCGGCTCTTGGAACGAGCGATCGAGTGATCCTCGCCCTGGCGCGGGCATGGTGCCTGGTGCGCCACCCCATCATTTGCAAACGCACATTCGACCATAGCGGCGTGCTGCCGGATCCGGCGAGACCGGCTTCCTATGCGGACAAGTTCTTGTGGCGAAAGCTTTTCGATCACAATCCGTTTTTCACGACGGCTTGCGACAAGCTCGCCTCGAAAACCTACGCTTTGTCCACCTGTCCAGAACTCAAGACTGCCGAAGTCCTGTGGTCCGGGGACGACGCAACAAAGATTCCGGCGGAGTTGCTTGCCGGCAATGTCGTGGTGAAGGCCAATCATGGCTGCCGCTGGAACATGATGATTCACAACGGTCGGGTGGACAAAGCCACGCTGCGCCGGCGTACAGCTCGCTGGATGCGCCGTCGCTATGGCAGGAAATTCGGCGAATGGGGCTACAGGGACGCCATCAGGCGCATCCTTGTGGAGGAGATGCTGCTCGAGAACGGTGAGCCGATCCGCCTGGAGTACAAGTTCCACGTCTCCAACGGGACGACAGCCTATGTCTACGCGGCACGTCGCGACGAGCTCGGCAACGAACAAAAATGCCATTTCGACCGTGAGGGCAACTACGCGCCACCGCCGCCTGGAAGCGGTCCGCAATGGGTGAAGATTGATCTGCCACCATCTTTCCCGCGCATGCTTGAAATCGCGGAGAAACTGACAACGCCGTTCGATCATATGCGTTGCGATTTCTACGACCTTGACGGCGCCATCTACTTTTCCGAATTCTCGGTCTACCCGCTGTCGGGCAAAGGCATCATCAACACCAGGCTCAGAGACCTGTGCGCAGACAGTTGGGATTTGCGCAAATCCTGGTTTCTGACCGCACCGCAGACCGGATGGCGCAGGCTCTATGCCGGCGCTTTGCATCGATGGCTGGATACGAACGCGCTGCCCGGCAAACCCTTCTAGCCGAAGTCTGTCCCGTTGCTGGCACCACCTATCGGGTGGGCTCCCCTTCCCTTCCATCGCCGGCCACGGCTATACTGCGCAACCCGCAACCCAAACTGGTGAATGATGCCGCCTGCGAAAAAGGAAGTCCGTCCGTCGAACCGCGGAGGACGCGTCCGCACGCCTGCCTTCGTGAAAAATCAACGCGGCGTGAAGAACTGGAAGGAAGTCAGCGCCTGGCTGGAATGGCGCGGCATCGAAGACATAGAATGCATCACACCCGACCAGGCGGGTGTTGCCCGCGGCAAGATGATGCCGTCGAAGAAATTCACCTCCAATACCTCGCTGGCGCTGCCTTCGGCGGTGTTCATGACGACGATTTCAGGCGGATATCCCGAGGATGGCAACGGTTTCCACTATCCGGAGGACGATGGCGACCTGAAGCTGATGCCGGATCTGTCGACCTTGACCGTGGTGCCATGGGAAGAGGACCCGACAGCAGCCGTCATCTGCGACCTCGTCCACCAGGACGGCCGTTCGGTGGAGTTCACGCCGCGCAATGTGCTGAAGCGCGTGCTGGCTGCCTATGACAAGCGTGGGCTGAAGCCTGTGGTGGCGCCCGAGATCGAATTCTACCTGGTGCGCAAGAACCCCGATCCGGACTACCCGCTGACGCCGCCGGTTGGGCGTTCGGGGCGGGCGATCGGCGGCGGCGCCGGCTATTCGATCGCCGGCGTCAACGAGTTCGACGAGCTGATCGACGACATCTACCATTTCTCCGAAAGCCAAGGCCTGGAGATCGACACGCTGATCCACGAGGAGGGCGCCGGCCAGCTCGAGATCAATTTGCGCCACGGCGATCCGATCGAGCTTGCCGACCAGGTGTTCATGTTCAAGCGCACCATCCGCGAGGCAGCGCTCAAGCACGAAATCTATGCCACCTTTATGGCCAAGCCGATCCAGGGCCAGCCTGGCTCGGCCATGCACATCCACCAGTCGATCATCGACAAAAAGACCGGGCAGAACATCTTTTCGGCCGAAGACGGGTCGGAAACCGACGACTTCTTCCACTTCATCGGCGGCATGCAGAAGCATGTGCCGAATGCGCTGGTGATGTTTGCGCCCTACGTCAATTCCTACCGCCGGCTGACGCAATCGGCCTCGGCGCCGGTCAACAACAAATGGGGCTATGACAACCGCACCACGGCGTTCCGCGTGCCGCGCTCGGACCCGGCGGCGCGGCGTGTCGAAAACCGCATCCCGTCTTCCGACGCCAATCCCTATCTGGCGCTGGCGGCGTCGCTTGCCTGCGGGCTGATCGGCATGACCAGCAAGGTCAAGGCCGAGCCTCCGGTGCTGACCACCGCCAACGCAGACGAGATCGACCTGCCGCGCGGCCTGCTCGAGGCCGTCGACCTGTTCGAAGGCGACGAGGAACTCAGCGCCCTGCTGGGCAAGTCCTTCGCCGCCACCTATGCAGCGATCAAGCGGGCGGAGTTCGAGACCTTCATGGAAGTGATCAGCCCATGGGAGCGGGAGTATCTGCTGCTGAACGTTTAGGGGAAGGGAGTAAGGCAGTAGGGCAGTAGGGCAGTAGGATGGCCGGCGATGGCGAAAATCCAGTCGTACAGAGATCTGATCGTCTGGCAGCAAGCAATGGATCTGGCGGTTTCGATTTACGAAGCAACAAGAGCCTGGCCGAAAGATGAACTCCACGGACTGACAAGCCAGACTCGCCGTGCGGCCACCTCAGTTCCTGCCAACATCGCCGAAGGCTACGGCCGCGAAAGCCGAGCCTCGTATCAGCAATGTCTCAGGATAGCCCAGGGGTCGCTCAAGGAATTGGAAACACATCTTATGATTGCGCAGCGCGTCGGGATCGCGTCGAAGGAAGCCGTCGAGCCCCTGATGACCAGCAGCGAGAGCGTTGGCACCCTATTGCGGCTTCTTATCCGCAAACTATCTCCGGAATAGCTGCCCTACTGCCCTACTGCCCTACTGCCCTACTGCCCTACTGCCCTACTGCCCTACTGCC